>NZ_CAMBTS010000056.1 GCF_945870625.1 Novosphingobium sp. Chol11 | reverse complement strand
TCCCACACGGCGGGCGCGCCGTAGATGTCTTCCTGATCCCACAGCGAATGGACCAGCATGGTCGGCACGGTGAGCGGGGCCTTGGCGAGGATCTTGTCCATCGCCTGTTCCTGCCAGAAGCTGTCATAGGCCTGATGCGCTTTGATCTTTTGCCAGAAGCCGATCTGGTCGAGCCCGTGCGCGGTGCCCAGCGGCCCGGCCGAGCCATAGCGCATGAAATGGTCGTAGGCGTCGGCTTCGGTCACTTCGTAAGGCTTGGCGTTGTCGGATGTGGCGACCTGTTCCCAGATATAGCTCATGCCGATCTGGCGGAATGCGCCGTTGTGAAACCAGTCATCGCCGCGCCAGCCATCGACCATCGGGTTCATCGGCACCGCCACTTTCAGCGCGGGATGCGGGTTCACCAATGCCGCCAGCGCGGTGAAGCCATCGTAGCTGATGCCCAGAATGCCGACCCGGCCATTGCTTTCGGGCACATTCTTCACCAGCCAGTCGATGGTGTCATAGGTATCGGTGGCGTGATCGACCTTGGTCGGATTGAGCGAGGTGCCCACGAACGGGCGGTTCATCACATAAGTGCCTTCGGAGCCATACTTGCCGCGCACATCCTGCACCACGCGGATATAGCCGCCCGCCAGCACCACATCGGGCGCGCTGTCATAGCCATCGACCGCGCTGCTCATGCTGCCCGAGCCGTTCAGGCTGGTCATGTCTTCCGCATCATAAGGCGTCCGCGTGAGCAGCATTGCCGCCGCTTTTGCGCCTTTAGGAACCATGATCACCGTGTGCAGCTTCACCCCGTCGCGCATCGGGATATCGACGCTGCGCCGCTCATAATCGCGGTACACCGTCGGCTGCTCGAGCTTGGCCGGGCGCTCGTCATAGGCCGGCGGCGCGGCGAGCGCGGGCGCGGCGGCGCTCGCCAGCAAGAGCGCAGCGATGAGTGTATGGCGAATCTTCATGGATGGTCTCCCCGGTTTGAGGGGAGCGTAACAAGGCGCGCGGGAATGTGCGCGGGCTTTTTTGGAGGGTGTGAGGGGCTAAGTTGACATAGTTGGCACAGTCCTGGGGAATAATTCAGATCGATCAGTGGCGCATCTTTGTTCGTCGCCGTCGATCAAGCGACCGAAGTACGCGCGAATCGCGGGAAAGCGAATGTGCGCACAGACCGTGCCCCCATGCGCACCGCGCGCTCGATGAAGCGGTGGCCGATTCCTATGGCTGGGGGGATGATTGGCGCGCCGGGGTTTCCTGAGGGTGCCCCTCGACCACCCTTTGGGCGGTCCCCCTCCCCGTGCCGGGGAGGTATTGCCCCTCCGTTAGCGCTTTTCGCTGCCACCTCCCCGAGGCAAGCTCGGGGAGGAAATGGCATTGGGATGCAAGGGCGGTGGCCCTTGCCCGCCGGAGGCAAATTTTTCTTAGACGAGAAGGCCCGGAAGGCCGCGGGGCCCACCCCCGGCCCCTCCCGCAGGCGGGAGGGGGGGGAAAGGACGGCAATTACTTCTTCGAGCGCAGTTTGCGGTGGGCACCGAGGTCGAGCACTTCGCTGGGGCCGTCGCCGTTTTCGAGCAGGCCGAGGCGGCGGGCGACTTCTTGATACGCCTCCTCCTCGCCGCCCAGATCCTGGCGGAAACGGTCTTTGTCGAGCTTTTCGCCGGTGGTCATGTCCCACAGGCGGCAGCCGTCGGGGCTGATTTCGTCAGCGAGGATCACGCGGGCATAGTCGCCGTCCCAGATGCGGCCGAACTCCAGCTTGAAATCGACAAGGCGGATATTGATCGCTGAGAACAGGCCGACGAGGAAATCGTTGATGCGGATGGCCATGCTGGAAATGTCCTGCATCTCCTCGTTGCTGGCCCAGCCGAAGCAGGCGATGTGTTCTTCGGCGACCATCGGATCGCCCAGCGCATCGTCCTTGTAGTAATATTCGATCAGGGTGTGGGGCAGCGGCTCGCCCTCTTCGATGCCGAGGCGCTTGCTGATCGAGCCGGCTGCGACATTGCGCACCACGACCTCGATCGGGATGATCTCGACCTGGCGGACCAGCTGCTCGCGCATGTTGAGCCGGCGGATGAAGTGCGTGGGAATGCCGATATGGGCAAGGCGGGTGAACACATATTCGCTGATGCGATTGTTGATCACGCCCTTGCCATTGATCGTGCCGCGCTTCTGCGCGTTGAACGCGGTGGCATCGTCCTTGAAATACTGGATGATGGTGCCCGGCTCAGGGCCTTCGTAGAGGATCTTGGCCTTGCCTTCGTAAATCTGGCGGCGACGCGACATGGGCACTTCTTTCTGCGATTCGCGCGTAAGGGTAGCCCTTAACGGTGAATGAAAAACCCCGGCAGCGCGGCGATATCACCTGAGGCGACACCATCGCTAAGCCGGGGCTGCATCCTTAGGCGAAATTGCAGTGCGGCGCAATTGCGGTGGCGGGCACCGTGTGCGCTGGCGGCTTGCCGGATTGTTCGAACGTTTCCTTCGATCTTATCCTGCTGAACCGAACAATCGGAACATCGTATCGCTGTGCCTGTTCCCGGGGGATAGGCTCCCGCTGGCAAAAGGATACGATGCGATGACCAAAGTTCTGGTGCTCTATTATTCGACTTACGGCCATATCGAGACGATGGCACACGCCATTGCCGAGGGCGCGCGCGCGGGCGGCGCGCATGTCGATGTGAAGCGCGTGCCCGAAACGGTGCCGCTGGAGATCGCCGAAAAGGCGCACTTCAAGCTCGATCAGGCAGCCCCTCTCGCCGCGATTGCCGATCTGGAGCATTACGACGCTATCATCGTGGGCACCGGCACGCGCTTTGGCCGGATCAGCTCGCAGATGGCGGCGTTTCTCGATCAGGCGGGCGGCCTGTGGGCGCGCGGCGCGCTCAATGGCAAAGTGGGCGCGGCTTTTACTTCGTCGGCCACGCAGCATGGCGGCAATGAAACCACCTTGTTTTCGATCATCACCAACCTGCTGCATTTCGGCATGACCATTGTCGGGCTGGACTATGGCTTTCAGGCGCAGATGAGCAACGACGCAGTGACCGGCGGCGCGCCTTATGGCGCGACCACGATCGCGAACGGCGACGGCAGCCGCCAGCCCAGCGAAAGCGAACTTGACGGCGCGCGCTATCTGGGCAAGCGCGTGGCGGAAACGGCGGCGAAGCTGTTTGGGTAATTGCCCCTCCGTCAGCGCTTCGCGCTGCCACCTCCCCGAGCAAGCTCGGGGAGGAATGGCGGGGAAATGCAGATTTTGCATGGGGGGTGCATCTGGCGCAGTGCTTGCGGGCTCGTTATTGCCGCATCTCCTTAAGGAGACCCGCCGATGAGCCGCGCCGAGACGATTGCCCTGCTGGAGTGCTACTACGCCGCGTTCAACGCGGGCGATTGGGCCGGGATGCTGGATTGCCTGGCGGACGACGTGGCGCACGATGTCAATCAGGGCGAGCGGGTGATCGGCAAGGACAAGTTCGCCGCGTTCCTGGCGCATATGGAGCGCTGCTACAAGGAGCGGCTGGCCGACATCGTGCTGATGGCCAGCGACGACGGCACGCGCGCGGCGGCGGAGTTTGTGGTGCACGGGGCCTATCTGGCGACGGACGAGGGCCTGCCCGAGGCGAATGGCCAGACTTATGTCCTCCCGGCGGGCGCGTTCATCGCGGTGGAAGGCGGCAAGATCACGCGGCTGACGATGTATTACAACCTTTCCGACTGGACCGCGCAGGTCGTCGGATGAGCATCACTGTCCGCCCCTTGACCGGCGCGGAAATCGGCGCGGCGCTGGATGATCTGGCGGCGCTGCGGATCGAGGTCTTTGCCGCCTATCCCTATCTTTATGACGGCGATGCGAAGCAGGAGGCCGAGTATCTGGCCGAATATGCGGCCTCGCCCGATGCCGTGCTCGTGGCGGCATTCGATGGCGCGCGGATTGTCGGCGCAGCGACGGCGGCACCGATGATCCACCAGAAGGGCGAGTTTCGGGAGCCCTTCGCTGCGCAGGGCCTCGATGCGGCGCGGTTGTTCTATTTCGGCGAGAGCGTGCTGCTGCCCCAATATCGCGGGCAAGGGGTGGGCCATGCCTTTTTCGACCGCCGCGAGGCGCAGGCGCGCCAGTGCGGAGCGAATGCGGCCTGCTTTGCCGCGGTGATCCAGCCCGCCGACCATCCCGCGAAGCCCGCAGGCTATGTGCCGCACGATGTTTTCTGGACCAAGCGCGGCTATGCCCCGGTGCCCGGGCTGGTCACGCAGCTGGATTGGCGCGAGCACGGCGAGGCGGAGGAAAGCCCCAAGCCGATGCAATTCTGGCTGCGGCAGTGGTAGCCGCGAAGGACCGTTGGCGGGTCGCCGCCGCGCAGTATCCGATCGATCAATTGGCGGATTGGGCCGCCTATGAGGCCAAGCTTGCGCGCTGGGTCGAGGAAGCGGCAGGCGCGGGTGCGGCGCTGCTGGTATTTCCCGAATATGGCGCGATGGAGCTGGCCTCGCTCGATCCCGCCACAATGGGCGATCTGCAGGGCTCGATTGCGACCGTCTCGGCGCTGCTGCCCCGCGTCGATGCGCTGCATATGGCGCTGGCGGCGCGGTTTGGCGTGCATATCCTTGCCGCCAGCGCGCCGCGCTGCGACGGCGATGGCAAAGTGCGCAATGCCGCGCGCCTGTTTGCGCCCGGCGGCAAAGTGGGCGTGCAGGACAAGCTGGTGATGACCCGGTTCGAGCGCGAGCAATGGATGATAGCGGGCGGCCAGTGCCTCACGCTGTTCGAGACCGCGCTAGGCCGGATCGCGGTGCTGATCTGCTATGACAGCGAATTTCCGTTGTTGGCGCGGGCGGCGGTGGAGGCGGGGGCCGAGGTGCTGCTGGTGCCAAGCTGCACCGACAGCCTGCACGGCTATTGGCGCGTGCGCATCGGCGCGCAGGCCCGCGCGCTGGAGGGGCAATGCTTTGCGGTGCAATCGCCCACAGTGGGCGAGGCGTTGTGGTCGCCTGCGGTCGACATCAATCGCGGCGCAGCGGGGATCTATGGCCCGCCCGATCGCGGCATGCCCGAAGACGGCGTGATTGCGGTGGGCATGGAAGGCATAGGACAGTGGGTTTATGGGGAGATCGACCTCGCCAGCATTGCCGATCTGCGCGCCGATGGCGGCGTGCTCAATAGGCGCGATTGGGCCGATCAGCCGGGCGCTGCGCCGCTGCCGCGCCTCGACACGGTCTCGCTTCTCTGACAAACCTTTTTGGCGATTAATGGAGACGATCATGACCGGGCGATTCTCGCGGCGCGGAGCGATGAGGGTCGGCGGAGCGCTTGCCGCCGCGCTGTGGGGCGGGCCATTGCGCGCAGGCGGGGCGGCGCGACCTTCCCGGCCGCTGGTGATGGGCCATCGCGGTGCCTCGGCGCTGCGGCCCGAACACACGCTCGCCGCTTATGCCAAGGCGATCGAGGACGGGGCGGACTTTATCGAGCCCGATCTGGTGCCGACCAAGGACGGCGTGCTGGTCGCGCGGCACGAACCCAACATCACCGAGACCACCGATGTCGCCGCGCGCGACGAATTTGCCGCGCGGCGCACCACCAAAGTGATCGACGGCGTGAGCGAGGACGGCTGGTTCACCACCGATTTCACCTTTGCCGAGCTCAAGACCTTGCACGCCAAGGAGCGGCTTGGCGCGATGCGCACGCAAAGCGCGGGCTATGATGGTCAGTTTCGCTTGCTCAGCTTCGACGAAGTGCTTGATTTTACCGCAGCAGAAAGCGCCGCGCGAAGCCGCAAGATCGGGCTGATCCCCGAAATCAAGCACTCGACCTATTTCGCCGCGCAAGGCTTTGCGATGGAGAAGCTGTTGTTCGATAGCCTGATGGCCAGTGGCTTTGCGCGCCGCGCCCCGGTGATCGTGCAATCCTTCGAAATCGCCAATCTGGTGGCGCTGCGCGAGCTTCTGGGCGAGATGGCGGGTGTGCAGCTGATGCAGCTGATCGATGATCCGGCCGCGCGCCCCGCCGATGTGGCCGCAGCGGGCGGCAGCGTGACCTATGCCGAGATGTTGACGAACGAGGGCCTGGCAGGGATCGCGAACTACGCCGATTGGGTCGCCCCCCAATTGCGCAGCTACATTCCGCTCGGCCCCGATGGCAAACTGGGCGAGCCGACCACGCTGGCCGCCGACGCGCACCGCGCCGGGCTGCTCGCCGGGTGCTACACCTTCCGCCCCGAAAACCGCTTCCTCGCCGCCGACTTCAAGGACGACAAGGGCGACGATGCGCGCAATCCCGAGGGCAGCCTCGCCGAAATCAAGCGCTATCTGGCCGAAGGGCTCGACGGATTTTTCACCGACGATCCGGCTTTGGGCCGCGAAGTGGTTGATGCGGGATAAGCGCTGATGGACGCCGCACAGCAAGTTCACGAGCAGTTTCTGGCCGCGCTCGACGCCGGCACTTTGCGCCGCCGCTCGAACGTGGGGCTCGCTGAGGCTGGCCTTGCTCCGCAGCGGGCCGCTGCGTTGCTGCGCAGCCAGATGCTTAGCCGCCAGCTTGACCGGCTCAGCCGCAAATTGCAGGCGCGCGGAGAGGGTTTTTATACCATCGGTTCCTCGGGGCACGAGGGCAATGCTGCGCTGGCCGAGGCGCTGCGGGTCGATGACATGGCCTTCCTGCATTACCGCGACGCCGCGTTCCAGATCCACCGCGCGGGCCGCGTTCCGGGCGAGACGCCGGCGTGGGACATGCTGCTTTCGTTCACCGCGAGCGCCGAGGACCCGATTTCGGGCGGGCGGCACAAAGTGCTGGGCTCGAAGCGGCTCTCGATCCCGCCGCAAACCTCGACCATCGCCAGCCACTTGCCCAAAGCGGTGGGCGCGGCGTTTTCCATCGGGATTGCGCGGCGGATGGGGTTTGAAGAGACGGTGCTGGCGAAGGACGGCGTGGTGCTGTGCTCGTTCGGCGATGCTTCGGCCAACCATTCGACCGCGCAAGGCGCGATCAACACCGCCGCCTGGGCCGCATTTCAGGGCACACCGATGCCGATCGTGTTTCTGTGCGAAGACAACGGCATCGGGATATCGACGCGCACACCCGTCGGCTGGATCGAGGCGAGCTTTTCGGGCCGCGCGGGGCTGCACTATATCGCCTGCGATGGCTGCGATCTGATCGATGCGTGGCGCGGCGCGAGCGAGGCCGCCGATTATGCGCGGCGGTTTCGAAAGCCGGTTTTCCTGCACATGAAGACGGTGCGGCTTTATGGCCATGCCGGAAATGATGTGCAGCTGGTGTACCTCAGCAAGGACCAGATTGCGGCGGACAACGCGCGCGATCCGCTGCTCGCCAGCGCGGCGCTGCTGATCGAGGAGGGCGTGATGGCCGCCGCCGATGTGCGCGCGGAATATGATGGCATCGAGGCCGCGCTGCTGCGGCAGGTGGAGCTGGCGATCAAGCGGCCCAAGCTGGCGGATGCAGCGGCGGTGATGGCCAGCATCGTGCCGCCAGGGACCGCCGCCGCGCCGCGTCCGCTGGCAGGGGCAGAGGCGCGCGCCGCGCTGTTTGCCGATGAAGCGGCGGCGATGGACAAGCCGCAGCATATGGCGCGGCTCTTGTCATGGGCGCTGGCCGATCTGCTGCTGCAATATCCAAACGCGATTGTCTGCGGCGAGGATGTAGGCGCGAAGGGCGGGGTCTATAACGTGACCGCGCGGCTGCATCAGCGGTTCGGCTCGGCGCGGGTGATCAATACCTTGCTCGATGAGCAGGCGATCCTCGGCCTTGCCATCGGCGCGGCGCATAATGGCTTGCTGCCGCTGCCGGAAATCCAGTTCCTCGCCTATGTCCACAATGCCGAGGACCAGATCCGGGGCGAGGCGGCCACATTGCCGTTCTTCTCGAACGGCCAGTTCACCAATCCGATGGTGCTGCGCATTGCGGGGCTGCCTTATCAGAAGGGCTTCGGCGGGCATTTCCACAACGATAACAGTCTGGCCGTGTTCCGCGATATTCCGGGCATTGTGATCGCGGTGCCCTGTTGCGGTGCTGATGCGGTGCTCATGCTGCGTGAAAGCGTGCGGCTGGCGCATGAGGACGGCCGCGTGGTGATCTTTGTCGAGCCGATTGCGCTTTATATGACGCGCGATTTGCACAGCGAAGGCGATGGCGGGTGGACCTCGGTTTATGAAGCGCCCGGCGTAGCGGAAATCCGGCTGGGCGAGGTGGGCGTGCACGGTGTGGGCGAAGACCTTGCCATCGTGACCTATGGCAACGGGGTTTATCTCTCGCTGCAGGCGCAAAAGCTGCTGGCGGAGCAGGGCGTGGCGGCGCGGGTGATCGATCTGCGCTGGATCGCGCCGCTGGCGCAGGATGCGCTGCTTGCTGCAGTTGGGCCTTGCGCCAAAGTGCTGGTGGTCGATGAATGCCGCATCACCGGCTCGCAAAGCGAGGCGCTGATGGCGCTGTTCGCCGAGCAGGCCCCCGGAAAGCCGGTGCAGCGGATCGCCGCAACCGACAGCTTCATCCCGCTTGGCCGCGCCGCCACCGCTACTTTGCCCAGCCGCGACATGATTGTGGCGAAAGCGCTGGAGATGGCAGGTGGCTAGAGAGTCCATCGTCGTCGTCTGCCCGGGCCGGGGGACGTATAATGCGCCCGAATTGGGCACGCTCGCGCGCCAGCAAGGCGGGCGGGCCGAACTTGCCATGTTCGATGCGATGCGCGCGGCGGGCGGCGCGGAGACGCTTACCGCGCTCGACGGCGCGAAAAAGTTTGAGCCCAAGCTGTATCTGCGCGGCGATGTGGCCGCGCCGCTGATCTATGCCGCCAGTTATCTCGATTTCCTGAGCATCGACACCGAGCGGTTCGACGTTGTCGCGGTGACGGGCAATTCGATGGGCTGGTATACCGCGCTGGCTTGCGCAGGTGCGGTTTCGGGCGAGCACGGCTTTGCCATTGCCGATGCGATGGGGCGCAATTCGCAGCGCCACGCGCCGGGCGGGCAAGCTGTGCTGGTGCTGGCGGACGAGCACTGGCGGGTCGATCCGGGGCTGGCGCGCGCGGTGGAGACCGCATGCGCACAGGCGGGCGTGCTCCCCTCAATTCGGCTTGGCGGGATGCTGGTGGTGGCGGGGCCGGAGGCGGCGCTGGATGCTTTGGATGCCGCTCTGAAAGAATTAGGCCCGGCCATGCCGCGCGCACCGCTGCGGCTGGCAGGGCATGGTCCGTTTCATACGCCGCTGATGCAGCAGAGCGCCGATGCCGCACGCGCCAGCCTGGCGCCAGAGTGGTTTGGCGCGCCGCAGGTGCCGCTGATCGACGGGCGCGGCAAGATCTGGAGGCGCTTCGAGACGGACACTCATGAACTGTGGGACTACACGTTCGGGCATCAGATCACCGCTGCTTATGATTTTACCGCGGCGATGACCGCCGCGACCCGCGAGTTTGCGCCGGATCGCATTGTCTTATTGGGGCCGGGCGAGACCTTGGGCGGCGCGATCGGGCAAGTGCTGGTGAGCGCAAGCTGGCTGGACATTGGCGGCAAGGCAGGGTTCTCTGAGCGGCAGGAGGCAGATCCTTTTCTGCTGGCGATGGGCAGGGCGGCACAACGGAGCATGGTGACTCGGTGACACAGCCTTCGGTTTTGTTCGTCTGTCTCGGCAATATCTGTCGTTCTCCGCTGGCTGAGGCGGCGCTGCGGGCGGAGGCAGTGGCCGCAGGCATTGCCATCACCATCGATTCGGCGGGTATCGGCGGCTGGCATGCCGGCAGCCCGCCCGACGAGCGCGCGCAGGCCGAGGCCTTAAGCAACGGCATCGACATCGGGGGTTATCGCGCGCGACAGGTGAGCCAGGACGATTTTCGCCGTTTCGAGAGGATTTTCGCGCTCGATCAGCAGAACCTGCGCGATCTGGGGCGGATTGCGCCGCGCCGCGCGTCGGCCAAAGTGGGCCTGCTGATGGATATTGTGCCCGGGCGCGAGGGAACGGCGGTGATCGATCCCTATTTCGGTACGCAGGAAGATTTTGCCCAGACCTGGGAAGATGTCAGCCTTGCCGCGAAACAGATAGTAGCGCGGCTCATGCGCTAGCACTTAAGCGATGCCAGAATAACAGGGGACAGGACGAGGGCTTTCAAGACGCGGATCACCGCGATGCTCGAGATCGAGCATCGCATCGTGCAGGGCGGCATGCAATCGGTCGGCTATGCCGAGCTGACCAGCGCGGTTTCGAATGCGGGCGGGCTGTGCATCCTCACCGCGCTGACGCAGCCGAGCCTGCAAAAGCTGCGCGAGGAAATCGAGCGCTGCGCCGCGATGACATCGAAGCCTTTTGGCGTGAACATCACCGTGTTCCCCACGATCAATTCGCCCGATTACAAGGCTTATGCGCAATCCATCATCGATGGCGGGATCAAGATCGTCGAGACGGCAGGCACCCCGGCGGTGCGCGAAATCGTGGAAATGCTGCGCCCGCACGGCATCTAGATACTGCACAAATGCACCGCTGTGCGCCATGCGCTCTCGGCCGAGCGTGCGGGCGGCGACGTGATCTCGATCGATGGCTTCGAATGCGCGGGGCATCCGGGCGAGGATGACATTCCCGGCCTCGTGTTGATCCCGGCGGCAGCGGACAAGGTCAAAATTCCGATGCTCGCTTCGGGCGGGTTCGGTGTTGGGCGCGGGCTGGTCGCGGGCGCGGCGGGCAAGGAATTGCTGGAGACCGGCGACATGACCAAGGGCGTGTTCTGGGCCGGGATGGTGCAGGGCCTGGTTCACGATGTGCCCACGTGCGCCGAGCTGATCGGGCGGATCATGGCCGATGCGGAAGACATCGTGCGCGGAAGGTTGGCGGGGATGCTGGTCTGAGCTAGCTCGGCCGCCGCAACGTGTAACGCAAAGTCGCGCGCGCGTTCGCGGGCACCGTGACCGCCCACACATCGCGCCCGTCCTTGCGCTTCAACTTGGCCGAGGGCGTGAGCAGCAGCGTCCCATCGTCCTTGGCGATGCGCACCTCCAGCCGCACCGGCTGCGCGCGGGCGTTGCTCGCGGTCAGCGTTACAGCGCGCGTCTTGTCATTCTGCCGCGTCTCGCTGGCCTCCAGCGTTACTTGCGTGGCGGTGCCGATGCGCAGATCAAGGTCCTCGCCCACGGCTTTGTCGGGCACGCCGCCCTCGCCGATCAGGACTGCGTTCTCGCCGCGCGGCTCGAATACGGTGATCGGCCCGCCGGGCAGAGGCAGGCCGAGGCCCTCTTCCTTGCGGTTTCGGGTGCGCAGCATGAGTGCAGCATTGCCCTGTACATAAGCGTCGTAGACATCGACCTGCACGAACGGTGTGACCGAAACGCCGCGCTTCTGGGCCAGCATCACCTGCTTTTGCGCGTTGGCTGCGACGGTGGTGGGCATCGGCACCCGGTAAAGCTTGAGATCGCCGAGTGCTTCCTGTTGCACCACGACAGCAGCCTTCATCATCGGCGCATTCATGCGCATCGCGGTCACCACCATATCGGCCCGTTCCATCATCGCGGGCGGCGGCGGCGGCGGGGCTGACATCGGCAAGGGCTCAGGCATCGGCCCAATGAAGCACCGGAATGTAAGGCTATCCCCCGTTGGCTCGGGACGCGCACCGTTATCGGCTTCGCGGTTCACTTTGCCCGCGACCAGCGCTGCCTCGGCCTCAGGATAACTGGTGCTATCGCTGCTCGCCAAAGTGACCCAGGCATCGAGATCGGCTTTGCGGCCATCCTCTCGCATGCGCAGCACATAGTTTGCCTGCCAATTAAAGCCCCATGCCAGATAGGACAGCGACAGCGTTACTTTCGCCGCAACCGGTGAATCCGTTTCCACCGAAAGCGTCGGCTTGGCCGAAAGATCGGCAGGCACGCCCGGATAGGTGATGCTCTCGCGAAGGCCGCTGCAATTGATCGCTTCGAAGCCGTCTGCGGTCTGCAAGATGGCCGAACCATCTGGCGCGGAGCGGATCACCGCCCGCTCCAGTTGCTCCTTGCCGCTTTTGGGGTGCAGGCGGCGCAGCAGCACAGGGCGCCCGAACCCGCGCGCATAGAGCGTGGCGGGCGAGAGCAGGTCGGCGTCCATGTTCTTCTCGCGCACCCCGGCGGGCAGGCCGCTGATGATTGCGCTTTCGGGAAACAGCCCTGCCGCTACCCCTTCAAACCGCACCGTGGCGCGGCCCTTCGGAATGGAAACGGTGCGCTTCTCGGTGATCAGCGCATAGCCTTCCAGCCAGCCGAGATTCATCGCGGTGTCGCTGGCGCGCTCCGGCGCGCGGTACACCGTGACCGCCGTGCTTTGGGGCGCGGGCGAGACGACGACCGTCTGCGCCCATGCCGGAGCGGCAAGGAACGCAGCCAACGCGAGAAAGCGGCGCAACGCCGGGCGCTCCCGCTCAGTACCGGGTATCGAACTGGACGGTCAGCGTCGTCTCGCCATTGGCGGGCACGGGCACCTGCCACGTGCGCTCGTCGGCGGAGCGCTGCGTGCCCTTGATGCTCTCGCTCGGCACACGGTTATCGCCCCACCAGGTGTCGAGGCCCGCCTGCACCACTTCGACCGTCACCGGCGTCGGCTTCGCGTTGGTGACTTTGTAGGTCATCGTGGTGCGCCAGAATTCCTTGGTCTCGTCGATCGTCACCTCGCGCGGCGGCTTGCCGTCCACGCTGATGCGGTAGCGCGCGGTGCGCGCCCATTCATCGCTCATGATCCGCTCGCGCTTTTGCACGGTGGGCTGCACTTTCACGTCGAACGCCTCGCCGGTTTTGAGCGCGAGGCTCGATCCCATCGGCGTGTGGCCGATGCGGTTTTCGCCGATAAACTGCGGCGCGCCCCGCGCATCGCGCATGTAGACGCGCACCGTTCCTGCGGGCAGTGCATCACCAAGGCCGCCGGAGCGCGAGGAGGAGAAGCGCAGCACGCTGTCCACGCTCGCCGCCTCGTCGCGGCTGCCCAGCCAGTCGTTGCGGAAATAATAGCCCTTGCTGGCAGGCGCGCCTGCGACATCGAGGAAGCTCACCTGCTTTTGCTGCGCATTGGCAACGGTAGTGCGGCCCGCGATGGGATAGAGGTAAAAGTCCCCGAGGGTCTCGCGATTGGCGGTCTCGGTGCCGGGGCTGTTGCCCGATGGCCCGCGCATCATCCTCGGGCGCGCCGACTGATAGCCGTTGTTGTCGTCTTGCTGGCCGACAGCACCCGCCACCAGCAGCACTTTGGCATCGGGGAAGGCGGTTCCGCTGTTGTTGTTCAGCGTGATCCAGCCCTGCACATCGATCTTGCCCGCCGCATCATCGAACAGCGCAACATAATCGGCCGACCAGCCGAAGCCCCGGCTCAAGTAATTGAGCGTGACCGGCCGTGCGCCGCCTGCATCGGCATCGAGCGTAACCGAAAGCGTTGGCCGCGCGCGCAGGCCCGCTGGCAGGCTGGGGAAGACCACTCGCGCGCCATATCCGCCGAGCACTTCGATCCGGTCGCCCACGCGCACGATGGTGCCGCCGTTGTTAGCAAGGATGGTCGCGCTCTCGCGCGTTTCCGCGCCGGTGGCGGGGTTGGTGCGCACCAGGGTGACGGTCTGGCCCACGGCCTTATCCATCAGCTTGTCGGGCGTGAGCAGGTCATAATCGAAGTTCTGTTCGACGATCCCTGCGCCGCCCGCCGAGAGCGTGACGGTCTCGGGCCGGATATTGGCGGAAACATCGGGAAACTCTTGCCTGCTGCGCCCTTTTGGCAGGGTCATCGTGCGCGTATCCTGCACGAGCGCCAGATCGTTGTTGTAGATCGTGATTGCTACGTCGCCTTGCGCCGAGGTGGGCAGGATTTGCGCCTGCGCCGCAAAAGGAAGGATGGCGGCTGCGCAGAGCAGCGCGGCTTGCGTGGATGTGCGCATCGAAGGTCTCTCCCGATCAGGCTTGTGAGATGCCGGTTACCCCGCATCGGCCGCCGCCACAATCGCAAGCTCCACCTGAACGCGCGCTGACCCTCAAGCGACCTCGTGCAGCACCTTGCGGATCACGTCCGCGATCTCGTGGATTTGCGCCTCGTTCACGATCAGTGGGGGCGAGAGCGCGATCGTGTCGGCGGTCACGCGGATCAGCAGCCCGGTGTCAAAGGCGCGGTGGAACACTTCCATGCCGCGCGCGCCGATGGCGTTGTCGCGCGGCGCGAGTTCGACCGCGCCGACCAGCCCGCAATTGCGGATATCGATCACATGCGGGCAATCGCGTAGGCCATGCAGCGCATCCTCCCACACCGGCGCCATCGCGGCGGCGCGGGCAAACAGCCCCTCGCGCGCATACAGATCGAGCGTGGCGAGCCCGGCGGCGGCGGCGAGCGGATGGCCGGAATAGGTATAGCCGTGGAAGAACTCGATCCCCGCTGGCGCGCCGTGGACGATGGTATCGTGGATTTCGCGGCTTGCGGCGACCGCGCCCATCGGCACGGTGGCATTGGTGAGGCCCTTGGCCAAAGTGATGATATCGGGGGTGACGCCAAAGGCCTCGGCAGCGGTGGCCGCGCCGATCCGGCCGAACCCGGTGATCACTTCATCGAAAATGAGAAGGATGCCGTATTTCTTGGTGATCTCGCGCAAGTGCTGGAGATAGCCCATCGGCGGCACCAGCACGCCGGTTGATCCCGCGACCGGCTCGACGATCACTGCCGCGATCGTCTCGGCCCCATGTAGCGAAACCAGCTCTTCCAGCTCGTTGGCCAGCCCGCCGTTGCTCGGCTGCAGCCCTCGCTGAAAGCGCGCCGCGTCGCCGTGCGTGTGCGCCAGATGGTCAACGCCCCAGACCTGGCTGACATAACGCTTGCGGTTTCCGCCGATGCCGCCGACCGAAAGCCCGCCGAAGTTGGTGCCATGATAGCCGCGCTGCCGCCCGATCAGCCGGAAGCGCCCGCTGTCGCCCTTGGCCTGATGATAGGCCAGCGCCATCTTGAGCGCGGTATCCGCGCTTTCAGAGCCCGAATTGGTGAAGAAAATGCGGTCCATCCCCGGCGGCATGATCTTGGCGACCGCGCTGGCAAGGCGGAACGGCGAGGGATGGCCCAACTGGAATGTGGGCGCGAAATCGAGCACGCCCGCCGCCTCGCGGATCGCCTCGGTGATCGCCGCGCGGCCATGCCCGGCATTGACGCACCACAGCCCCGAGGTGGCATCGAGCACCGACCGGTCATCATCGGTGGTGAAATGCATGTCCTTGGCCGACACGAACATGCGCGGATTGGATTTGAAGTAGCGGTTGTTGGTGAACGGCATCCAGAAATGCGACATGTCGAGATCGTCCGCAACATCTGGGGCGCGGTCGATGGTTGCAAAGTCTGTGGCCACGGGGTTTTGCTCCTTCAAGCCGCGCGAACGCGGGTGATCATGTCTTGATAAGCGCGGTAGGGCGCCTCGCCGAGATATTGCGCATAAACGCACTTGGCCATCGCTTCTTGCGGCGGAAAGATGGCCTGGTTTTGGCGATAAGCCGGGTCCATCAGCGCCAGCGCGGCGGCGTTGGGCGTGGGATAGGCGATGGTCTGCGCCACATCTGCGCCGCCCTCGGCGCTCAGCAGATAATTGATGAAGGCGTGGGCTGCTTGCGGATTGGGCGCGCCGGTGGGGATGCACAGCTGGTCGGACTGGATGATGCTGCCTTCGCGCGGCACCACGAACGCCAGATCCTTGTCCTCTTTCACCACTTGCGCGATATCGCCGTTGTATTCGATCACCAGATCGCAATCGCCCGACAGCAGCAGATCCTGCCCGTTGTCATCATGGAAGGTGGCGATATTGGGCTTTTGCCGGATCAGCAGATCCTGCACTTGCGCGACCTTTTTGGGATCGAACGCATTGATATCATGCCCCAAATAGATTTCGGTCAGGCGGCAGAGGTCCGCCGCATCCGAAATCAGCGCGATCCGCCCCTTGTAGCGATCCGAATCGAGCACCCATTTGAGGCTGTCGGGCACGCCCTGGACCTTCGATTTGCGGTAGCCGATGCCGAGCACCAGCCAGGTATAAGGCATCGCGAACTTGCGGCCCGGATCATAAGGCGGGTCTTGGAAAGCAGGAGCGATGTTTTTGATATTGGGCAGCTTGGCATGATCGAGCGGCATCAACATGCCCGCTTTGGCCATTCGCTGTGTGAAATCGTTGGACGGCACCACCACATCATAGCCGGGATTGCCGCTGCGCAGCTTGGCAAACAGCTCGTCGTTGTTGGAATAAAGGCTCATGTTGACGCTGACGCCGGTCGCCTTTTCAAAGCCCGCCAGCGTATTCTTGCCGACGTAGGTATCCCAGGTGTAGAAGTTGAGCTGCGGCCCGCTCTTGCCCTTGCATCCCGCCAGCCCCGAAAAGGTGATGCCGACAGCGGCGGCACCTATCCCGGCCAGAAATCCCCGCCGTGAATTGGGTCTCGCGAAGGGAAGCTGCATGGTGCGATGATCCTAGCGCCCTAACGAGGGCATTGCATCGCGCCAGCGTATGTGATCACAGTAGCACGTGTAAAGACCCTGTGCCGATGGGAGATGCGCAAGATGAGCGACAAGCACACTTTGGGACCGAACGTCACCCGCCGCGATTTCGTGCAAGGGGCCGCCGCCGGATCGGCTGCCGCCGCCGCCGCGCTCGGCCTGACTGTGCCCGCCAGCGCGGCACTGCCCGCCTTTCCCGATGAGCCCGGCGGCTATTACCCCCCCTTGCGCACCGGCATGCGCGGATCGCATCCCGGCTCGTTTGAAACCGCCCACGCGCTGCGCGATGGCGAAGCGGTGGGGCAGGCGCTGGCCGGCCCGGCGATGGAAGACTATGACCTTGTCGTCGTCGGCGGCGGCATCAGCGGGCTTTCGGCGGCGATGTTTTACCGCGACAAAAACCCCAAGGCGCGCATCCTGATCCTGGAAAACCACGACGACGTGGGCGGCCATGCCAAGCGCAACGAATTCAACATCGACGGCAAGCGGCTGATCATCAACGGCGGCACGCTCGGCATCGATAGCCCGGAGCCTTATAGCCCGGTCGCCGATGGCCTGCTGCGCCGCATCGGCATCGATGTCCCCGCGCTGGCGGAAAAGTATGAGGAACACGCAGGGGCGGCGCTCAGCGCAGCGGGGCTGACCGGCGGGGTGTTTTTCGACCGCGAGACCTTTGGCCGCGATGCTCTGATCCGCATGCCCAAGTCCGAAACGCTGGCGCAAAGCCTTGCCCGGTCGCCGCTCTCCGCCGCGGCGCAGGCGCAGATCGTGGCGCGCGAAGCCGGGACCAGCGACCCGCTGGGCACGATGCCGATGGCCGAGCGCAAGGATTACATGAGCCGCATCAGCTACCGCGATTTCATGCTGAAGCACGGCGGGATGAACGAGGAATCGGTGTGGTGGTATCAAAACCGCCCGCTTGGCTGGTGGTGCGCGGCGGGCGATGCCATCTCGGCGCTCGATGCCTGGGGCGCGCGGTTCATCGGTTTCGAGGGGCTGAAGATCGACAAGGGCGGCACCATGCGCATGGGCCACACCCCGCGCGGCTTTGCCAATACCGGCGGCTCGTACTCGTTCCATTTCCCCGACGGCAACGGTTCGATTGCGCGGCTTTTGGTCGCGGGGCTGGTGCCCGGCTTCATGAAGGCAGGCGTGACGGCCGAGGAATCGGTGCTCGCGCCCTGCAATTATGAAACGCTCGACAGCGCCGACAATCAGGTGCGCATCCGCTTGTCGAGCGTGGTCGTGCGCGTCGCCAATCGCGGCACGGCTGGGGCAGATATCGTTTATTCGAACGGCGGGGAGGTCCACAAAGTCGCCGCGCGCCATGTTGTGATGGCCTGCTGGAACATGGTGATCCCCTACTTGATCCCCGAGCTGCCCGAGCCGCAGAAGGCGGGCCTCCATGAACTGGTGAAAGAGCCGCTATGCTATACCAGCGTGGCGCTCACCAACTGGCGCGCCTTTGCCAAGGCAGGCGTCAGCCGCGCATGGTGCCCGGCAGGCTGGTACACCAGCTTCGGGCTGGACCGCGTGGTCGAGATCGGCGGCTACACCGGCCCCAAAACCCCCGACGAGCCGATCCTGCTCGAACTGGGCAGCTATCCCCACGCCCCCGGCCTGCCCGAACACGAACAAAGCCGCGCCGGCCGCGCCGAACTTCTCGCCACGCCCTTTGCCACCTTCGAAAGCCGCGCGGTCGACCTGCTCACCCGCGCGCTGGGCCAGCACGGCTTCGACGCGAACAAGGACATCGCCGCGATCACCGTCAACCGCTGGCCCCACGGTTATTCCGCCGAATACAACTCGCTGTGGGACGCACGGCGCGACGATGAAGCGGACGCGCCGCATCTGGTGGGCCGCGCAAAGTTCGGCGCGATCACGATTGCGAACGCGGACTCGGGCCGCGCGGC
>NZ_CAMBTS010000055.1 GCF_945870625.1 Novosphingobium sp. Chol11 | reverse complement strand
CGTTCGATGACTTCCTGATCATGGCCTGATCACACCTCGATCAACCGGAGCGGCGCAGCGCGCCGCTCCGAAACAACATGCACCAGCCCCCCGGCCATCGCTCAACCCAGAGCCGATCGCCGGGGGGCTCGTCGTTGATACACCCACCGCACCCAAACCCTTGCGGGCGATGCTTTGTGCTTGAAGCGCCTCTTAATTTGCTTCATGCTTAAAGCATCTTGATGGAGTTGGTTATGCGGATTGCATGTTTGGGCGGCGGGCCAGCGGGCCTTTATTTCGCGCTCTCGATGAAGCTGCGCGATCCATCGCACCAGATCGATGTGTTCGAACGTAACAAGGCGAACGACACCTTTGGTTGGGGGGTCGTGTTTTCTGACCAGACGGTGGACAATCTGCGCCGCAACGATCCGGTCAGCGCCGAAACCATTGCTTCCGAATTCGCGCATTGGGACGATATCGAAGTCAAGATACGCGGCGAGGCGGTGCGCTCATCGGGGCATGGCTTCATCGGGATCGGGCGCAAACGGATGCTGGCCATCTTGCAGGACCGTGCCCGGGAACTGGGCGCCAATCTCCATTTCGAGCATGAGTTTGGCAGCGACCTGGCAGATTATGCCGATTATGATCTAGTGATCGCCGCCGACGGTGTGAACAGCCGTTTGCGCGAACGCTATGCCGACCATTTCAAGCCCGATATCCAGACGCGGGCCAACAAGTTCGTCTGGCTGGACACAAGCAAGAATTTCGAAGCTTTCACTTTCAGCTTCAAGCAGACGCCGCATGGCTGGATCTGGATGCATGCCTACCGGTTTGAAGATGCGCTTTCCACGTTCATCGTCGAGTGCGCGCAAGGCACTTGGGAGGGGCTTGGTTTTGATCGCATGGATCAGGAGGCAACGGCCAAGGCCTGCGAAGCGATCTTTGCAGAGGATCTGGACGGCCATCCGCTTATGGCGAATGCCAAACACCTGATCGGCTCTGCAGCATGGCTCAATTTTCGCCGGGTGCTGTGCGAACAATGGGCCTACGATAAGCTCATCCTGATCGGCGATGCGGCGCATACGGCGCATTTCTCGATCGGATCGGGCACCAAGCTGGCACTCGAGGATGCCATCAAGCTGGCCGAGGTGCTGAACCGGCCGGGCCTTTCGCGCAGTGCTGCGCTTGCCGAGTATCAGGCGGAACGTTCGGTCGAGGTGCTCAAGCTGCAGAATTCGGCGCGCAATTCGACCGAGTGGTTCGAGACGCTGGATCGCTATCTCGATTTCGATCCGCTGCAGTTCACTTATGCGCTGCTCACCCGCTCGCAGCGGGTCAGCCATGAGAACCTGCGGCTGCGCGATCCAGTGTGGCTTGAACGCGTCGAGCGCTGGTTCCTTTCACAGGCCAGCGGGGCGCCGGCCAACAAGGCGGCACCGCCGATGTTCGCGCCGTTCCGCCTGCGCGACATGCCGATCACCAACCGGGTCGTTGTCTCGCCAATGGCCACATACATGGCAGCAGATGGCATGCCCGGCGATTTCCACCTTGTCCATTATGGCACGCGTGCGCAGGGCGGCGCAGGGCTCGTCTATACGGAAATGACCTGCGTTTCAGCGGAGGGGCGCATCACCCCTGGCTGCCCCGGCATGTATAACGAGGAACATGCCGCGGGGTGGAAGCGGATCGTTGACTTCGTCCATGCCAACAGCGGCGCGAAGTTCTGTTTGCAACTGGGCCATGCCGGACCCAAGGGTTCGACAGGGCGGGGCTGGGAAGGCATGGATGTGCCACTGCCGAGCGGCAACTGGCCGCTGCTGGCGGCTTCGGAAGTACGCTGGACCGCTGATAATGCGCGGCCTGCCGCGATGACCCGCGCGGACATGAATGTAGTGCGCGATCAATTCGCCGCCGCCACCGCGCGCGCGATTGCCGCCGGGTTCGACATGATCGAGTTGCATGCGGCGCACGGCTATCTGCTGTCGAGCTTTATCACGCCGTTGCACAACCATCGCACGGATGAATATGGCGGAACGCTGGAAAACCGCTTGCGCTTTCCGCTGGAGGTTTTCTCTGCGATGCGCTCGGTCTGGCCTGCCGAGCGGCCGATGGCGGTGCGCATTTCGGCCAATGACTGGATGGGCGATGCAGGCGTTACCCCTGACGAGGCGGTGCATATCGCCACCGCATTCTCGGGCGCAGGGGCCGATCTGATCGATGTTTCCGCAGGGCAAACCTGGGCCGAGGCAAAGCCGGTTTATGGCCGCATGTTCCAGACCCCGTTTGCCGACCAGATCCGCAATGAAGCGCGCACCGCAACGATGGCCGTGGGCAACTTTTTCGAAACCGACCATGTCAATTCGGCCATCCTTTCCGGTCGCGCGGATCTGATCGCCATCGGCAGAGCCCACCTGATCGACCCGATGTGGACTTTGCGCGCCGCCGCGCAGCAGGATTACCGCCAAGTGATCGTGCCGCCGCCCTATCTGGCGGGGCAGGCGCAACTGGCGCGCAATCTTCAGCGGGCAGCAGAAACCGCACCAGCGCTAGAAGCATGATGCTGGAGGGCATCCACGCGGTCATCACCGGCGGCGGCACCGGGATCGGCGCAGCGATTGCGCGCGCACTGGCCAGCGACGGGGCGAAGCTGACCCTGATCGGGCGGCGCGAGGCTGTGCTGCGGGATGCTGCGGCGGCTTTGTCCGGCACGCATCTCGAAGTTGCCGACGTCACCGATGCCGCTGCGGTTGCTGCCGCTTTTGAAGGCGCGCGGCGCGTTCATGGGCCCATCGGCATTCTGATCAACAATGCAGGAGCCGTCGCCACTGCGCCGTTTGGCCGCACCACCGCCGAGATGTGGCGGGCAGCGCTGGCGGTAAACCTTGACGGCGCTTTTCATTGCATGCAGGCGGCGCTGCCTGATTTGAAGGCGGCTGCAGCAGGACGGATCGTGACCATCGCCAGCACAGCGGGGCTGAAAGGCTATGCCTATACATCCGCCTATGTTGCGGCCAAGCACGGCGTGATCGGGTTGACCCGCGCACTGGCGAGCGAACTTGCGGCCACATCGGTGACCGTCAACGCGGTGTGCCCCGGCTTTACCGACACGGCGATTGTGGACGAAGCGATCGAGCGGATCGAGCAAGCAACGGGCCAGGACGGACGCGCCGCGTTGACGCGGTTCAACCCGCAAGGTCGCCTGATCGAGCCGGCTGAAGTGGCCGCCGCCGTGCGCTGGCTGTGCCTTCCTGAGAACCGGTCGGTGACAGGCCAGGCGATTGTAGTGGCCGGCGGAGAAGTGATGTGACGCAAGTGGCGACGATCCGGGAAAAGCACGACGGCGCGCTGGGCGACACGATGAACCTGCGGCTCTGGCTGCGGCTGCTGTCGTGCACGATGGTGGTTGAAAAGCGGCTGAAGCGTCGTTTGGCCGATCAATTCGACGCGAC
The DNA here is from genome assembly GCF_945870625.1 of Novosphingobium sp. Chol11. Classification (GTDB taxonomy): domain Bacteria; phylum Pseudomonadota; class Alphaproteobacteria; order Sphingomonadales; family Sphingomonadaceae; genus Novosphingobium. The sequence goes on along the minus strand of NZ_CAMBTS010000055.1, from coordinate 15,131 downwards.
TTTGCCGCGTTTTGATGTGCTGGCGGCGCTGGATCGGCACCCGCTGGGCATGACGATGGGCGCGCTTTCGTCATCCCTGCTGGTCTCGAACGGAAATGTAACCGCGTTGGTGCGCCTGCTGGTGCGCGATGGTCATGTCGCGATATCGCCATCGCCGACCGACCGGCGCGTCTCGATCGTGCAACTGACCCAGAGCGGCGCAGCGCATTTCGAGACACTGGCGTCGGCACACCACGAATGGGTCGATGCAATGATGAACAGCCTGAACCGCGAGCAGCGCGAGAAGTTGTTCGATCTGCTCGGCGCACTCAAAATGTCGATTGCCGGAGAAGATGCCAATGACGCCTGAGGACTATACGCCGGCCCACTTTCGCTGGAGCTTTGCGGCAGGGGTGGCCACGATTACGCTTGATCGGCCCGATCTCAAGAATCCGCTGACCTTTGACAGCTATGCCGAACTGCGCGACCTGTTTCGCACGCTGGTTTACACTCCTGCGGTCAAGGTTGTCGTGCTGACCGGCGCGGGCGGCAATTTCTGCTCCGGCGGCGATGTACATGAGATTATCGGGCCGCTGACCAGGATGGCGATGCCCGAATTGCTGGCGTTCACCCGCATGACCGGCGATCTGGTCAAGGCGATGCGCGCGTGCCCGCAGCCGATCATTTCGGCGATCGACGGCGTCTGTGTCGGCGCAGGCGCCATCCTCGCGATAGCAAGCGACTTGCGCTATGCCACGCCCCGCGCAAAGACTGCGTTTCTGTTCACGCGGGTGGGGCTTTCTGGCTGCGACATGGGCGCGTGCGCCATTCTGCCGCGCCTGATCGGACAGGGCAGGGCATCCGAACTGCTGTTCAGCGGACGTGTGATGACGGCCGATGAAGGCGACCGCTGGGGCTTTTTCAACCGCATCATCGACGGCGATGTGCTGGCCGAGGCGCAAGCAATAGCGGCGTCGCTGGCCGCTGGGCCGACCTTTGCGCATGGCATGACCAAGAACCAGCTCAATATCGAATGGGCGGTAAGCCTCGATGTCGCGATCGAGATGGAAGCGCAGGCGCAGGCCATCTGCATGACGACGGGTGACTTTACGCGCGCTTATAAGGCCTTTGCCGAAAAGCGTGCCCCGGTGTTTGAAGGGAATTGACCTGAGGGATTTGACGGGAGAGGACAGGTCCGTTCATCGCTCGCGCCTATTTGCCCGGGCTCTTCTGAAAGCAAATGCTGCATGACGTATCGTTACACTTATCCTGTTCGCTTTGCGCATTGCGACCCGGCGGGATTTGCTTATTTCCCGCGGCTTCTCGAGATACTCGACGGCGCAGTGGAAGATTTCATGACCGAGGTGACTGGGGCCGACCGCGCGCAGACGCATTTGCGTGAACGTCTGGGGATCCCGACGATCGATTTGCAAGTGCAGTTCACGCACCCTTGCCGCCTTGGTGAGCTGATTACGTTCGAGATTGTGCCGGTGAAGCTTGGCCGCACATCACTCACGTTTCAAACCACCGTCACCGTGGACGGCGAGCCGCGCTTTTCGGTGTTGCAGACTGTCGTGCAGATGGATTTCACGACTTCTCGCCCGCATCCCTGGTCCGATGTGACCCGCGCCTTGCCGGTGTTTGCCGCCGTTGCCGAAGGTGCGCCGGCATGACGGTGCACCGCGCGCTATTGCCCCCGGGTTGGCCGCGCCCCAAAGGCTATGCCAACGGCATCGTGGCGCGCGGCACCACGGTCTGGACTGGCGGCGTGGTTGGCTGGGATGCCGCTGAAGCGTTTCCCTCCGGTCTGCCAGCGCAATTGCGCCAGTGCCTCGAAAACACGGTCGCTGTGCTGGCCGAAGCAGGTGCTGCGCCGGAACATGTCGTGCGGATGACATGGTATGTGACCGACATGGACGCTTACCGCGATCACTTGCCAGAGATCGGGGCCGTCTGGCGCGAGGTGATTGGCAAGAACTTCCCGGCGATGGCGGTTGTCGGGGTGACCCGTCTGGTGGAAGCGGCGGCACTGGTCGAGATCGAGACGACGGCGGTGATTCCGGATTGATCGGCAGTCAGCGTGGCTGGACAAAGCGCGCCGATCGCGAGGATTATCAGCGGTGCTTGCGGTTTTGCCTTGAACCTGCCGGGCAAGTGTGATTCTGTGACAGTCGATGAAACGTGCTGCTACCCATCTTAGAATTCCGCGTCAGAGCGTTTCGCAGTCGTTCGCGCTCTTGGCGCTGCTGCTGCTGGGTGCGGTTGCTTTAGTGGGCCCCAGCGGCTTGCTCGCGTGGAACGAGAACGCGCGGCTGCTCGATCAGCGGGAAAAAGAGCTCAAGGACCTGACCGCAGAGCGCGACCGCCTCAAAAATCGCGTCGCTTTGCTTGATCCCCGGCATGCCGATCCCGATCTGGTGGGAGAGCTGCTGCGCTCTGACCTTAACATGGCGCATCCAGACGAGCTGGTGATTGCGCAACATTAAAAGCCTCATGACATGACAGACAAACTTGCAGATGGTCTTCCGGGCGATGATTTTTCAGGTCCGGATGATGACGACGAGTCAATTACGGGCAAGCTGCTCGTACCCGATGAGGTGCAAGAGGCAATTCGCACTTTGCTGCGTTGGTCAGGGGAAGACCCCTCGCGCGAAGGACTGATTGATACGCCCAAGCGCGTTGCGCGCGCCTGGAAAGAGTATTGCCAGGGTTACGGCGAGAATCCGGCGGCGCACCTCGCCCGTCAGTTCGAGGAAGTGGGCGGCTATCAGGAGCTTGTGCTGCTGAAGCACATTCCTTTCCAATCGCATTGCGAACATCACATGGCGCCGATCACCGGCACAGCCTCGATTGCTTATCTGCCGCGCGACAAGGTGGTTGGCATTTCCAAGCTCGCGCGGGTGCTCAATGCCTTTTCGCGCCGCCTGCAAATTCAGGAACGGCTGACGTCCGAAGTGGCGCAATGCATCTGGGACAACCTGAAGCCGCACGGCGTGGCGGTGGTGATCGAGGCGCAGCATGGCTGCATGACCGGGCGCGGTGTCCGCACGCCGGGCGTAGGGATGGTGACAAGCCGCCTCATCGGCACCTTTCTGGAGGATCACCGCAGCCGCAAGGAAGTGCTCAGCCTCATGGGTTTTTGAACAGGCTTCATGAGGGGGCGACGATGGTCAAGAACGTGTTGCTAGGAGCAGGTTCGGTTGCACTTGCCTTGCTCGGCGCTGAGGCGCAGGCTCAGCCGCCAAAAGCCGCCCAGTTGTCCGCCGCGATTTATCGCGATCCGCCGCAAGACAAGGCGCATCCGGCGCGCATGGCGGTTTTGCACATTCCCACCGGCGGCGTCGAGATCAATGGCATCGCCTATCTGGCGTCTGGCAAGGGGCCGCATCCGACTGTCGTGATTTGCCATGGCTTGCCCGGCAATGAGAAGAACCTCGATCTGGCGCAGGCGCTGCGCCGGGCGGGCTGGAATGCGATCACATTCAATTATCGCGGATCATGGGGCAGTCCCGGCAGTTTCCGCTTTGCGCAAAACCCTGAGGATTTGCGCGCGGTGCTCGCCTATCTGCGGGCCGGGGCCACTGCCGATAAGCTGGGGATTGATGCCACGCGGTTGGCTGTGGTCGGCCACAGCATGGGCGGCTGGGTGACGGCGATGGCCGGTTCGCAGGAAAAGGGGCTGGCGGGGCTGGTGCTGGTTTCGGCGGCTGACTTTGGCGCGATGGGCCGCATGGACCGCCCCGCGCTGCTGAAACACATGGCCGACGATATGGAGAGCCTGGCGGGTACATCACCCGAGGCGATGACCGATGAAATTCTCGGCGCGGCCGATGCCAATGGGCTTGTCGCCAAGGCAGGCGCGCTGGCCGCAACGCCTATGCTGGTGCTCTCCTCGGATGATGGGCTTGCGCCGCAAACCGACGCGCTGGTCGCTGCCATCCGCAAGTCCGGAGGGACCAAACTGCGAGCCGTTCACGTCGCAACCGACCACAGCTGGTCCGACAAGCGCATCGCGCTGGAGGCTCGCATCATTCGGTTTCTGCAGCCCCTGTTGGAGCGATAGGCCTGCGATTAGCCTTTGGTGCTTGTCCTAAAGGACAAGCACCAAAGGCTTTATGGCATCATAGATGCTCGAGGACGTACTCGGCCGAGCTGACGTTGAAATCGCCCGGTGCTTCGACGTGAAGCTGCTCGACCGTGCCGTCGTTGACGATCATCGCAAAGCGCTGGCCGCGGATGCCAAGGCCAAAGCCGGTGCCGTCCATGGTGAGCCCCAGCGCCTTGGCGAAATCGCCGTTGCCGTCGGCCAGCATGGTCACGTCGGCCGAACCGCTGGCCGCGCCCCACGCCTTCATCACGAACGGATCGTTCACAGCGGTGCAGACGATCTCGTCGACGCCCTTGGCGCGGATCGCATCGGCTTTTTCGACAAAGCCCGGCAGGTGCTTGGCCGAGCAAGTTGGCGTGAAAGCGCCCGGAACCGAGAACACCGCGATCCGCTTGCCGGCAAAATACGCCGCCGATTGCACCGCATCGATGCCGTCTGCCGTTGCCTTGACCAGTTTCACGTCAGGCAGCTTTTCTCCAACCGCGATCGTCATTTTTGGATAGTCCTCTCTGTGCGCAGGGAATCTGCGCGCTTGGCCAGAATATAGCCCCGGCACCGATCAGCACAACCGGCCACATGACGATGACCGGACAAAATTAGGGCCATATAAAGGTCTCTTTATATAGCATTTGCGATCCCGTGCCCAAGCCGCTAAGAGGCCCGCGAAGGCCCCACAAAATCGGGCATATTGATCGTTCCAATCGCAGGAGAAGTTTTGGTGGCCAGTGTTCAGGAATCAGTGAAAGATTATGTGATCGCCGATCTGGGGCTGGCCGAATTTGGCCGCGCCGAAATCCGCATCGCTGAAACCGAAATGCCCGGTCTGATGGCGCTGCGCGAAGAATTTGGCGCGTCGCAGCCGCTGAAAGGCGCGCGCATCACCGGATCGCTGCACATGACGATCCAGACCGCTGTGCTTATCGAAACGCTCACCGCGCTGGGCGCCGATGTGCGCTGGGCAACCTGCAACATCTACTCGACGCAGGACCACGCCGCGGCCGCGATCGCGGCGGCAGGCATTCCGGTGTTCGCGATCAAGGGCGAGACGCTGGCCGAATATTGGGACTATGTCGGCAAGATCTTCGATTGGGACGTCAATGGCAATGGCCAGACTGCCAACCTGATCCTCGATGATGGCGGCGATGCGACGATGTTTGCGCTTTGGGGCGCACGGCTCGAAGCCGGCGACACGATGCCTGAGCCTGCCAACGCCGAGGAAATCGAGTTCCAGCACGCGCTGAAGGCGTATGTGAAGGCGAAGCCGGGCTACCTCACGATGTCGGTGGCTCATATCAAGGGCGTTTCCGAAGAGACTACCACTGGTGTTCACCGGCTTTATCAGATCGCCAAGGACGGCAAGCTGCCGTTCCCGGCGATCAACGTGAATGACAGCGTGACCAAATCCAAGTTCGACAACCTTTATGGTTGCAAGGAATCGCTGGTCGACGCGATCCGCCGTGCAACCGACGTGATGCTGGCGGGCAAAGTAGCCTGCGTCGCCGGGTTCGGCGATGTCGGCAAAGGCTCGGCTGCCTCGCTGCGCAATGGCGGCGCGCGCGTGATGGTCACCGAAGTCGATCCGATCTGCGCGTTGCAGGCGGCGATGGAAGGGTATGAAGTGGTGACGATGGAGGAAGCGGTGACCCGCGCCGACATCTTCGTGACCGCGACCGGCAACGAGGACGTGATCACCGCCGAGCACATGAAGGCCATGCGCCCTATGAGCATCGTCTGCAACATCGGCCATTTCGATAGCGAGATCCAGATCTCGGCGCTCGACAATTACAAGTGGACCGAAGTAAAGCCGGGCACCGATCTGGTCGAGTTTCCGGCCGAAGACGGCGCTGCGGGCAAGCAGATCATCATTCTGGCCAAGGGCCGTCTGGTCAATCTGGGCTGCGCCACCGGACACCCCAGCTTTGTGATGAGCGCGAGCTTCACCAATCAGACATTGGCGCAGATCGAGCTGTTCACCAAGGCGGCGCAATACAAGAACGAAGTCTACGTCCTTCCCAAGCATCTCGACGAGAAGGTAGCCGCGCTCCATCTTGAGAAGCTGGGCGTCAAGCTGACCAAGCTCTCGCCACGCCAGTCGAGCTACATCGGCATTTCGGCTGAAGGTCCGTTCAAACCCGACCACTATCGTTACTAAGCCAGATTTATGAGCCGGTCCCCGCTCTGCCGGGGACCGGCTCATGCGGCTTGCCCTTTCGAGAATACAATTGGCGCGCTTTTCCTATCGCGCCGCGCCCACAGCTTGTGGCGGGTTCACATTGTAATTTGATGGCCGCCGCCCTAGCCATGACGCAATGATCGTCAGCCAGTCAGCCCTCGTCATCATCGGACTTGTCCTCGCCGCGTGGAGCGCGTTGGCGGCTTGGACGGTCTTGGCGTCGCAGGCGCGTGTGCGGCGGAGCGAGGCGAGCCAGCGGCTCGCGCGCAGGCTTTCGCGGATGGTCGAAGAAGCGCCCGCGCTGCCGCTGCTGGTGCGCGCCGATGGCCGGATCGAGGGGCCGTCGAGGCTGGCTGGCTGGTTCGGGCTCGATGCCATGCCCGGCTATCTGAGCGAGCTTGACGCAGGCGACGCCGGGCTCGACGAGTTTCAGCTTTCGCAGCTGGGCAATGCGGTGCGCAAGACCCAGAAAACCGGCGCGCCGTTTCAGCTCGCGCTCACCGCCCGCGGCGGGCGCAAGACGCTGGGCGTGCGCGGCAATCTTGCTGATCCGCAGGTTTCGCCCGGTGGCGCGGCGCTGGTCTGGATTTTCGATTTCAGCGACAGCGAGCAGGAGCTGCGTGCCCTGCGCGCCGAGGCGGCCAGTGCGCGCGCCGATTTCGCGGCGCTGGCAGGGCTGATCGAAGCGGCACCGCTGCCGATGTGGTTTCGCGCGCCCGACATGAAGCTGCGGCTGGTCAACACTGCCTATGTCAAAGCGGTTGGCGGCAGGAGCGGGGCCGAAGTGGTGGCGGCGGGCACCGAATTGATCGAACCCGAAGGCGGATTGAGCGCAGCGCAAGTCGCACAGCAGGCGCAAACGCGCAGCATGCCGATCGAGCGTACCGTTTCCGCCACGATCGGCGGCCAGCGCCGTGCACTGCGTGTGTCGGATCTGCCGCTGGGCAGCGAAGGCGTGGCGGGCTACGGGGTCGATATCGAGGAAGCCGAGGAACTACAGCGGCAGTTCCGCCGTTTTCGCGTCGCACAGCGCCAGATGCTCGATACGCTCTCGGCCGGAATCGCGCAGTTTGACGAGAAGCGCAGCCTTGTCTTTGCCAATCAGCCATTTCTGCGCATCTTTGGCGTATCGCAGGCTTGGGTAGTCGACGCGCCGCCGTTCGACCGGGTGCTTGATCGGCTTCGTGATGGTGGGCGGCTGCCCGAAGTGCGCGATTTTCCCGAATGGCGGCGCGAACGGCAAGGCTGGTTTCTGGCGCGCGAGCCGCGCGAGGAGCCGTGGCTACTCAGCGATGGCACGCACCTGCGGGTTGTCGGTCAGCCCATGCCCGATGGCGGGTTGTTGATGATCTTTGAAGATCGCACCGAGCAGCTCCAACTTTCGGCAACGCGCGACACCTTGCTGCGCACACGCACAGCCACCTTCGACAATCTGTTTGAATCGCTGGCGGTGTTCGGGCCTGATAGCAAGCTGCAGCTGTGGAATCGCCGGTTTGCCGCAGATTGGGAACTTGAAGAGGAGTTCCTGAGCGGGCACCCACGCGCCGACATTCTGCTCGGTCGCATCGCGGGCAAGCTGAAACGGCCGGCGCAAGTGGGCGTGATTGGTCAAGTCATCCAGGCGGCAACGCTCGAACGCCAACAGAAAACCGGGCGGCTTGCCTTGGCCGATGGCCGTCATCTGGCCTTTGGCGGGGTGCCTCTGCCCGATGGCAATGGCCTGCTGACGGTGCTCGATGTGACTGATTCGCACAAAGCAGAGGCAGCCCTGCGCGAACGCAACGCCGCGCTGATCGAGGCGGATGCCGTCAAGACGCGGTTCATCGCCAACATGAGCTATGAATTCCGCACACCGCTGACCTCGATTGGCGGGTTTGCCGAGTTGCTGGCAGCCGGTGTGGCGGGGGAAATCACCCCGCAGGCCCAGGAATATGTCGCCGCGATCCTTGCTTCGGTCGAACGTCTGGGCGAGCAGATCGAAAATGTGCTCGATCTGTCGCAAAGCGAAGCGGGGACTCTGCCTTTGGCGCAGGCCCCGGTCGAGGTCCGCGCACTGCTGAGCGATGCCGTGCGCGAACGGGCTGATCGGCTTGCCGCCGCAGCGCTGACCTTGGACTTGCGCTGTCCATCCGCCATCGGCACTGTTATTGGGGATCGGCGGCGCTTGCTGCGCGTGTGTGGCCAATTGATCGACAATGCCATGGCCGCCACCCCAAGCGGAGGCAGAATATTGATCGAAGCTTCGCGAACCAAGGCTGGCTCCAAAGGCGCTGCTGCGAGCGTCGGCGGCGTTCAGGTTGTGGTATCCGACAACGGGCGGGGAATGGATGCAGAGCATCTTGCGCGCGCGCTCGATGGCTTCAAAATGAACGAGGACGGCACGGCAACCGAACGCCGCGCCGGACTTGGTCTGCCGCTTGTGCGCCAATTGATCGAGGCGCATGGCGGGACGTTCGAACTGATGTCGCAAGCAGGGCAAGGCACCAGCGCGGTGATCCGTCTGCCATGAGTGAGAACATGCCATGATTGCCGAACTGCCCGATCTGGCTGCCACTGCGCTATTTGGGCAGCGCTTGGCGCGGGCGCTGCGCGCGGGCGATGTGATCGCGCTATCGGGCCCGCTCGGCGCGGGCAAGACCACGCTGGCGCGCGCGATCATCGCGGCGCTGGGATATGCCGGGGAAGTGCCATCACCCAGCTTTGCGATCATCGAACTTTATGAGCCGCCGCAAGTCCGCCTGCCGCTGGTCCATGCCGATTTCTATCGGCTGGAAGATCCAGCTGAGCTTGCCGAGATCGGGCTGGATGATTACCGCGCCGATGCAGCGATGATCGCCGAATGGCCCGAACACGCCGGCGGCTTCGCCCATGAACCGGGTTGCCTGTCGATCCGGCTCGATATGTTGGAAAATGGGCGTGCGGCCATTGTCCAACCCGGCAAAGATTGGCTAGAGCGCGCGGGATGGAATTGAGCATCCCTGCAGCCGCACTCCCGTTTCTGGCCAAGGCCGGTTGGGGTGATGCCCAGATCGAGCCCTTGCCGGGCGACGCATCGTTCCGCCGCTATTTCCGTGTGCGGATGGGCGAGCGATCTGCCATGCTGATGTTTGCACCGCCGCCCCATGAAGATCCCGAGCCATTTTTGCGGGCGGCGCGTTGGCTCGACGCCAATGGCCTGCGTGCGCCGGTTATTCTGGCCGAGGATGCGCCGGTCGGGCTCGTCCTGTTGCAGGATTTTGGCGACGTGCGGATGCGCGAATATGTCGACGCATGGCCGCAGGATGGCGAGGTGATCTATCGCCATGCGATCGATACACTAAGCCAGTTGCACCGCCTTCCGCCTGGGCCGTTCACCCACTATTCGCTCGCTGAATACCAGCGCGAGGCGAAGCTGTTCATCGATTGGTATTGCCCGGCGCGCGGGCTTTATGTCGATGGTCCAAGCTGGACGGGGGCGTGGGACGAGGTGCTGGGATCCTTGCTGTCGCGCCAGCGCCCGGGGGTAACCGTGCTGCGCGATTATCATGCAGAGAACATCATGCTGCTCGGCGATCTCGATCAGCAGGGGCTGCTTGATTTTCAGGACGCGCTTGTGGGCCATCCCGCTTATGACTTGGTATCCCTGTTGCAGGATGCGCGGCGCGATGTGGACCCCGCGTTCGAACAGGCGATGCTCGCCTACTATATCGAACAAAGCCGCGCCGGCGGCGAATTTCGCGCCGATTATGCCCGGCTCGGTGCGCAGCGCAACGCGAAGATCATTGGCATTTTCGTGCGGCTGTGGAAGCGCGACGGCAAGCCGCGCTATCTGGATTACATTCCTCGCGTCTGGCGTTTGCTGGAACGCGATCTGGCGCATCCGGCGCTGGCCCCGGTGGCGCGCTGGTTCGATGCGCATATACCGGCGGATTTGCGGGAAAGTGGCGGCGGGAAGTTCGTGCCATGAGCAAGTCATTGGCGAGCGATGTCGCGATGGTGCTTGCGGCTGGCCTCGGCAAACGCATGCGTCCGCTGACCGCATCGCGGCCCAAGCCGCTGGTGCGCGTCGCGGGCAAGCCGCTTATCGACTATACGCTCGACAAGCTGAAGGAAGCCGGCGTGGCCCGCGCGGTGGTCAACGTGCACTATATGGCCGATCAGATGATCGCCTATCTGGCAAACCGCACTGCGCCCGCGGTGAGCATTTCGGACGAGACCGCCTCGCTGCTCGAAACAGGCGGGGGCATGGTCAAGGCGCTGCCTTTGATCGGGACCGAGCCGTTTTTCTGCGTCAATAGCGACAACATCTGGCTCGATGGTCCGACCAATGCCTTTGCTGCGCTCAGCCATGCCTGGGATGCGGCGCAGATGGATGCGTTGCTTTTGCTGGTCGGCCATGCCCGCGCCTACAATCACGATGGGCGCGGCGATTTCGAGCTTGATCCGCTTGGCCGCATCAGACGCCGCAAGCCGGGCCGGGTCGCGCCGTTCATTTTTACCGGCATCCAGCTGGTTTCTCAGCGCTTGTTGCGCGATGCGCCTGCCGGTTCGTTTTCGACCGGCGTGCTGTGGGACCGCGCGATTGCCGAGGGCAGGCTCTTCGGCATTTCGCATACCGGCCTGTGGTTCGAAGTCGGCGCGCCGCAGATGATCGCGCCGACCGAAGCCGCTCTGCTCGGTGGCTGAGGCCCGCCTATCCGATTCTGCGGCGCATATGCCGACTGTCTATTCTATCGCCGCGCATCGCGGCTTTGCCGATGCGCTCGTTGCGGGCCTGCTCCCGCGCTACCGCGAAGATGGCTTTGGCCTTGCGCGGCTGACTTTGCTGCTGCCCAGCACGCGCACCCTGCGGACAGTAACCGAAGCGTTTGTCCGCGCCAGCGGAACTGGCGGGAATGCAGGATTGCTGCTGCCACGCATGGTGGTGGTCGGCGATCTCGATCTGGATGAGACGCTAGGACCGCTGCTCGATCCGCTGGGCGCGGGGACAGGGATACCGCGCGCGGCCGACCCGGTGCAGCGCGTGCTGCGCCTTGCGGCAAGGCTTGGCGAGGAATTGGGCGACAAGGCACCGGGCGAGGCCGCGTTGCTGCGCCAGGCACGGATGATCGCGCAGACCATGGACCGGATGGCGGTCGAAGATGTACCCGCAGGCCAATTGCTCGATCCCGAGGTGATCGGGCTGGTGCATGATCTTTCCGAGCATTGGCAGCAGAGCACAGTGCTGTTCGCAAGGATATTGACCTACTGGCAGGCTGAACTTGCGGCGCGCGGCGAGCTCGATCCGCCCCAGCGGCGCAACCGGCTGCTCGAACATGTCGCGCAGCGCTGGCAGGCGCAGCCGCCGCCGCATGCGGTGGTGGCGGCGGGCGTCACCTCGGCGGCTCCGGCTGTGGCGCGGCTGTTGCGCACCGTGGCCTGTATGCCGCAAGGCGCGGTGATCCTGCCTGATCTTGATCTCGCGCTTGCCGATGATGTGTGGGAGGCACTTGGCTCCGCCGGGATTTCGCACGAGCCTGGCGGGCCGGTTTTCGGGCGCGGCGATGCAGTGACCCACCCGCAATACCACCTCAAGCTGCTGCTGAACCGGATGGGCATTGCGCGCGGTGAGGTGCAGCCATGGCATCGCTCGGGGCTCTCCGCTGCGCCGCCGGCGCGGGCAAGGGCGATCTCGAACCTGTTTCTTCCGCCTGCCGCCAGCACGATCTGGGCGACTTTGCCCGCAGAAGACCGGCGCATGGCCGGGGTTCGCGTGATGGAAACCGCGCATCCCGGCGAAGAAGCGCAGGCCATCGCGGTGCTGGTCCGCGCGGCGTTGGCCGTGCCGGAGCGGCGCGTCGCGGTGGTTACGCCGGATCGCGCGCTGGCGCAGCGGCTCGTCGCGCATCTCGCGCGCTGGAACATCGCGGCGGACGACACCGCCGGCAAGCCGCTGCCGCTGACCGCCGCTGGGCGGTTGTTGCTGCAACTTGCCGATGTGTGGGCCCAAAGCGTGGCGCCAGTGCCGCTGCTGGCTCTGCTCGGCCATCCGCTGGTGAAGGGCGCGGGCGCGCGGGCGGATTGGCTTGAGCGGGTGCGCCAACTTGATTTGGCGCTGCGCGGACCCCGGCCTGGGCCGGGGCTGGAGGCCGTGCGCAGCGCGGTCGAGGGCAAGCTCAAAGCGTGGCCGGGGCTGGCGGACTGGTGGCGCGAGGTGGAGACCCTGATTGCGCCGATCGCACCAGGCATCGACCGCGCGCCCGCGCGCCTGCCACTTGGCGAAGCGCTTGAGCGACTGACGCTCGTGGCCGAAGCGCTGTGCGGCGAGGCGATCTGGGCGCAGGCCGATGGGCGCGCCCTGTCGGTCTGGATCGAGCAATGGAGCAGCGCGGCGGGCGAGGTTGGGCTCGCCATCGACCCGCGCGAACTGCCCGCGCTGCTGCGCGATGCCATGGACGAAGTGGCGGTGCGCCCGCCCTATGGCGGCCATCCGCGCCTTGCCATCTATGGCTTGCTCGAAGCGCGGATGAGCCGCGCCGATCTGGTGATCTGCGGCGGGATGACCGAGGGCAGCTGGCCCGCAGCTCCCGCGCCCGATCCGCTGCTCGCGCCGCCAGTGCTGCGCGCACTGGGCATTCCCGGCGCGGATTTTCGCATCGGCCTTGCCGCACACGATCTCGCCGCCGCGCTTGGCGCGCCCGAAGTGGTGCTGAGCTATGCGGCGCGCGATGCCGCAGGTCCGGTCATTCCTTCGCGCTTTGTGCTGCGCCTTCGCGCCATGCTCGGCGAACAGGTGCGCATGGAGCAGGACGCGGTCAGCTTTGCCCGCGCGCTGGACCGCGCCGCCGCCGCGCCGCCCTATCCGCAGCCGATGCCGATGCCTTCGGCGGCGCAGCGCCGGGTCGGCATTTCAGTCACCGGGCTCGACCGGCTGCGCGGTGATCCCTACCAGTTTTACGCTTCGAGCATCTTGCGGCTAAGCGCGCTCGATCCGCTCGATGCCGATCCCACGCCCGCTTGGCGGGGCATAGCAGTGCATAATGTCCTCGATGCGTGGCACAAAGCAGGCGCAGCGCCGGGCGCGTTGATCCCGCTGGCCAACGGCATGCTCGATGCGTTGAGCGCGCACCCGTTCATGCGCGGGCTATGGCGGCCGCGCCTGATCGCGGCGCTCGATTGGATCGAGGAGCATTCGGCCACTTTGCGCTATCAGGGGCGCACGGTGCTGGGCTCAGAGCTTCAGGGCGACATCCGGATCGATGGCATCACGATCCATGGCCGCGCTGACCGGATCGACCGCAAGGCGGACGGCTCGCTGGCGGTGGTCGATTACAAGACCGGCAGCCCGCCTTCGGCCAAGCAGGTGGAGAACGGATTTGCGCTGCAATTGGGCCTGCTGGCGCTGATGGCCGAGCGCGGCGGGTTCACCGGCATTGCGGGTACGGCCTCGGGCTTTGAATACTGGTCACTCGGTAAACGCAAAAAGGGCGACGGCTTTGGCGAGATGATCGAGCCGGTCTTGGAGGGGACCAAGAAGAAGACCGGGCTCAAGCGCGAGGAGTTCGTTCCCGAGACCGAGGGCTATCTGCGCGAAGCCATCGCGCGGTGGATACTGGGCGCGGAGCCGTTCACCGCGCGGCTCAATCCCGATCTGGCGGTCTATTCCGATTATGACCAGCTGATGCGGCTCGATGAGTGGCAAGGCCGCGCGGCCCGCGAGGCGCAGCCATGAGTAAACTCCATCCGCTCAAGGGCGAGCAGCGTGATGCCGTTTCGCCTGCACGCAGTGTATGGCTGTCCGCGTCCGCTGGTACGGGCAAAACGCAGGTGCTCTCGTCGCGTGTGCTGCGCCTGCTGTTGCAAGGCGGGGTCGAACCCGACCAGATCCTGTGCCTGACGTTCACCAAGGCGGGCGCGGCGGAAATGGCCACGCGGGTCAACGATGTGCTGGCTCGCTGGGTGCGCCTCGATGATGCCGCACTGGCCAAGGACTTGGGGGCAATCGGCGCGAGCATCGGGCCGGATACGCTGGAGCGCGCGCGCAGCCGCTTTGCCGCGGTGCTCGATTGCCCGGGCGGGGGCCTGCGCATCGGCACGATCCACGGCTTTGCGCAATGGTTGCTTTCGGTGTTTCCGATCGAGGCGGGCCTGCGCCCCGGCACCCGCGCGATGGAAGACCGCGACCGCGATCTGCTGATGCGGCAGGTGCTGGCCGATGTGCTGATCGAAGGCGAGCGCCATGGCGATCATGCGCTGCTGGAGGCGATTGCGGCGCTGAGCCTGCGGATGGGGCAGCGCGACATCGAGGGCTTCCTCATGCGCTGCGCCGAGACGCGCGAATTGTGGGAAGGGCCGGGGGCGTGGCAGCCGCCGCTGCGCCCGCGCATCAATCAGGTGCTGGGGCTGGCGGCGGATGAAGATGGCTCCGGCCTTGCCGAACTGGTCAGCGATGGCACTTTCGATATAGACGCAGTGCGGCGTTGCATGGGGATGAACACCGCGTGGGGAACCAAGACTGGCCTCGATACGGCCAGCATCCTCAGCGACTGGCTCGAAGGAGCGGCGAAAGGGCGTTTGGCCGGGTTCAAGGACTTTGCGCTGTGCTTCTTGCGCAAGGATGGCATCGCTCGTTCGGCGACCAATATCGAGAAGAAGCAGCCCGGCTATGCGGACTATCAGGCGCGAGTGATCGCGTGCTTGCTGCAGGTTAGCGAGATGCAGGCGCTGATTGATCTCGCCGGTCGGCTCGATCCGGCGCTCACCTTGGGCCGCCGCTTTGCGCTGGCATGGAATGCAGCCAAGGAGCGCGAGGGCTTCATCGACTTCGACGACCAGATCCGTGCCTCCGCCGCGCTTTTGACCGAGCAGGCCAGCGCCGAATGGATCCGCTACAAACTGGACCGGCGGTTCGAT
>NZ_CAMBTS010000054.1 GCF_945870625.1 Novosphingobium sp. Chol11 | reverse complement strand
CCCTCACCCGTCAAGGACGGGAATTAAGACGGTTAAGACGGTCCCGAGGTCAGCGTGGCCAACCCCGGCCACGCCTCGTAGTGCCCAACAAATCGTTGCAAGACAATAGGTTTCGTGGTCAGGCGGGGTCAGGCCGTGGACTGCTTTGGCTGACTCTTAATCAGCGGGTCCTTGGTTCGAGCCCAAGTGCGTCCACCACTTTCCTCAATAAGTTGAATGGTTTAGCGGGCGTCCGAAGCCTTGCGCTCGCCTCCCTTTGCTCTACTAGGTAGCTCTCTAGGTAGCAGCGTAGATATGCGATTGGCTTGATCGCTTTGGCAGTTTGTCGCGTCCTGGATGTGGACGCATTCGGAATCGCAAGGACGGCTGCGATAGCGCTGGAGCTACGAAGGTAGTTTTTAGTTCGCAGAGTTTCGACAGATGCCCGTGCGAGAGCCGCTTGTCGCATAGTCTGACGCTCTGCTTCGTGCCGCACATACCTGTTTGCAAGGCTGGAGATCCGCCGAGATGAGCCAAAGGTTCACCCGCGAAGAATTCTATGAGCTAGTCTGGTCAAAGCCGATGACGCACCTAGCCAAGGATTTCAGACTGTCGGACGTTGCACTTCACAAGATATGCAGAAAGCACGACATCCCCAACCCACCTCTCGGCTGGTGGGCCAAGCATGCCGCCGGCCACAAAGTGAAGCGAATTCCGCTTCCGAAGGCCAAAGCTGGGGTAGCCCTCACAGTAGTCATAGCAAGTGGTGAGGTCCGGCAAGAACCTGGCAACTTAGCGTCGGCACGAGAACAAGCACGTATAAAGGCGTCAGAACTGGATCTGTAGATTTGCGCTGAGAAGTGACCCGGGAGGGGCATAAGTTTCCATTGAGATTTGACCCATGTTTGAACCCGCCCCTGGCTGACCGGTCGGGGGTATCAGGAGTGATCAACATGGATTTACTGAGCGTAATCCGGCGCTGGCGTTTTCGTCAGAAGATGCCGATCCGTGAGATTGAGCGGCGCACTGGTTTGTCGCGCAACACGATCCGCAAGTACCTTCGCGCAGATACGGTGGAACCGCAGTTCAAGGTTCCCAAGCGGCCGAGCAAGCTGGACCCGTTCGCCGAGAAGCTGTCGGGTTGGCTGCGAATCGAGGCAGGCAAGTCGCGCAAGCAGAAGCGCACGGCCAAGCAGATGCACGCCGACCTCGTCGCTTTGGGATATGAAGGATCCTATGGCCGGGTGGCGACGTTTGTGCGGGGCTGGAAGGCGGACCGCCAGCGTGATGCCCAGACCAGCGGGCGCGGCACGTTCGTGCCGTTGGTGTTCGAGGCTGGTGAAGCCTTCCAGTTCGACTGGAGCGAGGACTGGGCGTTGCTTGGCGGTGAGCGAGTCAAGCTGCAGGCCGCCCACACCAAGCTCTCGCACAGCAAGGCGTTCGTCGTGCGGGCTTATCCGCTGCAGACCCACGAGATGCTGTTCGACGCGCTGACCCAAGCGTTCCGTGTGCTTGGCGGCGTTCCCCAGCGCGGGATCTTCGACAACATGAAGACCGCAGTCGACCGGATCGGTGTCGGCAAGGCGCGACAGGTCAACGCCCGGTTCGCGGCGATGGCCAGCCATTACCTGTTCGAGCCCGAGTTCTGTAACCCAGCCTCGGGGTGGGAGAAGGGACAGGTTGAGAAGAACGTGCAGGATGCGCGCCGCCGATTGTGGCAGCGGCTGCCGAGCTTCCCGGATATCGATGCGCTCAATGCCTGGCTCGAGGAACAGTGCATCACGCAATGGGGTGAGATCCAGCATGGCGGCTTGCCCGGCACCGTGGCCGACGTTCATGCTGCGGAGGTGGACAGCCTGATGCCGCTGGGGCGGCCCTTTGACGGTTTTGTCGAGCACACCAAGCGGGTATCGCCGATCTGCCTCGTGCACTTTGAGCGCAACCGCTACAGCGTGCCCGCCTCGTTCGCCAACCGGCCGGTCAGCGTCAGGATCTATCCCGAGCGGATCGTCGTGGCCGCTGAGGGTCAGATCCTGTGCGAGCATTCCCGGATCATAGACAGGTCCCACCACACCGGCGGGCGTACGGTCTATGACTGGAGGCACTATCTGGCGGTGATCCAGCGCAAGCCGGGGGCACTGCGCAATGGCGCGCCGTTCACTCAGCTGCCCGAGGCCTTCAAGCAGCTGCAAAGCCAGCTTCTGCGCCGCCCCGGCGGCGATCGGGAGATGGCCGAGATCTTGGCGCTGGTGCTGCAGCATGACGAGCAGGCGGTGCTTTGCGCAGTCGAACTGGCGCTTGAGGCGGGCGTTGCCACCAAGACCCACGTCCTCAACCTTCTCCACCGCCTGACCGACGGGAAGGCACCTCCAGCATCCCCGATCGATGCGCCCCAGGCGCTGCGCCTTGCCCAGGAGCCTCTGGCCAATGTCGGGCGCTATGATGCCCTACGCGATGGAGGGCTGCGTCATGCGTCATGATCCTGCCAGCGCCGCTGTCGTTGTCATGCTCAAGGCGCTGAAGATGTACGGCATGGCCCAGGCGGTCGGCGACCTCATCGAGCAAGGCGCGCCGGCCTTCGACGCGGCCGTGCCGATCGTCTCCCAGTTGCTCAAGGCCGAGATGGCCGAACGCGAGGTCCGATCGATCGCCTACCAGATCAAGGCTGCCCGGTTCCCCGCCTACAAGGACCTAGCCGGGTTCGACTTTGCCGCCAGCGAGGTCAACGAAGCGCTGGTCCGGCAACTCCACCGCAGCGAGTTCGTCGATGGCGCAGACAATGTCGTGCTGATCGGCGGTCCCGGCACGGGCAAGACGCACATTGCCACCGCGCTCGGTATCCAGGCCGTCGAGCATCATCGAAAGAAGGTGCGGTTCTTTGCTACCGTGGATCTGGTCAATGCACTCGAGCAGGAAAAGGCGATGAACCGGGCAGGTCAGCTTGCCGAGCGCCTGCTGCGCCTCGACCTCATCATCCTCGACGAGCTGGGCTACCTTCCGTTCAGTCCATCAGGCGGTGCGCTGCTGTTCCATCTGCTCAGCAAACTCTACGAGCGCACCAGCGTGGTCATCACCACCAATCTCAGCTTCAGCGAATGGGCCGAGGTGTTCGGCGATGCCAAGATGACCACCGCGCTACTCGATAGGCTCACACACCACTGCCACATCCTCGAAACAGGGAATGACAGCTTCCGGTTCAGGGCCAGCTCCGCTGTCCCCAAATCCAGAAAGGAAAAATCACTGGCTTGACCTACGTCCCGTACAGCGGGACATAACTTCCACCCGGGTCACTTCTCGATGAAAATCCCGGGTCACTTCTCAACGCAAATCTACACACAACGTGGTATATCGTGTTCTGAATGCTGCTGACTACGGAGTGCCTCAGCGGCGGGAGCGCGTAGTGTTTGTCGGTTTCCGGGATGACCTTGCCGTTCAATGGGCATTCCCAAAGACTACCCATTCCCTTGATTCCCTGTTGTGGGATCAGTTCCGCAGTCGGGAGTACGGCGAGCGCCACAACACTCAGGTTCTAGCTTTGATTGATCCAAAATTGTTGTCACGCGCGCTTAAACTAAAAGAGAGGCCAGACACCAAATCATGGCAGACCGTGCGGGACGCGATTGGAGATTTGCCCGACCCCGAGCACATGCCTACAGATTCCAGCCGGGTTCATGATCACCGCTTCCAGCCCGGTGCTCGCAGCTATCCCGGGCATACCGGAAGCCCGCTTGATCTTCCCGCAAAGACGCTAAAGGCTGGCGTTCATGGGGTTCCGGGCGGCGAGAACATGTTGCTTCGGCTCAATGGTGCGGTTCGATACTTCACCGTGCGTGAAAGTGCTCGCTTGCAGACCTTTCCTGATAACTATCGCCTGCACGGCTCGTGGTCAGAATCCATGCGCCAACTTGGGAACGCTGTTCCAGTTGAACTAGCCCGCATCATAGGGAAAGGTGTGGCTTCCCGATTGGCGGAAGGGGCATGAGCAGCAAGAACGGCAGCGCAGGCTCGGTCGGATTGTTGCGGGCAAGTCTGGAACGACTGACCGTCGAGGCGAGTGACGCTTCGCTATCAAAGGTGATGCGCAAGAAACTTGAAACCCAAGTGAGGGAAGCGATCGAAAGTCTAACTGCATTGCTGGGTGAGCTTGATCCGATCGCCCAGCCAAGCTCGGTGTTTGATCCCAGCAATCCAAAGGTTGTTGGCCGTTTTGTCGCCTTGGCGCTTGTGGCGCAAGACCGTCACCCCTTGGCCGAGATTCCCAAGTTCTATGGTTCTGGCGTCTACGCCATCTACTACAATGGCTCTTACCCTGCGTATTCGCCTATCAGCGGCACCGAGACTCCAATCTACGTCGGCCAAGCTGCACCAACCGCATCCAACGCCCGTACGCCGGTAGAGCAAGGCGCCAAGCTATGCGGACGCCTTGGCGATCACAGAAAGAATATCAACAAAGCTTGCAGTACACTCGATTTGGCAGAATTCGAGTTTCGCTCGCTCGTGGTGCAAAGCGGTTGGGAGACTGCGGCCGAAGACTACCTGATCCATCTGTTCAGGCCAGTTTGGAACAGCGAGACCAACGTACTCTACGGTCTCGGTAAACATGGCGATTCAGCAACCACGCGAGCCAACAAACGTTCTCCATGGGATACACTGCATCCCGGCAGGCCTTGGGCTGTTGCCACTACGGTAGATGCAAAGTCCGTTAGCCAAATTAACAATGAGTTGGCTGCCCATTTTGCCAATCATCTGGCTTACCAAGACCTAGATGCCGTACTTACGAGCTTCATTGAAGAACTCCGCCAAGTCTAACAGTTCCTGTAGACACCGCCTGCGAATGTAATCAACCCTTACACCAGGGAGCGCGAGGGCGATGGCCCTCGCATCTTCTCTTCTTCCAAGCTCTTCCACCCACTCAAAAACCCAAGGAAAAAGGGCCGGAAGGTTTCCCCTCCGGCCCTGATTCTTTGACTGCATGAGGTCCCGGCCTTCGCCGGGACGCCATTTGCGCGTGAGCGTCAGACTTAGAAGTCCATGCCGCCCATGCCGCCCATGCCGCCGCCGGGCATGCCGCCCATGGCTGGCTTGTCGTCGGGGCGTTCGCTGATCGCGGCTTCGGTCGTGATGAGCAGGCCGGCGACCGAGGCTGCGTCCTGAAGCGCGGTGCGCACGACCTTGGTGGGGTCGATCACGCCGGCGGCCTTCAGGTTTTCGTAGGTGTCGGTGGCGGCGTTGAAGCCCATCAACTGATCGCCTTCGCGCAGCAGGTTGCCCGAGATGACCGCGCCGTCGTGGCCGGCGTTCTGGGCGATCTGGCGGATCGGGGCGAGGATCGCGCGGCGCACGATGTCGATGCCCTTGGTCTGGTCGTCGTTGGCACCTTTGAGGCCTTCGAGCGCCTTGGTGGCATAGAGCAGCGCGGTACCGCCGCCGGGGACGATGCCTTCTTCGACCGCAGCGCGGGTAGCGTGGAGGGCGTCATCGACGCGGTCCTTGCGTTCCTTCACTTCGACTTCCGAAGCGCCGCCGACCTTGATCACGGCAACACCGCCGGCCAGCTTGGCCAGACGTTCCTGCAGCTTCTCGCGGTCGTAGTCGCTGGTGGTGACTTCGATCTGGGCCTTGATCTGTTCGACGCGGGCCTTGATCTCGTCCGCCGGGCCAGCGCCGTCGACGATGGTGGTGTTGTCCTTGTCGATGGTGACGCGCTTGGCCTGGCCGAGCATGGCGAGCGTGACGCTCTCCAGCTTGATGCCGAGGTCTTCCGAGATCATCTCGCCCTGGGTCAGCGTGGCGATATCGCCCAGCATGGCCTTGCGGCGATCGCCGAAGCCCGGTGCCTTGACAGCAGCGATCTTGAGGCCGCCGCGCAGCTTGTTGACCACGAGGGTGGCGAGGGCTTCGCCTTCGATGTCTTCGGCGATGATCAGCAACGGACGGCCCGACTGGACCACAGCCTCGAGGATCGGCAGCATCGCCTGGAGCGACGAGAGCTTCTTCTCGTGGATGAGGATGTAGGGGTTATCCAGCTCGACGGTCATCTTGTCGGCGTTGGTGATGAAGTAGGGCGAGAGGTAGCCGCGGTCGAACTGCATGCCTTCGACGACATCGAGTTCGAATTCGAGGCCCTTGGCCTCTTCCACGGTGATCACGCCTTCCTTGCCGACTTTGTCCATCGCTTCGGCGATCTTCTCGCCGACTTCGACGTCGCCATTGGCCGAGATGATGCCGACCTGGGCAATTTCGGCAGTGCCGGTCACGTTGGTCGAGCGGGCCTTGAGGTCTTCGACGACCTTGGTCACGGCCAGATCGATGCCGCGCTTGAGGTCCATCGGGTTCATGCCGGCGGCAACGCAGGTCATGCCTTCGCGAACGATGGCCTGCGCGAGCACGGTGGCGGTGGTGGTGCCGTCACCGGCCTTGTCGTTGGTCTTCGAGGCCACTTCGCGCAGCATCTGTGCGCCCATGTTCTCGAACTTGTCCTTGAGCTCGATCTCCTTGGCGACGGTGACGCCGTCCTTGGTGATGCGCGGTGCGCCGAAGCTCTTGTCGATGACGACATTGCGGCCCTTGGGACCGAGGGTTACTTTTACGGCATCGGCGAGGATGTCGACACCGCGCAGAATGCGTTCGCGCGCGTCGCGGCCGAACTTAACGTCCTTGGCAGCCATTGGTTTGTTCCTTCATGTGCAGCTTTTCCGCGGGGGCGGGCAGCTGATGCGAATGTGATGTTATGGTTTGAAAGCCGGGTCGCTCAGCCGAGAATGCCGAGGATGTCGGATTCCTTCATGATCAGCAGGTCTTCGCCGCCAACCTTGACTTCGGTGCCTGACCACTTGCCGAACAGCACGCGGTCGCCAGCCTTGACATCGAGCGGGGTGATCTTGCCATCGTCGGCGCGGGTGCCCGAACCAACGGCGACGATTTCGCCTTCAGCGGGCTTTTCCTTGGCGCTATCGGGGATTATGATGCCGCCGGCGGTTTTTTCCTCGGCTTCGACGCGGCGCACGAGCACACGGTCGTGCAGCGGACGGAAAGTCATGGATTGATTCCTCTTCCATTGTTGAAAAATGGCGCTTGGCACTCTCGGGGCGAGAGTGCCAGCGGTGCGGATATGGGTCGCGCCCATGGGAGCGTCAAGCGCGGGGCGCTAAATTTCTTTGCGCTACGATGAACAGGGGCGTGTTTACGGCAGAAGGCCGAGCGGCGCCCGGCCGCGCCAGCGCCATAGCATCAGCGCGGCCACCACAGCCAGCCCGACCAGCAGGCCGATCCATACGCCGAGGCCCCCCAGCGGGGTGAACAGGCCGAGCCCGACGGCGGTGCCGATGCCGGGCACCCAATAGCCGAACAGCGCGATGTTCATGGGCACGCGCGTATCCTGCAACCCGCGTAGCAGCGCCGCGCCGATGGCCTGCGCGCTGTCGAACAATTGAAACGCTGCCGCGATGGCCATGTACTGGATGGCGAGGGGAACCATCGCGGCATTGGCCGGTGCATCGGGATCGATGTAGATCGCCAGCACCAGCCGGGGCGCAAACAGCATGATGGAGGCCGAGATGCCAACAAAGCCGAAGCCGAGCGCCAGCGCCACCACGCCCGCACGGGTGATGGCGCTGGGATCGCGGGCGCCATAGGCAAGACCGACGCGGATGGTGGCCGCTTGCGCGACCCCGAACGGCACCATGAACGCGATGGAGGCGAATTGCAGCGCGATGGTGTGCGCGGCCAGTTCCAGCTCGCCGATCCGGCCCATCAGGAAGGCCGCGCCGTTGAACATGCCCGCCTCGGCGATGATCGTGGCGCAGATCGGCAATCCGATCTTGAGCACGTCGAAAAAGCGCGACCATTCGGGCCGCCACCAGCGACCGAGCAGGCGATAGCGGTGCAGCCGCCGATCGAAGCGGATCACGGCGGCATAGGCGAGCAGCATCGCGACGCTGGTGACCACGCTTGACAGTGCCGATCCAGCCAGACCGAGCGCGGGCATGCCGAAGTGGCCGAACACGAACACCCAGTTGCCCAGCGCGTTGACCGCGACGGCCATCGCGTTGATCGCGGTGCCGATGCCCGGGCGGCCCATCGAAGAGACTACGGTGCGAAGCAACGAGGCCAGCACCGAAGGGATCGCGGCCCACATCAGCACGCCGAGGAACGGCACGGCCAGCGCAATGACCCCAGGCTGCTGCCCGGTCAGCCGCATCAGCGGCCCGCCGAGCAGGCACATCCCCATCGCCGCGATCGCGGCGATCACAGCCACCCAGCCCGCCATGCGCACGGTGCGTCGCACCTCGCGCACCGCATGGCGGCGCGCACCAAGTTCGGCGGCGATCAGCGGCGATGCCGCGCCGACCAGCCCGGTCAGGCTCCATACCAGAAGCCCGAACAGCGAGACCGACAGCGATGCTGCGGCAAGTTCGGTAGGCCCGAGCCGCGCGATGAACACCACGTCGATCGCAAACACCGCCATGTGCAGCAAGTTTGCGACCACCAGCGGCGCGGCAAGGCGCAGCGTGGCGCGCCATTCATCGGACCAGCGGGTGGGGGTGGCTTCGAACATCATGTACTTCTCTGGTTCACGGGGGCGGCATAGGCGTTGACCAGGGCAAAGAACAGGCCTCGCCTTCTTGAGAGCGCTCACCTAGGTTGCAGTCAGGGCAGGGGAGGGCAAAAAGCAATGGTATCAGCCGCTGAAGCGCAGAAGGGGAGCGGAGCGCGCCGTTCGGTAACGGCGCTGGTGGTCTTGCTGGTGCTGGCGGTCTTGCTCAATTATGTCGATCGCGGCGCGATCGGCGTGGCAGCGCCGCTGATGAAGACCGATCTGGGCCTCTCCGCGACGCAGTTCGGGATCGCCGTTTCGGGGTTCTTCTGGATCTATGGCTTGGCGCAGCCGTTCACCGGGTGGTTGGCGGATCGGATCTCGGTTTACCGCATTTTTGCGCTCGGTGTCGCGGTGTGGGCAGTAAGCACCGTGTTGACTGGCTTTGTCGGCGGGCTGACCGGCCTTATCGTGCTGCGTGTCCTCCTCGGCGCGGGGGAGAGCTTCGTGTTTCCGTGCAGTTCGAAGATGATCGCGATCCATGTCCCGCCGGAGCGGCGCGGCGTTGCCAACGGGGCAATGTCGGTGGGCATCGCGCTGGGGCCGGCATTGGGCACATTGGCGGGCGGGGCCATCCTTGCGCAATTGGGGTGGCGCGCTGTTTTCGTGATTTTCGGCGCGGCAACCCTGCTCTGGCTCATCCCCTGGCAAATGACTTTGCGCACCCTGGCAAAACCGGAAACGGCGCAGGCAGGCCCGCCGTTGATGTCTTACCGCAAGCTGCTGTCGCACAAGGCGCTTTGGCTGCTAAGTTTGTGCCATATCACCGCGAACTACGGCTATTTCTTCACCGCTATCTGGTTGCCGCTTTATCTTACCAGCGCGCGCGGCTTTTCGATCCCGACCATGACCGCGTTTGCCACCGCGACATTTGCCACGATGGCGCTGTCATCGGTGATCGCCGGCCAGCTTTCCGATCACCTGACGCGCGGCGGGCGCGATGAGGGCGAAGTGCGCCGCATGGTGATCGTCGTGGGCCAGATCGTCGTGACCATCGGCGTGCTGGGCGTGGCCTACGCCGCATCCCCCGGCGCTGTGCTGGGCTGGCTGTTGTTGACTGGTTTCGGCCTTGGGCTGGGCACGAGCATGGTCTTTGCGCTGAGCCAGATCTTCGCCGGACCGCGTTTGGCCGGCAGCTGGGTAGGCGTCCAGAATGCGATGGGCAGTCTTTCGGGTATTGTCGGGCCGATCGTAACGGGGATGATCGTCGATGCGACGGGATCGTTCGTGGGCGCATTCGTGTTTACTGCCGTGGTTACCGGGATCGGAGCGCTGCTCTATCTGTTTGTGCTGCCGCCGATCCGGCAGATCGAGGGCGCTTGAACGGCTTGCCCGCAGGGCGCGTTTTGCGGGTTTTTTGACGGCCTGCCCTGAAATTTTCCCTGATCGCGCCGTTCAAGCCTTTGACCTGCGCGACAAGTCCGATGCGCGGTCGGGGGAACTGCGATCATGAAGGGCGTGATTTTCAACATTGTCGAAGAAGTGGTCGTCGACCATTTCGGCCAGACGACTTGGGAGGCGCTGCTCGAAGCGACGGGCCTGTCAGGGGCCTATACCTCGCTGGGCAGCTATCCCGACGCCGAAGTCGTCGCGCTCGTCGAAGCAGCAGCGGCGCTGACCAATCAGGATCCGCGAGCGGTGCTCCATTGGGTGGGCGTGCAGGCGCTGCCCAAGCTGCACCAGCGCTATCCCGAATTTTTCGATGCGGCCGATGACGCAAGGACTTTCATCCTTTCCCTCAACACCATCATCCATCCTGAGGTGCGCAAGCTCTATGCCGGCGCGATCTGCCCGCACTTTCATTTTATCGAGACGCCGGGCACTTTGACGTTGGGATATGGATCGCCGCGCAAGATGTGCGATCTGGCGCACGGGTTCGTCGATGGCTTGGCGATCCACTACGGCGAAAGACTGGCGGTGACGCAGCCATCCTGCATGCATGATGGCGCGCCGAGCTGCCAACTGGTGGTAAGCTGGCTCTAATGACCGCGCGGTCAGATCCGGCGATTTTCGATGTCGCGCCGGAAAATGCGCTGGAGGCAAGGATTGCTCAGCTTGAGCGGCAACTGGCGCGTGAACGCCAGACCCGCATCGAAGCCGAAGCCATTGCCGAACGGGGACTGCGCGAGGCCTATCTGGGGCATGTGCGGATCAAGCTGCTATCGACGATTGCCGATGCCGCCAACAGCAGCACCGACCCGATGGAGGCCCTGCGGTTCACGATTGCAGAAGTGTGCGCGGCGCTTGGCTATGCGTTTGCCAATGTCTTGCTGTGCGAAGGGAGCGCATCTGATCGGCGTCTGGAAGCATGCGGGATCTGGTTTGCCCGCGATCCCGATGAAATGTTCAGCTTTGCCGAGAAATCGCGCAGGCTGATTGCCTGGCCTTGTGCCTCGGCCCCGGGACGATTGCTGATTACCAAACAGAGTGTCTGGACCCGCGATGTCCAGCAGGTGGCCGGGTTTGGCCGCGGCGAAGCTGCAAAGCAGGTCCATCTGCGATCGAGCGTTAGCGTGCCGGTCCTGCAGGGGCAGGATGTGATCGCGGCCATGGAATTCTTCAGTCACGATCAGGTCGAGGCTGAGCCTGAACTGCTCGATGTGCTCACCCAGATCGGCGCGCAAGTCGGGCGGGTGTTCAAACGCCGGGCGAATGAGCGCCAGCTGATCGCAAACGGGTTTCATGACACGCTGACCGGTCTGCCCAATCGGGCCATGCTCGAAAAACAGATGAACGAGCGCTTTGAGCGCAATCGCGGCGCGGGCAAATTGGGATTGACTCTGGTCTACATCGATCTCGATGGCTTCAAGCTGGTCAACGATGCCATGGGGCATCATGCCGGCGACTTGCTGCTGGCCGAAATGGCGCGGCGGATGCGCGAAACGGTGAAAGCCTTCGCCACGATCGTCTGCGCGGATGAGCCGGAGCGGCTCTTGCTCGCCCGCATGGGCGGCGACGAGTTCACCGTGCTGATCGATGCCGAGGACAGTGAAACACTGGCGCAGGAAATTGCCGCCGCCATCCATGCCTGCCTGAGGGCGCCGCACCGGATCGAATTCAGCGATGTCAACAGCGCGGCCAGCATTGGCATCGCCCATGATGACGGCAGCTACGATAGCGTCGCCGATTTGCTTCAAGACGCGGATGTCGCGATGTACGGTGCCAAAGCGCGGGGGGATGAGTCCACGGTCGTGTTCGATTCCGCGATGCGTGCATTGGCGGTAAAGCGGCTGGATATCGAAGCAGGCCTGCGCCAAGCGCTGGAAACCGGGGGGCTATGCCTGTGGTATCAGCCGATCATCGACATTCCGGCGCAGCGCATCGCCGGCTTCGAGGCGTTGCTGCGGTGGAGCCGCGACGGCAAGATCGTCATGCCAAACGATTTCCTGCCGATCGCCGAGGAACGCGGGCTGATGAATTCGATCGGGGCGTGGGTCATGCGCGAAGCCTGCAAAACGGCGGCCGGCTGGAGAAATATCCTCGGAAGCGAAAGGCCGTTTTACGTCGGGATCAACGTTGCTCCCTCGCAACTTTTGCAGCCCAGCTTTCTCGATCAGGTGCGCGGCATTCTGCTCGCAACCAGCGTCGATCCGCGCACAATCGTCATGGAGCTTACCGAAAACGCGGCGGTGCTTAATCCGGCGAAGACCGCGCAGATATTCGGCGAGCTGCGCGCGATGGGCATCCGGCTTTCGCTCGATGATTTCGGAACGGGGCATTCCTCGTTCAGCCACCTCCAGACGCTTCAGTTCGATACCCTGAAGATCGACCGGTCGTTCATCAGTGGCGATAATCTGGCCGCATCGTCATCGAGCATCGTCGATGCGATCATGCATCTGGCGCAGGCTATGCGCATTGACGTGGTGGCCGAAGGGATCGAGTCTCAGCCGCAGCTTGACCGGCTGGCCGAGATCGGCTGCGATTTTGGACAGGGCTATTTGTTTGATCGGGCGATGCCTTCTGATCAGGCGCTGCATCTGCTCCACCAGTAAAACAGCAGCGGCCGGAGCCCGACGAAAAAAAGGCGGCCCCGCGAGGGAGCCGCCCTTTGCTCGTTTCCCGGCATTGCGGCGCGGGGATGAAGCCGGGCGGAACCTTGCGGCGCCGCCGGGCTTCAACTGATTTCGCCGAATTACTTGATCTCGACGGTGCCGCCAGCGGCTTCGATCTTGGCCTTGATGTCTTCGGCTTCGGCCTTCGAAACGCCTTCTTTGATCGCCTTGGGAGCGGCTTCGACCAGCGACTTGGCTTCGGTGAGGCCAAGCTGGGTGATCGCGCGGACTTCCTTGATGACCTGGATCTTCTTGCCGCCGTCGCCCGTCAGGATGACGTCGAATTCGGTCTTCTCTTCCACGGCTTCGGCAGCAGCTGCAGGGGCTGCGGCAACAGCAACGGCAGCAGCGGCGGAAACGCCCCATGCTTCTTCAAGCGCCTTGGCGAGGTCTGCTGCTTCAAGGACGGTCAGCTTCGAAAGTTCTGCAACGAGATTGGCGATGTCTGCCATGATGTTTCACTCCTGAGTGTGTGTTGCCCAGCAGCACGGCTGCGGGGCGATATAGAAAACAGTCTTAGGCGGCTTCTTTTTCGGCATAGGCGCTGAAGACGCGGGCCAGCTTGGCCGCCGGAGCGGTGGCGAGCTGGGCGAGCTTCGTGGCCGGAGCCTGAATGAGGCCGATGAGCTTGCCGCGCAGTTCATCCAGCGAGGGCATCGAGGCGAGCGCCTTGACACCATCGGCATTCAGAACCTGCGTTCCCATTGCACCGCCGACGATCTCGATCTTGTCGGTGGTCTTGGCAAATTCGATCACCGCTTTGGCAGCAGCAACCGGATCAACCGAGGCGGCAATTCCGGTGGGGCCAGTGAAAAATTCACCGACGCCTTCGTAATTGGTGCCTGCAACGGCAAGTTTGGCCAGACTGTTTTTCGCAACCTTATAGGTCGCACCCGCTTCGCGGATCTTCGTGCGCAAGGCGGTGGACTGGGCCACCGTCATGCCGAGGTTGCGGATGATGACCACCGCGCCGGCCTCGGCGAAGACTTCGCTCAGGAATGCGATTGAATCGGCTTTCTGCGAACGATCCATGCCTTACTCCTTCACATGTGGCTGAGCGGGGCGAACCCGAACAGCCGGCTACGTTACACCTAGGCCCGAGGGGCCAAAGGGGTTTGTCCATGGCCGGTGACGGCCACAGGCGAGTCCATTGAAGGGGAAGGAGCACACGTCGCAACGCGTGAGGGCCGCTCGCACAAAGCAGAGCTGCCGGAAATCTCGTTTCCCCGCCTAGGCTGGACGATTAAGCAGGAAACCTGCACCAGCTGTCTCGGACGGATGAACGGCATGACGAATCAAGCTCATTCGCCGAGCGCTCTGGTCAAAAAGTCCAGATTAGTCAACCTTCGCGGAAGATCGAATGGGCGCAGGACCCGGTTATTTGCCTGTTTGCCGTTTTGCGCGCTTGGCGATACTGATTGTTCATCACAGATTTCTGCTGATCGTTTCCGGTCACGGATCAGCTCATCAGGGAGGCTGCCATGAGTGAAGCACGCGCGCGGAACATTGCGCTGATCGAGCGCTATTATCAGTGCCTGCACGATGGCGACATGGAGCAGTTGGCGGCGCTGCACAGCGATGACGTTGCGTTCAACATGCTTGGCTCGACCCCGGTTTCGGGGCGATGGGAGGGCAGGGCCGAATGCTTTGGCCCGATCGTTGCCGATGGTGTGCTGGGCAAGTTGCAGCCGGGCCAATTTCAGTTTGCCAAGAAATGGCGGATCATGTGCGCGGATGACCAGCGGGTTGTTGGGATCATGCAGGGCGGCGGCCCAGGTCTCAATAACGAGCAATATGATCAAACGTATTGTCAGGTCTTCACCATCAGCGATGGCGCGATCAGCGAGCTGCACGAATTTTACGACACGGCTCTGGTCGAGCTGGTGTTGAACGACAACCCGACCCAAAAACCCGCCATGCCGCAGGTTCGCGCATTCCAGTTCTGAACGGACGCTTTGTCGTGTTCGCTTCGTACCCGCGCTCCTGCCGGGTTTGACACAGGGCTGGGCGCGTCCTACAGAGTGCATTCGCCTATTGTTTCGAGCAAGGCCTTCCCATGCACGGGGGGAGGCATTCGGAAGGAAGCAATCGGGTTTCCACGTGACGCAACCGGTTTGACGGCCATGACTCCGCTTTGGCAGATGTTCGTGGTCGAAATGGCCTTGCGCCGCGTCCGTTTGTGTAATTGTGGCACCAATTTCTTCGTGCTTGGCGTATTTCTGTCGGCACTTATCAAGCGAAAGAGGCAATTCCCTCCATGGCATCCAAGGCAACGCCTTCAGGCACCCCGGCACGCGCTGGTTTGAAAAAGCGCATCCGCAAGATTTTCGGCGACATTCACGAAGTGGTGGAAATGCCGAACCTGATCGAGGTGCAGCGCGAATCGTATGAGCAGTTCCTCCGCTCCGATCACGCCACGGGCTATGTGTCCGGCCTTGAAAAGACCTTGCGCTCGGTCTTTCCGATCCAGGATTTCGCGGGCACCGCCAGCCTCGATATCAAGGAAAAGGATGGCTACATCCTTGAATCGCCCAAGTACGACACCAACGAGTGCCGCCAGCGCGGGATCACTTATGCAGCGCCGATGAAGGTCACGCTCAAGCTGGCGACTTTCGAGGTCGACAGCGAGACCGAGACCAAGAGCCTGATCGATATCAAGGAGCAGGATGTCTACATGGGCGACATCCCGCTCATGACCGACAACGGCACCTTCATCATCAATGGCACCGAACGCGTGATCGTCAGCCAGATGCACCGTTCGCCGGGCGTGCTGTTCGACCATGATCGCGGCAAGACGCATTCGTCGGGCAAGTATCTGTTTGCGGCGCGCGTGATCCCCTATCGCGGGTCGTGGCTCGATTTCGAATTCGACGCCAAGGACATCGTCAACGTGCGCATCGACCGCAAGCGCAAGCTGCCGGTCACCGCGCTGCTCTATGCGCTGGGCCTCGATGCCGAGACGATCCTCGACGTGTTTTATGAAAAGGTGATCTGGGCGCGCGGTGAAGGCGGCTGGCGCGTGCCGTTCGTGCTCGAGCAATGGCGCGGCGTGAAGCCGGCGTTCGATATTGTCGATGCCAATTCGGGCGAGGTCATCTTCGCGGCCGGCACCAAGATCAGTCCGCGCGCAGCGAACAAGGCCGCCAAGGACGGGCTGCAGGCGCTGCTCATTCCGACCGAGGAAATCTTTGGCCGCTATGCCGCCAAGGATCTGATCGACGAGAGCACCGGTCGCATCTGGATCGAAGCGGGCGACGAGGTTTCGCCGGAAAACCTCGATGCGCTCGACAAGGCCGGGATCGACAGTCTCGAACTGCTCGATATCGACCATGTCAACACTGGCCCGTGGATCCGCAACACGATGAAGGCCGACAAGGCCGAGGACCGCGATCAGGCGCTGGCCGATATCTACCGGGTGATGCGCCCGGGCGAGCCGCCAACGCGCGAAACCGCCGAGGCATTGTTCGAAGGCCTGTTCTTCGATCCCGACCGTTACGACCTCTCGGCGGTGGGCCGCGTCAAGCTCAACATGCGCCTCGCGCTCGATTGCCCGGACACGATCACCACCTTGCGCACCGAGGATATCCTCGCGGTGGTCAAGGAACTGGTGAACCTCAAAGACGGCAAGGGCGAAGTCGACGACATCGACAACCTCGGCAATCGCCGCGTGCGTTCGGTGGGCGAGCTGCTGGAGAACCAGTACCGTGTCGGCCTGCTGCGCATGGAGCGCGCGGTGAAGGAGCGGATGAGCTCGGTCGATGTCTCGACCGTGATGCCCAACGATCTGATCAACGCCAAGCCTGCGGTCGCCGCGGTGCGCGAATTCTTCGGTTCGTCGCAGCTTTCGCAGTTCATGGATCAGACCAATCCGCTCTCCGAAGTGACGCACAAGCGCCGCGTTTCGGCGCTCGGGCCGGGCGGCTTGACGCGCGAACGCGCGGGCTTCGAAGTGCGCGACGTGCACCCGACGCATTATGGCCGCATCTGCCCGATCGAGACACCGGAAGGCCCGAACATCGGCCTGATCAACTCGCTGTCGACCTTTGCCCGCGTCAACAAGTATGGCTTCATCGAAACGCCGTATCGCAAGGTGATCGACCGCAAGGTGACTGGCGACGTGGTCTATCTCTCCGCGATGGAAGAGCAGAAGCACACCGTGGCGCAGGCCTCGGCCGAGCTGACCAGCGATGGCAGCTTCATCGACGAGCTCGTCTCGGCCCGCCAGAACGGCGAGTTCGTGATGAGCCCGCGCGAAAACGTAACCCTGATGGACGTCAGCCCCAAGCAGCTCGTTTCGGTTGCCGCCTCGCTTATCCCGTTCCTTGAAAACGATGACGCCAACCGCGCACTGATGGGATCGAACATGCAGCGCCAGGCGGTGCCATTGGTTCAGGCCGATGCACCATTTGTCGGCACCGGCATGGAAGAAACCGTGGCGCGCGATTCGGGCGCGGCAATCGGCGCACTGCGCGCCGGTGTGGTCGATCAGGTCGACGCGGCGCGTATCGTGATCCGCGCAAGCGGCGATATCGAACCCGGCAAGTCGGGCGTCGATATCTACACGCTGCAGAAATTCCAGCGTTCGAACCAGAACACCTGCATCAACCAGCGCCCGCTGGTGAAGGTCGGCGATCTGGTCGAAGTTGGCGATATTCTGGCCGACGGTCCTTCGACCGATCTGGGCGAGCTGGCGCTGGGCCGCAACACCCTCGTCGCGTTCATGCCGTGGAACGGATACAACTACGAGGATTCGATCCTGATCTCCGAGCGGATCGTGAAGGACGATGTGTTCACCTCGATCCACATCGATGAGTTCGAAGTGATGGCCCGCGATACCAAGCTTGGGCCAGAGGACATCACCCGCGATATCCCCAATGTCGGCGAAGAAGCGCTGCGCAGCCTCGACGAGGCAGGCATCGTCTATATCGGCGCCGAAGTGCACCCGGGCGATATCCTTGTCGGCAAGATCACGCCCAAGGGCGAATCGCCGATGACGCCGGAAGAAAAGCTGCTGCGCGCGATCTTTGGCGAAAAGGCCAGCGACGTGCGCGATACCTCGCTGCGCCTGCCCCCGGGCGTTTCGGGCACGATCGTTGAAGTGCGCGTGTTCAACCGCCACGGCATCGAGATCGACGACCGCACCCGCGCCATCCAGAACGAGGAAATCGAGCGCCTCGCCAAGGACCGCGAAGACGAGCGCGGCATTCTGAACCGCGCGACCTTCAACCGGCTGCGCGACATGTTGCTGGGCCAGGTTGTCGCTTCCGGTCCCAAGGGCATCAAGAAGGGTACCGAAATCGACGAGCAAGTGCTGGCCGATGTCGAGCGTTTCGAATGGTGGAAGTTCGCCGTGGCCGACGATGCGCGTCAGGCGCAGCTGGAAGCGGTCAAGCTCCAGTATGACGAAGCCGTGAAATCGATCCAGGAGAAATTCGAGGATCGCAAGGAGAAGCTGGAGCGCGGCGATGAGCTGGCTCCCGGTGTGCTCAAGATGGTCAAAGTGTTCGTCGCGGTGAAGCGCAAGCTGCAACCGGGCGACAAGATGGCCGGCCGCCACGGCAACAAGGGCGTGATCAGCCGCATCCTGCCAGTCGAGGACATGCCGTTCCTCGCCGATGGAACGCATGTCGATATCGTGCTCAATCCGCTCGGCGTGCCGAGCCGGATGAATGTCGGGCAGATCTTCGAGACGCATCTGGGCTGGGCCGCGCGCGGCCTTGGCCAGCAGATCAAGCACGAGCTGGAAGAATGGCGTCATGCCAATCCCGATCCAGTGGCGGCAGCCCCGCCAAGCGCCTTGCTCGACAAGCTCAACGATATCTACGGCGAGAACTATCACGCCGATATCAACAGCCGCACGACCGAGGAAATCCTCGAACTGGCGGGGAATCTCACGCGCGGCGTGCCGATGGGCACCCCGGTGTTCGACGGCGCGCGTGAGGCGGACGTGACCGCAATGCTGGTCAAGGCCGGGCTCGATACCTCCGGCCAGTCAACGCTCTATGACGGGCGCACCGGCGAGGCGTTCGACCGCAAAGTGACCGTGGGCATCATCTACATGCTCAAGCTGCACCATCTCGTGGACGACAAGATCCACGCGCGTTCGATCGGGCCTTACAGCCTGGTTACCCAGCAACCGCTGGGCGGCAAGGCGCAGTTCGGCGGCCAGCGCTTCGGCGAAATGGAGGTCTGGGCGCTGCAGGCTTATGGCGCGGCTTATACCTTGCAGGAAATGCTCACGGTGAAGTCGGACGATGTGGTCGGGCGCACCAAGGTCTACGAAGCAATCGTCAAAGGCGACGATACTTTCGAGGCCGGCATTCCAGAGAGCTTCAACGTGCTCGTCAAGGAAATGCGCAGCTTGGGCCTGAACGTCGAGCTCAACTCGGTGCTCGATCACGACGAGGCCGACGACAACGCGATCAACAATTCGCGTGAGGCGGC
>NZ_CAMBTS010000053.1 GCF_945870625.1 Novosphingobium sp. Chol11 | reverse complement strand
TTCATCACCAAGCTGCCCCCCGCCCCCACCTATTTCCACAAGCCCGTCTCCGCGCTCAACACGCACAAAGGCGATGTGGTGCGGCCCGAGCGGTGCAAGTACCTCAATTACGAGGGCGAAATCGCCATTGTGATCGGCAAGACCTGCCGCAATATTTCGCCCGGCGAAGCTGGCGATTACATCGCAGGCTATGCGGTTTCGAACGATTACGGCCTGCACGATTTCCGCGATACCGATTCAGGCTCGATGCTGCGGGTGAAGGGATCGGACACGCTCTGCCCCATCGGCCCCGGCCTCGTGACCGGATGGGATTTCCGCAACAAGTGGATTCGCACCAGTGTGAACGGCGTGGTGAGGCAGGATGGCAATACGGCGGAGATGAAGTGGGACATGCACTACCTCGTCGCCGATATCGCGCGCACGATCACCTTGGAGCCGGGCGATGTGCTGCTTTCGGGCACGCCCGCGAACAGCCGCCCGGTGCAGCCCGGCGATGTCGTCGAGGTCGAGGTCGAAGGGCTGGGCAAGCTGACCAATCGCATCGTCACCGGCCCCGCGCCGGTCCGCGACGATTGCGGCGCGCAGCCAACGCAGAGCGAAGAAGTGATCTCGACCGCGATGGGCGGCGACTGGGAATTTCGCGGCATCCGCGCCGCAGGCGGCCAAGGCGCGCAGTTTTATGAATCGGCGTTGGAGACCAAGTGAGGTCTAGCGCGCGCCTGCCGTCACCATCCACAAGCTCCACCCGCTCAGCACCAGCATGATGAGCCAGGTAGAGATCACCCCGATCGAGCGCGGCAGCGGCGGTTTGGTATCGACCGGCGCATAGAGCCCGACGATATGCGCGGCGCGGCCCACCACGAACAGCGCGCCGATGGCGACCAGCCCGGTGTGCGATGCCTGCGCCAGTTCCAGAAACGCCAGCATCAGGATCACGATGGGGGCATGCTCGGCCAGATTGGCATGCGCACGGCTGGCGCTGACCAGCAAGGCATCGCCCTTGTCGCCGAAGGCCGCGCCCAGCCGCATGCGGTGACGCACGGTATCGATCGCGGTGATGAGCAGCATGAGCGCGCATATCGCTGCTACTGTGGCGCTTACCGGCAAGATCATGTGTGTGCCCCCCTTTGGAACCCCGAAGGGCATGCTCACACACAACGGCTCAGCGGAACCAGAACCCATCCGTTGAAGGACGGATTTGCCTGATCGGGCGCTGTCGCCATGGCGGCTGCTCTGCGATAGCGCCTGCATGACCGCGCGCCATCTCATCCTCATACTGGGCGACCAGCTTTCGCCGACGATGTCCTCGCTGCGCGGAGCCGACAAAGCCGCCTCGGTGATCCTGCTGTGCGAAGTGGCCGAAGAGGCCACGTATGTGCGCCATCACCAGAAGAAAATCGCGTTTCTGTTCAGCGCGATGCGCCATTTTGCCGAGGAACTGCAGCAGGCGGGCTGGAGCGTTGACTATGTCCGCCTCGATGATCCGGGCAACAGCGGCTCGTTTCGCGGCGAAGTGGCGCGCGCCTGCGCGCGGCATGGCGCGACCGCGATCACCGTCACCGCGCCGGGCGAATGGCGCGTACTGGAAGAGATGCAGGGCTGGCCCGAGCCGCCCACGATCCTGCCCGATGACCGCTTCGTTTGCAGCGCCGAGGAATTCGCCGCGTGGGCGCACGGGCGCAAGGCCCTGCGCATGGAATACTTCTACCGCGACATGCGCCGCAAGACCGGACTGTTGATGAACGGCGGGTCGCCCGAGGGCGGGCAGTGGAATTTCGACCACGACAACCGCAAACCCGCCAAGGGCGAGCAGCATTTCCCGCCCGTGCCGCGCTTTGCCCCCGATGCGATCACCCGCGATGTCCTGGCGCTCGTCGCGGCGCGTTTCGGCAACCATTTCGGCGATCTGGAACCTTTCTGGTTCGCCGCAACCCGCGCCGAGGCGCGCGCTGCGCTGGAGCATTTCCTCGCGCACGCGTTGCCCGGCTTCGGCGATTTTCAGGATGCGATGCTGCGGTCGGAAAAGTTCCTCAACCATGCGGTGATCGGCCTCTATATCAACTGCGGGTTGCTCGATCCGCTGGAAGTCTGCCGCGCGGTCGAGGCGGAGTACCGCGCCGGGCGTGCCGGGATCAATGCGGCGGAAGGCTTCATCCGCCAGATCATCGGCTGGCGCGAATATGTGCGCGGCATCTATTGGCGAGAGATGCCCAGCTACGGCGCGAACAATGCGCTGGAGGCGCACCGCCCGCTGCCTGATTTTTACTGGACCGGCGAGACGCAAATGGCCTGCGTGCGCGCCTGCATAAAGCAAACCCGCGAGGAAGCTTATGCACACCACATCCAGCGGCTGATGGTCACGGGCAATTTCGCGCTGCTTGCCGGGATTGATCCGCATGCGGTTCACGAATGGTATCTGGCGGTCTATGCCGATGCCTATGAATGGGTAGAGCTGCCCAATACCATGGGAATGAGCCAGTTTGCCGATGGCGGCCTGCTCGCCTCCAAACCCTATGCCGCCAGCGGCGCTTATATCGACCGAATGTCGGATTATTGCAAAGGCTGCGCGTTCGACGTGAAGGCCAAGAATGGACCAAAAGCCTGCCCGTTCAATTACTTGTACTGGGACTTTCTGGTGCGCCACGATGCGCGGCTGCGCGGCAATCCGCGCATGGCGCAGATGTATCGCACCTATGACAAGCTGGCAGATGATCGCAAAACCGCGATTGCCGAGGATAGCGCACGCTTTCTCGCGAGCATTTAGCGCGCGCCCGCGCTGCCGATGCCCCGGCACTTGTCGGAGCAATACTTCACCCCCTCCCAATCGCGCTCCCACTTCTTGCGCCAGATGAACGGGCGCTGGCAGGCGAGGCAGATCTTGCTGGGCAGATCGGACTTCTTACGCATCTTGGCCATGTCAGAAATCGAGCGAGAGCTGCGGCG
The DNA here is from genome assembly GCF_945870625.1 of Novosphingobium sp. Chol11. Lineage (GTDB taxonomy): Bacteria > Pseudomonadota > Alphaproteobacteria > Sphingomonadales > Sphingomonadaceae > Novosphingobium. The sequence goes on along the minus strand of NZ_CAMBTS010000053.1, from coordinate 16,170 downwards.
AGGCTGGCGCGGGCTTGGCCTGCTTCTTCACCAGCGCCCGCGCCTTGGCCCCGCGCCGCGCGATCGGGCCGGCGCGCGAGCCATGCTTGACATAGACGCCGCGCGCCTCGGCGCGGGCTTCTGCGGTCGCACGGCGAGCGAATATCTGCTCCTTCGCGTGCTTCGTTGCAGCCTTGTGATCCACGCGCGGCGGCGGATAGGCGGGGCACAGCGCGGCGCGTGTCTCGCTATCGAGCCGCCACGGCTCATGCACCAGTGCGCCCGCGATCCCCGCCAGTTCGGGCACCCACGCGCGGATGAAATCGCCGCTGGGGTCCTGATCATGCCCCTGTTTGATCGGCGAATAGATGCGCACCGTGTTGATGCCCGTCTCGCCCGATTGCATCTGGCATTGGGGCCAGTGGATGCCGGGTTCATAATCGACGAACTTGCGCGCCAGCACCTCGCCCGCCTCTTGCCACGGCAGCCACAGGTCATAGCTGGCAAACGACATCAGCATGGCCCGCATGCGGAAGTTGATCCAGCCATGCGCATTCAAATAGCGCATCGCCGCGTCGATGAACGGATAGCCGGTGCGCCCCTCGCTCCACGCCGCGAGATCGGCGGCATCGGCAGGCCTTGGCCGCATGCCGAGGTAAATCCGCGCAAACGGCTCCCACTCGATCGCCGGTTCGCTCTCCAACTTTTGGATGAAATGGCAGTGCCAGTGCAGCCGCGCGGTGAACGAGCGGAGCGAGCGCGCCCACACGCTGTGGCCCGGGGGGCGCTCGACCAGCACTTGCGCCGCGCGCCGCTCCGCCGCCTGATAGGTCTCGCGCATCGAAAGCACGCCGTATGCCAGATAGGGCGACAGCCGCGAGCAGGCCTCCTCGGCAGAGATGGGCGAGGACATCGCGCGGGTATAGTGCTCGCCGCGCGCGTGCAGAAAGCCATCGAGCAAGGCCAGCCCCGCTGCGCGGCCCGGCGGCTGCAGGTGGATCAGGCCATCGCGCGCGAGGCCAAGCTGCTCGCCCGTTGGCAACGGATCGGATGCCAGGGCTTCTGCCCAGACCACATCGGGCACCGGCAGCACCGGCTGCTGCATCAGCTTGTCCCAGCGCGCGGCCCAGCGGTCGCGGTTTTGCGCGCGCCCCCGCAGCACGCCGAACTGCGCGCGCTCGCGCCACGGGATGGCATAGACCCCGGTCCATGCCTTGATCTCCAGATCGCGCGCGAAAGTCCAGCCATTGCCGGTCTCCTCATGCGACCACAGATCGAACGTGCCCAGCGCGCCGCGCAAGTCCTCAAGCACATCGGCCACCGCGCCGGTGCGGATCACCAGTTGGCCGCCCAACGCCGCAATCTCGTCCGCCAGCCCCGCGATGCAGCCGCGCCAGAATTGCCATTGCCGTGTCGAGGTATCGGGCAAGCGCCAGTAGTCGGGCTCCACGATCACCAGCGGCAGCACCGGCCCATGCCGCGCTGCCTCGCTCAGCGCCGCATGATCCGCCAGCCGCAGATCGCGCTTGAACCAGACCAGCTGCACCGTCATCCGCTGATCAGGCCCGGAATCTTGTCCTTGAATGCGAAGAAGCCTTTGCCCGCATGGGGCCATGCGGCGGTGTCCCATGCGCGGCGGACGGGCACAAGCGCGATGCCGGCGGCTGCCAAGGTGGGGGCCATCGCGTCGAGCCGGTCCCGGACCGGGCCGATCGGGGCATAGGGGGTGATGATCGCCTCAAGCTCATGCTCTGCGGCCCAAGCGATCAGGCTCTCGGCACCCAGCATGCCCAGCATTTCGCCCGGCGCGCGGAACTTTGCGGCGCTGCGCGTCAGCCCTTCGGCCAGCGCGGCCTTGGCGAAGGCATTCACAGCGGGCGCACGGCTGGGCGGCAGGGCGGCGGCGGCGACCGCCACGATATCCGCCTCGCCCAGTTTCAGGCTTTCGGGATTGAGGTCTTCCTCGGTCAGCAGCAAGCCGACCGCGCCATCCGGCAGAGGCGCGTTGGCGGCAATCGGCATCGGCGCGACGGGCGCTTCGGGCAAAGGCCCCGCGCTGTGCGCAAACGGCGCAGGATTGAACCGCCCGCCGGTATACTTGGCGATGTTGTCGGCGGCCGCGAGATAAGTCTTGCCCGCAGTTTGCAGCCCCGCGACCCAACGCCAGGAGAGCGTGTTCGAGGCCGGATCTCCATCGAGCAGGTGGTGGTGGAAGAAATCGGCCCCCAATTGCCACGGCAGGCCCAGCGTGAAGATCCACAAGCTGGCAAACCACATCCGCGCATGGTTGTGGAGATAGCCGGTTTCCACCAGCTCCGCCGCCCAGGCATCGAAACATGCGATGCCGGTCTGCCCGGCGCAGGCGGCCGCATAATCGGCGCTGCGCGCCATGTCCTCCGCCTCGACCTGATAGCGCGCCCAGACCGAGGGCCGCATTTCCAGCCAGCCCTTCCAGTAGGTCCGCCAGCAGACCTCCTGCACGAACTTTTCCGCATCGGCGAAGCGGTGCCGCGCCAGCACTTTGGCGATGACCTCGTGCTCGGTGATCAGGCGGTAGCGGATGTAAGGCGAAAGCAGCGAGATATTGGTGCGCGCGCCCGGCCCATGATCGAAATTGCGCTGCTCGGCGTAGCGCCGCCCGGCTTGCGGCAAGAACGCTTCCAGCGCGGCAAGGCCAGCCGCGCGCGATGGGGTGAAGGTCTGGGTCATGGGGCGCGGTCTACCAGCCTTTGGCCAGCGGCAACAGCGCGGGGGATTTACACGAAGGGGCAGGAGGATGGCGGTGGAGCCTCGCCAATAAGTTGACAGAGTTGACACGGTGTCAACTTTTTGTTTGGCGAGAAAAACATGTAAAGTTAGATGGTTAGATGCAGTTAGTGACAAGGTGACACATTGCGGAGAATCGCAGCGATCGAGACCGTCTAGTGGAGGTAAGGCAATCGCAAATAACCGAACCGCGGCATTTTCCGTCACCCTGAACTTGTTTCAGGGTCCATCAAGCCGCAAGGACGGTGCTCACGGGTTCACGGCTACATCGACGCGAACGGCCTTCAAAAGCAAGCCTCCGTGCATGCCGATGGATGGACCCTGAAACAAGTTCAGGGTGACGATATATGAGGTGGAGGCGCGTGGAGGCGAAAGCCCGCGCACACGCAAGACCCCGCACGCCAAACGGTTTGGCAGGATGTTGACGGGATCAAAGAGCGCGCGCCGCTTGCGAGAGCAGGTGCTGGGCTTTTTTGGCAGGTTTGCGCGGTGTAGGAAAGGCGGACTGTTCGGCAGAGAGGATTGGCGCTTTGGTAACATGGCCCCGTCGTGGCCGCGATTGCAAGCCTCGGTGCGCGGCGATGGATGGACCCTGAAAAACAAGTTCAGGGTGACGATCCTTCAGGTGGCGGCGTGTGATGGCGAGGGCTCGCGCAGACCCAAGAACCCTTGCCGCCCGCCCGATCAGCCGCTTATTGTTTTTTCAGGATGGCGCGGTGTCGCAAATATTAGTCGGCCAATAGCGAGAATTGACGTATTTATCAGAATGGAATGATGCATGAAGATTGAAAAGGAGTCCGGAAATGAAGGGGCTCACGTACGTCGTCCCCCAGATTTGGCGCCCCGGATTTAGCGAACGGCAGGGACAGGGTAAGTGACAGTAAAGCTTTACATGCCCGTGCCATTCGACCGCTTCAAGCAAGAGGGCGAGATGATCGGCAGAATGGTCATCGAGTATGGCGATCTGGAATGGGACCTGTGTCTGCTGGTCAGCCATGTGATGCAGGATATTGATATCGCAGTAAAAACACTCTATCGCTCGCGCGATGAAGCGCTGCGGATCGACATGGCCGATGGCCTGATCCGCCATCGCATAAACCCCAAGGTCAAGCAGATGTATGAGACGACCCTGGCGCACATGCGGGTCTGCCTCGCTCTGCGCAGCCGCTATGCTCATGCCAATTGGGTCGATGCTGCTCCCGATAAGCTCTGCTTCATCGACACGAACGAATTGGCGAACGACAGCAATCCGATCGATCCGAACAACCTGCCGCTTTACCACCTGGACATGAGAATTATCAAAGATCAGGCGCGATTTTTCAAAGAGATCATGCAGAACATGCGCTACCTCAATATGGAGGTGCAATATCTGCTGGGTTTGGCCGATTTGACCGGCTTTCACTATGTACGCAATATCCTTCGGCCCAAAATGGCGGCGAGGCTTGAAGCGTAGCGGGAGGCCGGCTGCCTTCGGCGCTCAACCCCGCGCCCACCAACGCCCCGCGCCCATACGATTCCCCCTATCCAACGCGCGCCCAAACAACTAAACCTTACAAGCAAACATGTATGTTTTTTTGTTGGGCAGGCACGGCATAGCCAAGCTTGCACCAAGCCTGCGGAGAATGGGCCAATGCACGAGATGGTGACCGATCAGGCGGCAGACCTCGATCTTGCGCGCATGGACTTGCTTGCAAAGATGGACTGGGAGCGCGAGCGCACCGCGCCGCCCGAGGGCTTTCCCAAGTTCCCCCCGATCCCGGGCGCGCGCTATGTCGATCCGGCGTTTCTGGCGCTTGAGGATGCGGAAATGTGGCGCAAATCCTGGCTCTATGCCGGGCATGTCGACCAGTTGCCCACGCCCGGATCGTGGTTCCTCAATCGCAACACCGGCTCGCCGGTGATCGTGACGCGCACGCTTTCGGGCGAGATCAAGGCGTTTTACAACACCTGCCAGCATCGTGGCGGGCCTTTGGTGAAAGAGGATGCGGGCGAGGCGCGCGGGTTTGTCTGCGGCTATCACGGCTGGAGCTACACGCTCGACGGCAAGCTCACCGCAGTGCGCGACCGGCGCGATTTTCCCGAGTTCGACATGGCGTGTCACTCGCTGATCGCGGTGCGCTGCGAGCTGCTCGGCTCGATGATCTTTTTGAATGGCGATCCAGAGGCGCAGCCATTGATCGAGCATATCGGGCCGATGGCGGGCCAGCTGGAGGAATTGCAGCTGGAAACGCTGCGGCTGGTCGACAGCCGCAGCTACGAGACCGATTGCAATGTCAAAGTGCTGCTCGATGCGTTTCTTGAGGTCTATCACCTGAAATCGATCCACGAAAAGACGGTCGACCGCTTCCTCGATCACCGCGCGATGATCGTCACGCTCTGGCCGCACGGGCACAGCCGCATGGCCACGCCCAACCGGCGCGAGGGGTGGATCGATCCGGGCACCGTGGGCATGCCTGAAATCCCCACGGTCTCCGCGTTCACCGCCAACAACAACGTGAGCTATCACATTTTTCCCAACTTCGTGATGCCGCCCGCGCCCACCGGCATTCCGATCCTGCAATTCTGGCCGATGGGGCCAAACCGCACCCGCGTGGTCTCCAGCTGGCTTGCGCCCGAGCATGATCCGGCCAATCCCCATCCACTGTGGGAGATGCGGATCAAGAACTGGGAGCGCATTCTCTATGAGGACCTGCAGTTTGCGCCGCAGATTCAGGAATCGCTCGAAGGGCCGGGGTTCCGGGGTGTCTCGCTCAATTATCAGGAGCGGCGCATCTATCATTGGCATGAGGAGCTCGACCGGCGGATCGGCGACAACAAGGTGCCCGCAGAGCTCCGCGTGACGCCGGTGCTGGCGCCGTTTGTCGAGCATGCGTGAGCGGCCGCCCCGGGCATTCGAAGACCTGATTGTCGGCGAGACGCGCCGCTCTGCCTCGCGCACTGTTACCGAGGAGGAGATCGTGGCGTTCGCGCGCGCTTATGATCCGCAATGGTTTCACACCGACCCGGAGGCCGCGCGCGCATCGGTGTTCGGGCAAGTGGTGGCAAGCGGCGTCCATGTGCTGGCGATGTGGCGGCAGATGGATCATGCGATCAACGGCGACATCGACTTCGTCTGCGGCGTGGGCTGGGACAACCTGCGGCTGAAACGCGCGGTGCGCGCCGGCGATGTGATCCATGTGACGAGCGAGATCATCGCGCTCGAACCCTCGCGCTCGGGCAAGGATCGCGGCACGGCGGTGACCGATTATGCGGTGATGCTGGAGGATGGCACCGAATGCGTGACCTTCCGCAGCATCAACCTGGTCTATACCCGCAGGTCGGCCGCCAGCGTATCGGCATCTGCATAGGCCGCCTGCATCGCCGCCTCGACCTCGGCCGGGGTGCCGTAAGTGGGCCGCACATGGACCACGTGCACATCGCTGACGCCGATGAAGCCCAGCCACGCCTTCATGTAGGCAACCTGAAAATCGAGCGCTTCGGCCGGCCCCCCTGCGCGGATATCGAGCGCGCCGCCCGCGATGATGATCGCCTGCTTGCCCTCGGCCAGCCCTTTGACCGCGCCGTCTTCCACCGTGAACGTGAGGCCGGGATGGGTGAGCACATCAATATATTGCTTCAGCCGCCAAGGGATGCCGAAATTCCACATCGGCACGGTGAACAGCCAGCCGTCGAACGACAGGAAATGCGCAGTGGCCGCCGCGATGGCATCCCAATCCGCCTTCACCGAGGGATCGACCTGTTCTCCGGCGATCAGGGCATAGCGGCCCTCGATGGTTTCGCCCTCGAACCGGGGAAGCGCCGCCTTGTGCAAATCCAGCAGCTCGAAATCATGGCTGGGCAGGCCCGCGATCAGCCGCCGCGCAACCATGCCGGTGCGCGAACGCGCTCCGCGCGGGCTGCCTTCGACATGGAGCAGGCGCGAGGCGGTCACAGGGAGGCATCCGGCGCATTGATGTAGTCATCGAGCACCTTGTGGAAATGGCGGATGCGCAGTTCCTGTTCGCCGATCCACAGCCCGGGGAAGCTGTCTGAGCGCATGCCCAGCTGCACCGTGGGCAGGTTGTAGGCGTCCTGATCGAGCACCAGACCGATCGATTTGTCGCCATGGCGGAAGCGCTGGTGACGCACGCGCTTTGGCCATTCCGCACCTTCGGGCACCAGTTCGAACACCCACACGTCGTAGAGCATCTTGTTCGGATCGGTCGCGTGCGGGCGCTGGCGAAACATCATGATGTCATCGGCGTGCATATTGAGCGAGACATTGGGGAATATCATGTAGTGATAATCGTCGGTCAGCTGGTCGTCGTTGAGCTCGGAATAATCCTTGCCCTGCGCCTGGCCATGCTGGCGCTTGAACACTTGCACATCGCGGCGGATATCGCCGATCCGGCCCTCATAATCGGCAATATCCATGCCCGCATGCGTCATGATTTCGGCAATGCCGGGCGGGATCTGGCTTGGCATGGCGACGCGCGGAGAGATTGAAGCAAACGGGATTAGATAGCGGTTGTGCCGCTCGTAACAGTCGATCTGGATATTGGTATCATCGAGATACCACAGCAATTGCGGGTGGATGCCCTGAACGTGATAGCTTTCGTTGAAGGCATCGACCGAGGCCTTCCAGTTGCAGTCCCACTCCACCGTGACATCGCGTTTCCACGCCATGCGTTCGGGGTGATAAGGCTCAAGATGCTGCTTGAGCGGGGAAATGTAATCGTCGAACGGCTCCACATCCGGATTGAGCGAGTACCAGACAAATCCGTTCCATTCGGTGCACGGAAAGCTGGGCAGCGCCATCTTCGGCGGGCCGCCTTGCGCAAACGTGCAGAGGTCCGGGATGCGGTCCAGCGTGCCGTCCAGCCCATAAGTCCAGTGATGATACATGCAGCGAAACTGCTCGGCATTGCCCAGCCCTTCGGGCCGCAGGCGGTTGCCCCGGTGCAGGCAGACATTGGGAAAGCAGCGCACCGAACCATCATGCTGGCGCACGATCAGCACGCTTTCCTTGCCGATTTCGGTGCAGATATAATCACCCGGCGCGGTGATGTCGTCAGACCGGCCGCCCAGCAGCCAGACCTTGGTCCAGACCCGCTCCCACTCCAGCTTCATGAATTCGGGCGCGTAATAACGCTCTGCCGGGATCAGCGCGGTGCCAAGGTCCGGATCGGGCGCGCGCTCGGCGGGCGTGCCATTGCCGCATGTCGCGGGATCGACGCGGATCACGTCCACCACCCGCTTCACATCCATGCGCGCGGTATCCCACATCAGAAATGCGTCCGGTTGGTGAAGCCGCCATCGACCACCAGATGCGAGCCGTTGCACCAGCTGGCGGCCTCGCTGGCCAGAAACACGATGGCTTTCGCCACTTCCTCAGGACGCCCGAGGCGGCCGCTGGGTTGCTGGCGCAATTGCGAGGTATAGAACTTCTCCATCGTGCCCTTGATCATGTCCCAGTTGCCGCCTTCAAACTCGATCGGGCCGGGCGAGACGATGTTGACGCGGATGCCGTCCTTGCCATGCGCCAGCGCAAGCTGCTTGCCATACGTGATCAGCGAGGCCTTCATCGCATTGTAGGCCTGCGGGCCGCCCATCGCCTCCATCGCCGAAGTCGTGGCGATCAGCACGATGGCGCCTGATTTCTGCTCGGTCATGCGCGGCATCACCGCCTCGACCGCGCGAACCGGGCCCATCACATCGGTCTCGAACGCATTGTACCAGTATTTCTCGCTGCCGATGCCGCTGCCGGCTGAGGTCAGCGGGATCATGACGTCGACCCCGTCAAGCTCCTCGATCGCCCAGGCCAGCCACGCTTTGTAATCTTCGGGCTTTTTGGCGTTGACCGCCTTGCCGATCACTTTGGTGCCGTAGCGCGAAAGCGCGGCCACCGCGTCCTTCACCGAATCCTCGCCGCGCGCGCTCAGCGCGACATCGCACCCTTCGCGCGCCAGAATTTCCGCAACCGCAAATCCGATGCCGCGCGCGCCGCCAACGATGATGGCCTTCTTGCCTTGCAGACCCAAGTCCATCTTTAGCGTCCTCTCAAAAACTTATGCAATAAAATCAGCAGCGCAGCAGCAACTTCGCAGATTGCACTACAGGCCTGTAAGAGCCATGCTACGCTGCGGTTAATCTAGGCCATAGGGCAGAATCAAGGCAAAGGAAAAAACATTCCTGCATGCCTTTTTTTAGGGCACGCGTTGCGCTAGGGCTTTGGCTCAAGGCGCGCAAATGCTGCGATAAGAGAGGCGCATGAATGGCGGGTTGCGGTAAAGGGCCTTTGGCCGGGGTCAAAGTGCTCGATCTCACCAGCGTGCTGATGGGCCCTTATGCCACGCAGATTTTTGCCGATCTGGGCGCCGATGTGATCAAGATCGAAGGGCCTGCGGGCGACACCACGCGGTTCATCCCGCCCGGCCCCGATCCTTCGCGCGGCGCGATGTTCCTCAATGTCAATCGCGGCAAGCGCAGCCTTGCGCTCGATCTCAAACAGCCTGCGGCGCGCGATGCGGTGCTGCGGCTGGCGCAGGATGCCGACGTGTTCATTCATTCGATGCGCGCGCAGGCGATTGCCCGGCTGGGGCTGGACTATGCGGCGCTGGCCAAGGCCAATCCGCGCATCGTCTATGCCAACCTCTATGGCTTCGGGCGCGACGGGCCATACCGCGATTATCCGGCCTATGACGACATCGTGCAGGCGGCCTCGGGCATTGTCGATCTGCAGGCGCGGCTTTCAGACGGCGTGCCGACGTACTCTGCCAATGTCATTGCCGACAAGGTTTCGGGCCTCACCGGGGCCTATGCCGTGATCGCGGCGCTCTTCGCGCGTGAGCGCACGGGACAAGGGCAGGAAGTGGAAGTGCCGATGTTCGAGACGATGGTCTCGTTCGCGGCAGTCGAGCATCTGTGCGGGTCGCTGTTCGATCCGCCGCAGGGGCCGCCGGTCTATCCGCGCGCCACCTCGCCCGCGCGCCGCCCCTATCGCACGGCCGATGGCTACATCGGCGTGATGATCTACAACGACAAGCACTGGCAGGCATTCTTCCGCGAACTCGGCAACCCGGAATGGTCCGCCGATCCGATGTTCGTCACGATGCGCAGCCGCTCGGAAAATATCGGCACGGTCCTGGCGCGCGTGGCCGCGGAGCTGGAAAGCCGCACGAGCGCGGAATGGATGGACCTGTTTCGCCGTGCGGAAATCCCGGCGACGCCCATCGCCTCGCTCGAAGATCTGCTCCACGATGCGCATCTGGAGCAGACCGGTTTCTGGGAAGAGCGCCGCACCGATGCGGGCGACTTGCGCTTCCCCGGCATCCCCACGAAATTCTACCAGACCCCCGGCGCCATCGGCGATCCGGGGCCAGCGCTGGGCGCAGACAGCGAGCGCGTTCTCAGCGAAGCCGGGTTCAGCGAGAGCGAGATTGCCGCAATGGCCGCAACAGGAGCCGTGATTCGATGACAGGTGCATCCGCCCTTTGGGATGAAGCGCTGGCGCAGGGCCGACTGCTGCTGCAGCGCGCCTCTCCGCAAGCGAAGGCGATTTTCCCGCCGCGCGAAATGGCCCCGCTCAGCGGCGAGCCGCTCGAATGTTTCGAAGCCTCGGGGCTCGGCACGATCTATTCGCTCACCTGGATTCAGCGCCGCCCGCCCGAACCGGCCTCGAACGTCGTCATCGTCGAACTGGCCGAAGGCGCGCGGATGATGGGGCGGGTCGAGGGCGCGGACGAGGCGACCTTGCGCATCGGCATGCCAGTGCGCGTGCGGATTGCGGACGGGGCCGATGGGCCATTGGTGGTGTTTGATCTGGTGGAGGCAGCCTGATGGGCGACCGTTTTCCGCGCGGCAAAGTGTCAGTCGCCGGCCTTGCGACTTATGGCGTCGGCGAATGGCCGGGCTATTCGAATATCGAGCTTGCAGCCAATGCGACGCGCCTCGCGCTGGCCGATGCCGCCATCCCGCTGGATCAAGTGGACGGCGTGTTCATCTGCCTGCCCGATGATCTGTTCGCCGGGCTCTCGCTCGCGCAGTATCTCGGCATCCACCCGCGCTTCACCGACAACAACCGCGCGGGCGGTGCCTCGTTCATGAGCCATCTGGTCACTGCGGTAATGATGCTGGAGGCAGGCTACCTCGATTGCGCGGTGATCGCTTACGGATCGAACCAGCGCTCGAGCGGCGGCAAGCTTTCCACCCCCGCCCGCCCGGACCGGTGGGATACGCCCTATGCGCCAATGTATCCGCTCAGCTACTACGCGCTCGTCGCCGCGCGGCACATGCACCAATATGGCACCACGCGTGAGCATCTGGCCGAAGTGGCTGTGGCCGCGCGCGGCTGGGCCAATACCAATCCCGAGGCCTTCGCCAAAGGGCCGCTGACCATCGAGGATTGCCTCAAGGCGCGTCTCATCAGCACGCCGATCTCGGTCAAGGATTGCTGCCTCGTCACCGACGGCGCGGCGGCCATGGTACTGACCCGCACCGACCGCGCCAAAGACGGGCCGCAGCCGCTCGTGCCCGTGCTCGGCGCGGCGGCGGCGACATGGTACAATTCAGTGACGCAGGCCGAGGACATCACGATCACGGCCGCCGCCGAATCTGGCGCACGCGCGCTCGCCATGGCGGGGGCGACCCCGGCGGATATCGACGTGGTCCAGCTTTACGACGCCTTCACGATCAACACGATCCTGTTCCTCGAAGACCTGGGCTTCTGCGCCAAGGGCGAAGGCGGCGCGTTCGTTTCGGGCGGGCGGATCGGCCCGGGCGGCGCCTTGCCGGTCAACACCAATGGCGGCGGCCTCTCTTGCTGCCATCCGGGCATGTACGGCATGTTCGCCATGACCGAAGCCATCCGCCAGATGCGGGGCCAAGCGGCGAACCAGATCGGCGGCGCGCGCCTTGCATTGGCGCATGGCAATGGCGGCACACTTTCAGCGCAGGCGACAGTCATTTTCGGAAACGCCGAGACGGTTTGAGCGAGTCCCCGCGCCCCAGCGAAGGCCGGGCCTCAGTCAAGACAAACGCAGTGTCGCGATAAAACCGCCTGAGTTCCCGGCCTGCGCCGGGACGCACATCACCTCAAAGCCCAAGTTCCTCGATCAACCGCTCGCGCAGGCGGAACTTCTGGATCTTCGACGTCGACATTGGCCATTCGGTCACGACCCGGACATGGCGCGGAATCTTGAAGCTGGCGAGCTGCCCCGTGCAATGCGCGATCAGTTCGCTTTCGCTCACGCTCGCGCCCTCCGCCAGTTCGACAAACGCAGCGGGCACTTCGGCGTAGCGCGCATCGGGCAGGCCGACCACTTGGGCAAGGCTCACCGCCGGATGGCTTTGCAGCATCGCCTCGATCTCGGCGGCCGCGACGTTTTCGCCGCCCACTTTGAGCATGTCCTTGGTCCGCCCGTGGAACATCACATTCCCGTCAGCGTCGATCGAGCCGATGTCGCCGGTGTAGAACCAGCCGTCCTTGATCGCCTCGGCGGTCTTTTCGGGCGCGTTGTAATAGCCTTTGAGCATGTTCGGCCCGCGCAGCACGATCTCGCCCCGCTCGGCCGCGCCGCAATCCTCGCCGGTCTCTGCGCTTACGATCCGCACCTCCCACTCGTCGAGCGGGGTGCCGCAGCGCTCGGTGCGCACCTGATAGCTGTCTGACAGACGGCTGGTGGAGACCGTGCCCGCAGCCTCGGTCAGGCCGTAGGTGCCCACCTGGATCGTATGCGGCATCGCGGCTGCCACCGCTTCCTTGATCCACTGCGGCTGCACCGCAAAGTTGGAGTTCATCACCCGAAGCCGCGACAGGTCGGTCTTTGCAAACTGCGCGTGGGTGATCAATTCCTGCATGATCGTGACAAAGCTGGGATAAGCGATCGTCGCCCCTTCACGGCCCAGCATCTGGAGCGCAAGCCCCGCATCGAAATGCGGAATCGTCATGTAAACGCCCCCCAGATCGAGGATCATCATCATCGGCAGGATGCCGGCGATGTGAAAGATCGGCAGCGGCGACCATACTTTATCCGCGCCGCTGCATTCATAGCGCAGACCCAGATTGCGGCTGTTGCCCACTTGCGCCCGGTGGGAAATCATGGCGCCTTTGGGCTGCGACGTGGTGCCTGAGGTGTAGAGGATCATGGCGGTGTCACCCGGGTCAACCGCATCGATGCAGCGGTCAACCTCGGTGTCGGCGGCGGCGGTGCCCAGCGCCAGCGCGGCCTGCACGCTCAGAAGATAGGCGGGGCACTGGTTATCGAGGCTGATCACCGCGCGCAGCATCGGCGCTTCATCGAGGCGCAGCGACGCGGGATCGCGCGCCTGCGCCAGCGAGGGAAGCGCCGCCGCCAGCCGCTCGCCAAAATCCAGCGTATCGGTCATCCGCCCGGTCGTGACCAGCACGGCCAGATCGGCGTCCTTCACCAGATAGCGCAGTTCATTCGCCTGATAACGCGCGTTCACTGGCACTGCGACCGCGCCCACCATCGCCGCGCCGAAAAACACCTCGATGAATTCCGGGCATGTCGGCAGCAGGATGCCGACATGCTGGCCCGGCTGCACCCCCATCGCGATGAGCGCCTTGGCCCAGCGGCGCGCCCCTTGCTCCAGCGCGCGATAAGTCAGCCGCCGCTCGGGAAAGACAATCGCATCGGCATCGCCAAACCGCTGCGCCGAAGCGCGAATCATCGCGCCCATCGTCCAGATCGGCGCTGCTGCCGGGGTCTCTTGCGTGTTGTCCATCATCCCTCTGCCCGTGATCGCGGCCCGTGCCGGGCCAAAAGGCCGGTGCGCTGCGGCCCGGCTTTGATTTGTCACTTGCGAGACTACACCGGGCACCCAAAAAGACAATCAATCATGTCTTTTTTTGGGGCGTGGCGCGTGATCGTAGGGCCCGGCTGACGAAAAAGCCTCCGCCGTGTTGCACCCCGCGCTCGGGTCAGGCTAAGGCAGAGCTGCGCGGTCCGCAGCGATGTGCGGCGCGATGGAACAGACATTAGACGATGGCACTCTCCCGCACGCGGGCGGCGCGGCAGATACGACCTGCGCGGCCTCCGGAAAAAAGCATCACCCTTCAGGCGACCAAAGCGGCGCAAACGCGCGGACGTCTGCTCGATGCAACGATCCGCTGTCTTGTGAAATTCGGCTATGCCAACACCACCACCCCGCGCGTCGCCGAAGAAGCCGGCCTTTCGCGCGGGGCGATGATGCACCATTTCGAAAATGGTATGGCGCTGCTGCAGGCGACCATTGTCGAACTGCATGAAAAGCGCCTGCGCGCGTTTCGCCGCGCCGCCGAAAACCCTAATCGCGAAGTGACCGATCTGGTCGAGACTTACTGGAAGCAGCTGCAAAAGCCCGCGTTCATCGCCTTTCACGAGCTCGCCGTAGCCGCGCGCACCGATGCCGAGCTGGCGCGCATTCTGGGGCCGCTTCAGGATGAATTTCGCGCCAAGTTCAATGCCCAGGCCGAGCAGCTCTTTCCCGAATGGCTCGAACAGCCGGCGCATTTCCATCTCGCGATGAGCTTGTCGCAAACCATTCTGGAGGGCATGGCGATCAGCCTGCACACCGGCGGGCTGGAACAAGCTAGCGTCGAGCCGATGCTGCGCCATCTCGAAGTGCAGATTCGCGCGCTGATGCCGCAGCGGCCATCACCACTTTTGGCCGAAACGCCGCGCATCGCGCCGCTTGGATAAATCAAACCTGTTTGTCTTTTTTATAAGTTGCCGCTAGCCTATCCGGCATTGCGGAGGGGCCAGCGCTTCTTCGCTTACCTTCTCATCGTTTGCCCCATGAGGAATGCCCTGTTGAGCGTGCCGAAAATCAGCGAGCCGAAGATTTTTCGCCCGGAGCCCGGCGATCCGGGCCGCCCGGCGCGCGGGCTGGATGACGATGCGCTGCGCGCGCAAATCACGATCTACCGCGACGACATGCTCGCCGGGCAGACGGTGCTGATCTCCGGCGCGGGCAGCGGCATGGGCAAGGCGGCGGCCTACCTCGCCGCGCGGCTCGGCGCGAACGTTGCGATCTGCGGGCGCGATCCGGCCAAGCTGGAGAGCACCGCCAGCCTGATCCGCGCGGCCTGCGACCGGGAAATCCTGTGCGTCGCGGCCAATATCCGCGATCCCGATGCGGTGGAGACGATGATCGGGCAAGTCCACGATCATTTCGGCGGGCTCGACACCCTGGTCAACAACGCGGGCGGGCAATTCCCGCAGGATGCGATCGATTTTTCGCGCAAAGGCTGGCTGGCTGTGATCGACACCAACCTGAACGGCACTTGGTGGATGATGCAGGAAGCGGCCAAGCGCTGGCGCGCCGATGGCAAGCCCGGCAATGTGATCAACATCGTCGCCAATGTCGAACGCGGGATGCCGCAGGCGGCGCATACTTGCGCGGCGCGCGCCGGGGTGATCTATCTGTCGAAAACCATGGCCACCGAATGGGCCGCGCTGAACATCCGCGTCAATTGCATCGGCCCCGGCGTGATCGAGACCGAGGGTTTCCGCATGTACCCCGAAGAAGCGCTCGCCCGCTTTCACAAGGCAAACCCGATGCGCATGCGCGGCAATGCCTGGGATGTCGCCGAAGCCATCGCCTATCTCGCCTCCCCTGCCGCGCGCTTCATCAATGGCGATCTCATCGTGATCGATGGCGGACAAGCGCAATGGGGCGTGGTCTGGCCCGCAGGCATGCCGGAATACTTCGCGGACGACGACGGGGCGGCTTAGATCGCGCCCTACAACGATAAACACATCAGGAGAGCATCATGGGCCGGGTACAAGGCAAAGTGGCATTGGTAACGGGCGGCGCATCGGGCCTCGGAGCCGCTGATAGCGCCGCTCTGGCGCGCGAAGGCGCGACCGTGGTGGTCACCGATCTCAAGCTGGAAGCCGCGCAGGAAGTGGCAACGCGCATCGGCCACGGCGCGGCGGCAATGGCGCTCGACGTGGCAAGCGAAGAGCAGTGGATCGCCGTGATTGCCGCCATCGAAGCGCAGTTCGGCCGGCTCGACATTCTGGTGAACAATGCCGGCGTGGTGCTCAGCGCCGATGTCGAGGAGACCACGCTCGAACAGTTCCGCTGGATCAACGCGATCATGACCGACGGCGTGTTCCTTGGCATGAAATACGCGATTCCCCTGATGAACAAGAATGACGGCGGATCGATCATCAACATGTCATCGGTGGGCGCGCTGATGGGCTATCCGATCTTCTTCGCCTATTCCGCCGCCAAGGGCGCGGTGCGTTCGATGACCAAGTCGGTCGCGATCATGTGCCAGGTAAAAGGCTACAAGATCCGCTGCAATTCGGTTCATCCCGGCGCGATCGAAACGCCGATGATCCAGCAGGCGCAGGGCCGCCTTGGCCAGACGCAGGAAGTTCCCGCCGGGGTGCTCCCCGCCGACGCCGCCGGGCATCCGGACGACGTGGCCGCGCT
>NZ_CAMBTS010000052.1 GCF_945870625.1 Novosphingobium sp. Chol11 | reverse complement strand
CACCGCCTTCGGCATCGCCGGCACCGGCACCGCCCGCCCCGGCGCGACCATCGCCGCGATCCGCATGGCGGGCGAATGCGCGGCACGCAGGCTCACCACCGGATGACGCAACTGCCCCCGCTGCGCGAAGTCGCCCAGCGCTACGGCCTCATCGCCACCAAAGCGCTGGGGCAGAACTTTCTGTTCGACGAGCAGCTCCTCGCCCGCATCGCCGCGATCCCGGGCGATCTCAAAGACCAGCCGGTGCTCGAAATCGGCCCCGGCCCCGGCGGCCTCACCCGCGCGCTCTTGCGGAGCGGCGCGCGCGTCACCGCCATCGAAATGGACCGCCGCTGCCTCCCCGCGCTCGCCGATCTTGCCGAAGCTTTTCCCGGCCAGCTCACCGTGATCGAGGGCGACGCCACCAAGATCGCGCCCGAAACGCTGTTCGACACGCCGTGGCACGTCGCCGCCAATCTGCCCTACAACGTCGGCACCGCGCTCTTCGTCGGCTGGCTCTCCGGCCAGAGCTGGCCGCCGCCATGGCGCAGCCTCACCCTGATGTTTCAGCAGGAAGTGGCCGAGCGCATCATCGCCGCCCCCGGCAGCGACGCCTACGGCCGCCTCGCCGTCCTCGCCCAGTGGCGCGCGGCCCCGCGCATCGCCATGAAAGTGCACCGCAGCGCCTTCACCCCCGCCCCCAAAGTCATGTCGGCGATTATCCACGTAGAACCCACAGAGATGCCCACAGGCGTCTCCGCCCGCATGCTCGAACGCGTCACCGAAGCCGCCTTCGGCCAACGCCGCAAGATGCTCCGCCAGTCGCTCAAAGGCCTCCCCGGCGCGCTCGACGCCCTCGAAGCCCTGAACATAGACCCCCAACGCCGTGCCGAAACGCTGGAAGTCGCCGATTTCGTCGCCATCGCGCGGGCATTGACCCCCTAATTCCTCCCCATTTTTGCGCAGCACAAATGGGGAGGGGGACCGCCCGAAGGGTGGTGGAGGGGAAACCCAACCTCACCCCTCAGCCAACAACGCCATCGCCCGGTCCCACGGAATGATCAGCTCGCGCCCATCCCAAGCCCGCGCCGCCGCCACCGTCGCGCGGTACATCGCCCGGATCGTCGCATCTTCGGGATAAAGCTCCAGCATATGCCCCGTCGCCGCGCGCGCATCGATGTAGCAGATCTCCGCGCCAAACCCGGTCTTGAACGCACTCGCCACCGCAAATCCCTTGGCCACATACGCATCGCGCGTGCCCGCATAATCCTCACAAAACATCGCCACGTGATGCACAAACGGCCCCGCCATGCCCCGCGCCATATCGTGAAACGCGCTGTCCGTGGTCGATACCAGCTCGATCAGCTCGATGTTCAGATCGCCCGACTGAACAAACACCCCCCGAAACGCAATCGGCGCCGCCGCCTCCTCGCGATAGACATGCTCCTCCAACGTCCGCACCCCTTCGCCGCCCACAAACGGCCCAATCCCGTAAAGCCGATGAAACGCCCCGCACGCCTCCTCCAGATCCGGCACGACATACGCCACCTGCACAACCTTGCTGGAGAGATCCCACTTCATCACGGGTTTGGCCTTTCGAGGGAGGATTGAAGCTTCCGGGGAGCCTATACCAATCAGGCCGCCCATCCCACTAACCAGTCTTCCCCCTTGCAAAATCAACCAACCTATAATAATTATAGGTTATGGCAGAGCCTGTCCCCCTGCGGATGAACGACGCCACGGCGCTGAAGCTCCTTCGCGAGATTGCGCAGGACAGTGCTCAAGTGATCTTCACGCATCACGCCCGGCAGCGCATGCGCCAGCGCAAGGTTTCTCCGGTGCAGGTTCTGACTTGCCTGCAACGCGGGATCGTGAGCGAGCCGGTGGCGCTGGACATGCACGGGAATTGGAAAATGACTGTGACGCACCGTGTCGCGGGCAAGGATTTGGACGTAGCGGTGGCGATCGATGTTCCGAAGCGGGCCATCGTCATCACCGTTTTCTGAGGAGGCAAGCATGTATCATTATCGGGAATGCGGCCTGCGCAATGTCTGGCTGGCGAACGGCTTCGATGAGCACGAAACCCCCTATGGACCGGGCATCGCCATCCATGATCTGGAGGGCCTGCACCGCGCTATCGCGCATGGCATCGTCAACAAGGGCGGCAAGCTGACCGGCGCGGAACTGCGCTTCCTGCGGCAGGAAATGAGCCTGAGCCAAGCAAAGCTCGCCACCATGCTCGGCAACGAGGCGCAGACGGTCGCCCTATGGGAAAAACGCGGCGGCCAGCCGAAGATCGCGGACCGCTTCATCCGCGCGATCTACCGCGAACTGAACGAAGGCAACGCCCATATCCGCGACATGATCGAGCGACTGGTCGATTCCGACCTCGAGGAAAGCGACGCCCGCATTACGCTTGAGCAGGACAGCGGCGGATGGAAGGTTGCTGCATAGCGTTAGCCTCCGGCGGGCAAGGGCCATCGGCCCTTGCATCCCCAACCACCTAGAGGATCACTTAGGTCCTGGTGGGTGTCAGATGACTCAAGCCGTTCTCAAATCTACGATCTCATGTGAATGGTAGAGTTCAGACAAGTGCGAATGCTTGATGCGAAACTGGCTCCGCGACTTCATCACCGCAGTCCCAGTTTGCTCAACCAGTTTGATGCCGGGATCGTAGTAGACTTTGCCCGCGACAAAAGCCTTTAGAAACAGAATAAAGTCAGTCTGCTCACAAATCAGGACAGGTTAGCCATACTGGTATTCTGGGGGCGGATTGCTGAACATCGAAGGGACATATACGGCCTGAGTATGCTTGCGGTTCCAGTGCGCCATCATGCCGCGAATGGTCCAGACAGCGGCATCGTCACCCCCAGCATGGCGCAAATAGATGCCGCCATTGATGTCATCGATCTTGCCCGTTGCCGGATCAAATCCCTCAACGAAGACAGCGCATTTCGTCCTCGCATTTGGCAATGCGCCATACCGGTAGATGCCGCCAAAGTTCAGGCGCGCCTCACGTCCACGCGTGTCTGGATACCCGAAACGTCGGACAAATGCCTCGACGCCCATGGTGCGGTAGAAGCCCGCCGTTGGCTCAGGCGTCATGGGTCAAGAACATTTCTGGTCGAAGCTCTTGCACGCTGAAGTTGGATCAGCCAGACTTGGTTAATGAGCGATAACACAGAGCCTCGACGCCGCTGGACCGAAGAGGAAACGCTGCTTTCTCTATATTTATATTTACAATTGCCATTTGGAAAATTGCATTCCAAAAATCCTGAAATAATACAGTTAGCGGCGGCAATTAATCGGTCCAGTAATTCAGTCGCTATGAAGCTTTGTAATTTTGCGAGCCTTGACCCAAAGATCACTGAAAGTGGGCGAAAAGGATTAGATGGGGCGTCAAAACTAGATCGTCAAGTTTACGCCAAATTTTCTCAGGATTGGAATGCTCTTGTATTTCAAGCTTCTGAGCTTTGGAACAATCGAATCGCTCTCGAACCGCCAGAACTTTCAACTGATGACGATAAGGTCAAAGAGCCGAAATTCAACTTTCGAACTTATGAAGGCGCCTCGACTAGCCAAGTCATTGTAAATCAGAGGATCGGTCAAGGATTCTTCCGCCGTGCGGTGATGGCAAACTTTGAGGAGCAATGCTGCATCACAGGCATCTCCGAACCCCGACTGCTGGTTGCGAGCCATATCCGTCCTTGGGCAAAAGATATTGAGAACCGACACAATCCTGCAAACGGCCTGCTACTATCAGGGACATTTGACCGTGCGTTTGACAGCGGTTTAATCTCCGTGGACCAAAATCTTAAAGTCCGCGTAGCGCGTAATATATTAGAGAATGAAAATTTAACGACACGAGAATATTTTAGCAAATATGACGGGTCTAATTTGCTGCCGTCATGTCGGTTTGACCTAAATAAAGATTTTCTTGAATGGCATATGGCGTATTGCTTTTGACAGTTTATAGTTTATTTACTTATTTTTATCTCACTATATAAAATATTAAGACCTTTTTTTCGATGAGGGCTTGTTTGGTGACATTCTTCCGGTTGACTCTTTGGTCACAAGAAGCTGGACATATCGTGCGGAAGCAGTCGTTCAGCGGCTCACGGATCGAGGCTGAACGCGCACTCTCCGAATTTTGGAACAATTCACCAGCCGTTTTTGCGGAAACTGGACGCTACCGCGCTCGCCTTCATGAATTAGGATATCGACGCGCACTTTTTACAATTGGCTAAGCTGGAAAATTTGCCAGCGAAACATCATCAAGTACATCATTGGTGTCTGTGAAATACGTCATTGGGGTACAACGTTAGTGCACTCTTTCAAGAGTTGCCGATCAGCGCCCCCAGCCCGAAAGCGAAAATTTTCCTACATCACCGCAATCTGGCATAAGCCAGCGCAGGCTCCGCAGCCGCGCTCTTTGTCATCGTCGATCCCGCAAACGTTCTCAGGCGCAAAGTGTCACCTTTGCGCTTCTGCACCATTTTCAATAACAATTTCAGCTATTTAAACGCCAAAACAAAAGTTGACACAGTGTCAACTCTGTCAACTTTATTGCGAGGCACAGCGATAAGCGGACTTCCTCCCTCCCCTTCAGGGGAGGGGCTTTGGCTCCCATTCCCGGGATGCAAGGGCAACAGCCCTTGCCCGCCGGAGGCCCTTAACCCGCCGCCAAAGCCGCCTTCTTCTTTGCCCGCCACGCGTGCAGCAGCGGTTCGGTATAACCGCTGGGCTGCGCGGTGCCTTTGAACACGAGGTCGCAGGCGGCGCGGAAGGCGTAGCTGGTGTCCCAGTTGCCGGCCATCGGTTCGTACAGCGGATCGCCGGCGTTTTGCGCGTCCACTTTCGCGGCCATGCGTTGCAGCGAGGCCATGACTTGGGCTTCGCTGCACACGCCGTGGAGCAGCCAGTTGGCGATGTGCTGGCTGGAGATGCGCAAGGTGGCGCGGTCTTCCATCAGGCCCACGTCGTTGATGTCGGGCACTTTGGAGCAGCCGACGCCATGGTCGATCCAGCGCACGACATAGCCGAGCAGGCCTTGCGCGTTGTTGTCGAGTTCTTCCTGCACTTCGGCTTCGGACCAGTTGGTGCCTTCGGCCAAGGGGATGGCGAGCAGGGCATCGAGGCCGGGGGTGGTTTCGGCGCGCACTTGCGCTTGCACGGCGAACACATCGACCGCGTGGTAGTGCATCGCGTGGAGCGTGGCGGCGGTGGGCGATGGTACCCAGGCGGTGTTGGCCCCGGTGCGCGGGTGGGCGATTTTCTGCGCCATCATGTCGTGCATCATGTCGGGCGCGGCCCACATGCCCTTGCCGATCTGCGCGCGGCCCGAAAGGCCATCGGCGAGACCGATGCAGACGTTGCGCTTTTCGTAGGCCGCGATCCAGCCCGACGCCTTCATCGCGCCCTTGCGGATCATCGGGCCGGCCTGCATCGAGGTGTGGATTTCATCGCCGGTCCGGTCGAGGAAGCCGGTATTGATAAAGCAGATGCGGTCCTTCACCGCGGCGATGCAGGCGCCGAGATTGGCCGAGGTGCGCCGCTCTTCGTCCATCACGCCGACTTTGACGGTGTTGCGGGCGAGGCCCAGCAGGTCTTCGACCGCGGCGAACAGGTCGTTGGTGAACGCCGCTTCTTCCGGCCCGTGCATCTTGGGCTTGACGATGTAGATCGATCCGGCGCGGCTGTTGGTGAGCGCGCCCAGCCGCTTGAGATCGTGCATGCCGATGGCCGAGGTGATCGCGGCGTCCATGATGCCTTCGGGAATTTCGCTGCCGTCCGCCAGCAGGATCGCCGGGTTGGTCATCAGATGGCCGACATTGCGCACGAACAGCACGCTGCGGCCCGGCAGGGTGAGCGTGGTGCCATCGGCCAGCGGCCATTCCCGGTCGCCGTCGAGCGCGCGGGTCATGGTCTTGCCGCCCTTCTGGAAGCTGGCGACCAGATCGCCGCGCATCAGGCCCAGCCAGTTGCGATAGGCGAGCAGCTTGTCCTCGGCATCGACCGCCGCGATCGAGTCTTCGAGATCGACAATGGCGGTAAGCGCGCTTTCCAGCACGATATCGGCAAGGCCTGCCTTGTCGGTCTGGCCCACCGGGTGCGCGGGATCGATCACCAGTTCGATGTGGAGGCCGTTGTGCGCAAACAGCATGCCGCCGGGCTTCGCCGCGATGAACGCCGCCGGATCGGCCAGCGGCGGGGTGCCCGCGCCGTCCCAGTCGGCCCAGCTCATCCCCGCCAGCGGCAGCGCGGTGTCGAGGAAGGCACGGCCAGCCTTGATCACAGCAGCGCCGCGCGCCTGATCATAACCGCCGGGCAGCGCAGCAGGCGCATCGAGCGCATCGGTGCCGTACCACGCGTCATAAAGGCTGCCCCAGCGCGCATTGGCGGCATTGAGCACGAACCGGTCGTTGAGCACCGGCACCACCAGCTGCGGCCCGGCCATCAACGCGATCTCGCGGTCCACATTCTGCGTGCCGATGGTGAACGGCGCAGGCTCGGGCACCAGATAGCCGATCTCGCTCAGGAACGCGCGGTATTCGGCCGGATCGATGGCCTTGCCCTTGCGCTCGGTATGCCAGGCATCGATCTGCGTCTGAAGCGCGTCACGCTTGGCCAGCAGCGCGCGGTTCACTGGCGCGAGGCGTTCGGTAAGCGCGGAAAACCCGGCCCAGAATGCCTCTGGCGCCATGCCCAGCGGGGGCAGCACATCATGGTCGATGAAGCGTGCGAGAGCAGCGTCGACTTGCAGACCGGCCTTGGCAATATGTGCGTTCATGTCTCTCGGTTCCATCGTCTTGCTGGGGTGTTTCCGAACGCGCCGCCTATGACGCAAGCCAATCCGCTTGGCAATCGGGCCGATCTGCGGGCCGGGGGTTCACCCCGGGACCGGGGCAGGCTAAGGCACTTCGGCATGTCCCAGCTTTCCCCCACCGAACGTGCCCTGATCGCAGGGTTAGATAGCGCCGCGATGCTCGCGCAGGTGCTGGAATGGTGCCCGATCAACACCGGCACGCGCAATCTGGCCGGCCTTGCCGAACAGGCGCAACTGCTGGCGGATGCTTGCGCGGCGCTGCCGGGCGATGTCTCGCTGGAAGCGCCCGCGCCGGTTGCGGCGATTGCGCCCGATGGCGCGGCGGCAGACTTGCAGCATGGGCGGCATGTCGTGCTCCAGGTGCGCCTCGGTGCCGCGCGGCGCTATCTGCTGACCGGGCATATGGACACCGTGTTCCCCTCCGATCACCCGTTCCAGACAGTGAGCTGGCTCGATGAGGAAACGCTGAACGGGCCGGGAACCGCCGACATGAAGGGCGGGATCGCGGTGATGCTCGCCGCGCTCGCCGCGTTTGAGAAAAGCCCGGTGGCGGCCTCGGTCGGCTATGACGTTATAATCAATTCCGATGAGGAAACCGGCAGCCTCTCCTCCGCCCCGCTGATCGCGCGGCTGGCGGCGGGCAAGGCGGCGGCGCTGACGTACGAACCCTCGGCGCTCCCCGATGGCACTTTGGCAGGCGCGCGCGGCGGCAGCGGGAACTATTCGGCGATCATCACCGGCCGTTCGGCGCATGCCGGGCGCAATCCGGGCGATGGCCGCAATGCGCTGGTCGCCGCCGCCGATCTGGCGCTGCGGCTGAAGGCGCTGCAATCGGATGACCTGCCGATCAATCCGGCGCGGATCGACGGGGGCAGCGCCAACAATGTCGTGCCCGATCATGCGGTGCTGCGTTTCAACATTCGCCCGCGCACCGATGCCGATGCGGCGCGCTACCTCGCTGCTATCCCGGTGCTATTGCATGAAATCGAAGCGACGCACGAGGTCTCCATCCATCTCCACGGCGGGATCAGCCGCCCGCCCAAGCCGCTGACCCCGGCGGCGGAGGAGCTGTTCGGCCTTGTCAAGCAATGCGGCGCGGCGCTGGGCCAACAGATCCGCTGGCAAAATTCGGGCGGGGTTTGCGATGGCAACAACATCGCCGCGCTCGGTGTGCCGGTGGTCGATACGATGGGCGTGCGCGGCGGCGCGATCCATTCGCCGCAGGAATTCATGATCGTGCCCTCGCTGGCCGAGCGCGCCGCGCTCTCGGCGCTGGTGCTGCACCGTCTTTCTGGAGGGGAATAAGCCCGGTGACTCATCGTATTCGCGCCGCAAAAGCGCAGGATTTGCAGCATCTGTATGAAATGGCCAAGCTGACCGGCGGCGGGTTCACCAACTTGCCGCCTGACAAGAAGGCGCTTCGTGCCAAGCTCGAGCGCGCCGCCGCCGCATTTGGCAACCCGCTGGACGGCGACCCCAAGGACCTTCGCGATGAGCTGTTCGTGCTGGTGCTCGAAAACGTCGAAACCGGCGAAGTGCGCGGCACCTCGCAGATCTTTACCCGGATCGGGCAGCATTGGCCGTTCTATTCCTATCGCATCGCGACGTTGACCCAGCACTCGAAAGAGCTGAACCGCACGTTCCGCGCCGAAATGCTCAATCTGGTGACCGATCTTGAAGGATCGAGCGAGGTCGGCGGGCTGTTTCTCCACCCGTCGGAGCGCGCGGGCGGCCTTGGCATGTTGCTGGCGCGCAGCCGCTATCTGTTTATCGCCATGCACCGCAAACGCTTTGCCGATCGCATTCTGGCCGAATTGCGCGGGATCATCGACGAGCGCGGCGGATCGCCGTTCTGGGACGGGGTGGCCGGGCGCTTTTTCGGGATGAATTTCCAGGAGGCTGACTATTTCAACGCGATCAACGGGCACCAGTTCATCGCCGATCTGATGCCCAAGCATCCGGTTTATGTCGCCATGTTGCCCGAGGCGGCGCGCTCGGTCATCGGCATGCCCCATCCCAATGGCCGCGCCGCGATGCGCATGCTCGAAGAAGAAGGCTTTGCCGCCGAGGGCTATGTCGATATCTTTGACGGCGGCCCGACAATGACCGCGCGCACCGACCGCGTGCGCTCGATTGCCGAGGCGCGGGAAGTCGCGGTTTCGCAGGTTCGCGCGCCAAAAGGCGCAGGCGCTGGCACAGGCCCTGCCAGCCGTGCACTGGTGGCCACCGGCAAGCTGAACGACTTTCGCTGCTGCTTTGCCGAGATTGCCGCAGATGGCGATGCGCTGGCGATCGATCCGGTGGCTGCGGCCAATCTGGACGTGCGCGAGGGCGATACGATCTGGCACGCGGCGCGCTGAGCACGTTTTCGAGCGGAGAAAACCAATGACACTGGTCGAGATCAATTTCGACGGCATCGTCGGCCCCAGCCATAACTATGCGGGGCTGAGCCTCGGCAATCTCGCCTCATCGAAGCATGGCGGCCAAGTTTCCTATCCGCGCGCCGCCGCACTGCAGGGCCTTGCCAAGATGCGCCACAATCTGGCGCTAGGCCTGCCGCAGGGCTTTTTTTGCCCGCTGCCGCGCCCCAATCCAGCGCTGCTCGCAGCGCTTGGATTGGCAGACCGCGCGCCCGCAGACGAAGCTGAAACGCGGTTGCACGCAGCGGCTTGGTCGGCATCCGCGATGTGGACCGCCAATGCCGCAACCGTCTCGCCCGCGCCCGATACGGCCGACGGGCGCTGCCATCTGACCGCGGCCAATCTCGTGACAATGCCGCACCGGTCGCAGGAATGGGTCGATACAGTGCGCCAATTGCGCCTCGCCTTTGCCGATGCGGCGCACTTTGCGGTGCACGATGCGGTGCCGCCCTGCTTTGGCGATGAAGGCGCGGCCAACCACATGCGCATGGCGGCGCACCACGCCGCGCCGGGCCTGGAGATCTTCGTCTATGGCCGGCCCGGCGGCGCATTTCCCGCGCGCCAGCACGAGCAGGCCAGCCGCGCCGTCGCCCGGGTCCACGGCCTCGCGCCCGTGCGCAGCCTGTTTATCGAGCAATCGCCTGCTGCCATCGCCGCCGGCGCTTTCCACAACGATGTCGTCGCGGTGGCCAACGAGCGCGTGCTGTTTACGCATGAAGAGGCCTTTGCCGATCCCGATGGCGCTTATGCCGCCATCCGCGCCGCGCTGCCCGAGGCCGAGATCGTGGTGGTGCCGACCAGCGCGGTCAGCCTTGCCGATGCCATCGCCAGCTATCTGTTCAACGCACAGCTCATCACGTTGCCCGGCGGCGAGATGGCACTCGTCATTCCGCTGGAGGCGTGGGAGCATTCCGCCGTGCGCCGCTTCCTTGATGGCATGCTCGCCGCCAACGGGCCGATCCGCCGTGTGCTTCCGGTTGATGTGCGCCAATCAATGGCCAATGGCGGCGGCCCGGCCTGCCTGCGGCTGCGCGTGGTCGCCGATCCCGCCACCGTCGATCCGCGCTTCCTGCTAAGCGAAGCGGGCGCCGACGCGACCGAGGCCGCGATTGCCGCGCATTGGCCGGAGCAGATCGATCCGGCCGATATCGGCAGCCCAGCGCTTGCCGCCTCGGTTCAGAATGCCCGTGCGGCGCTGCTTGGCGCGCTGAACTTGTCCCAGCTTGGGTGAGACCGCGGCATGATTAACGATTGCCTTCGGTCCGTTTGTCGCCCAGCTTTACAGGGTATGCGCCGTTAACCTTTCCGTGGGCCGCCTTTGCGCGGTTGGCACGAAGGTTGCGGAGCATCCTTGACCAGAGGAAATGACAAATGCTGCGCAAGCTAGGCCGCCTGTTCGTGATCAAAAACCGCTTCGAAGCTTTCGCGGTGATCTACGCGCTGGCGCTGGGCGGCACGGAACGCGGCGCGCATTATCTCACGCAGTACCCAGGCTTTCCCGGCAAGTTGCTGTTCGTGGCCGCCTCGCTTGCGGTGCTGATGGCCGGGGCCAAGATCCTCGATGCCACACGCTATGAACGCGAAGCCAAAATCGCCGCGCTGATCCGGCCAGCGGGCAAGATCTAAACCCCCATCATCCCCGCTGTCGTGGCGCCATCGATGGCATATTCGCTGCCCGAGATAAACGCCGCTTCGTCCGAAGCGAGATAGGCCACCAGACCGGCGATTTCATGGAGCTGCGCCATGCGCTTCATCGGCGCCATGCCTTCGAACATTGCCCGTGCTGCTGCCGGATCAGCTTGCGAATTCATCACCGAACGGATCATCTCGGTTTCCACCACGCCGGGCAGGATCGCGTTGACGCGGATCTTGTAGCCCGCGCCAGCGCAGTGCACCGCCGCCGAACGCGCCAGCGCGCAGACCGCAGCCTTGGTCATCGAATAGGCGACATAATTGCCCAGCGGCCGCACTGCGTTCATCGATGAATTGATCACGATCGAGCCTGCCGGCCCTTCGGGATTGCGCTTCATCGCCAGAATCGCATGCTGCACCGTCAGCATCACGCCGGTCTGGTTGACCGCCACCACATTGTCCCAGCCCGCCATCGTCACATCCTCGATGCTGGCATCGCCGCTTTCCGTGCCGGCATTGGCAAAGGCGATATCGAGCCGGCCATGCGCCGCCAGAACGGACTCCATCAGCGCGGGCCAGGCGGCGTCATCCTGCACCCGGTGCGCCTCAAAAGTTGCCCCGGTTTCCGCGCAAAGCGCCGCTGCCGCTTCCGCTTTTGATCCGGTGAACACCACGCGCGCGCCTTCGGCCACCAGCCGCCGCACCGCCGCTGCGCCGATCCCGCTGGTTCCGCCCGTCACCAGCGCCACTTTGCCTTCGAGTCTCGTGCTCACATTTCTCTCCTGCGCGCGGGATTGCCGCGTTTTTTAGCGCTTATAGGAGTGGAGACAGCCCGCGCCGCATGCAACTTGTGCTTTGGATAGGGCGGCGTGCTTTACCTGACCAAAAGAGCGGTCGCGGCAGTGCCGATCTTGGCGTTATAAGCGCGGGATAAACCTTGAACGAAGGATGGGATGGCAATGGCTGAAAGTGATCCAACTCTGGGCGGCGGCATGGCGCGCTGCGCCGGCACCAGCTGGAATGATCTCATGGCGGCGGATTCGCGGCCTGTTCCGGAAATCTTGACGCAGGAAAGCTATCAGTATCTCGGCTCCGAACCGATTGCCGCCGAGCGCTATACCAGCGAGGCGTTTGCGCAGGCCGAGCGCGAGAAGATGTGGCCCTATGTGTGGCAATTCGCCGCGCGCGAGGAAGACCTGCCCGAGCCCGGCGATTTCATCGTCTACGAAAACGCGGGTCGATCCTATCTCATCAGCCGTCAGGACGATGGCTCTGTGCGCGCTATGCACAATGTCTGCCTCCACCGGGGGCGCAAGCTGCGCACCGAGGACGGCGCGGCCGACAAGTTCACCTGCCCGTTCCACGGCTTCACCTGGCACAAGGACGGCAGCTTCGACACGATGCCCTGCTCGTGGGATTTCCCGCACATTCAAAAGGACAAGATGACCCTGCCCGAGGCCGAAGTGGGCCGCTGGGGCGGGTATATCTTCCTGCGTGAAGAACGCGGCGGGCCGAGCCTGGAAGAATTCCTCGCGCCGATCCCCGAATTTTTCAAGCGCTGGCGGCATGAGGAATGTACCACGGTGGTCTGGGTCGCCAAAGAGGTGCCCGCCAACTGGAAGGTAACCGCCGAAGCGTTCATGGAAGCGTGGCACACCGTGGTCACGCACCCGCAGTTGCTGCCCTTCACCGGCGACAGCAACAGCGCCTATTGGACCTGGGGCGACAATGTGAACGTCAATCTGGTGCCGTTCGGGGTGATGTCGCCGCATGTCGATGGCAATGGCCAGCCGCAGCAGTGGATCGTCGACGAGTTTGTGAAATACAACGGCCGCTCGGGCGACAATTATGAGGGCGGCGGCGATCCTTTTGCAGTGACCGTGCCCGACGGCATGACCGCGCGCGAGGCGCTTGGTGCCGCCATGCGCGAGGGCTACACCGCGCAGACCGGCTATGACCATAGCGATGCGACCGACGCCGAACTGCTCGATGCGCTGGTCTACAACGTGTTTCCAAACTTTGCGCCGTGGGGCGGCTTCATGCCCAACATCGTCTATCGCTGGCGGCCCGGAACCACGCCCGATACCTGCCTGATGGAAGTGCGCATTCTGGCGCGCGTGAAAAAGGGCGAGCCGATGCCGCGCAGCGTGCCGATGCACCTGCTTGGCCCCGATCAGAAATGGAGCGACGCGCCCGAAATCGGCGTGCTGGGCGATGTGTTCAATCAGGACATGGACAATCTGCCCTATGTCCAGCAGGGGCTCCACCACTCGAAGACGGGCCAGGTCAATCTCGGCGACTATCAGGAAATCCGGATTAGGCAGTTTCACCAGACGCTCGACAAGTATCTGAGCGGCGAACTCGGAGGAGCCAAATGAGCGAGACTGAAACCAAGCCGCCGCGCATCAATTGCGTGCTTATCGCAGGCGGGGTGTGGCACGATATCGACTTTGCCCGGCTTGAGCTGCTCAAGCTCTTGAGCGAGGACGAGCGCGTGCGCACGCGCGTATTCGAGGATTATGAAAACCTCGAAGCGTTGAGCAAGGCTGACATTCTCATTTCCTATACCTGCGATGTCACCCCTTCGCTCAAGGCGCAGGAAGCCTTGCGGGCATGGCTGACCAAGGGCGGGCGCTGGTATGCGCTCCATGGCACCAATTCGGTGCTGCGCATGCTGACCAGCGGGCCCAATGCCGGCAAATGGGACGCGCCGCGCTGGGCCCCGCTGATGATGGACCTGCTGGGCAGCCAGTTCATCTCGCACCCGGCGATCGAGCCTTATATGGTCACGGTTGCCGATCCGGCCCATCCGCTGACCGAGGGCATCGAAGCGTTCGAGACCACCGACGAGCTTTACCACCTCGAAACACACGGCGACTTGCACGTGCTGCTCGAAACCGAGTGCACGGCGGAAGGCACCGGCTTTGTCGAGGCCGCCGATGCGCCGGGCACATATCCGGTGTTTTATATCAAGAACCACGGCGCGGGCGCGGTGCTCTACAACACGCTGGGCCATTGCCGCGGTCACTATGATCTGCAGCCGATGCTCGAATGGTGGCCCACGGTGGATCGTTGCGCGTGGGACCTGCCGGTGTTCTACGAGCTGCTGCGCCGGGGGATCGGCTGGATCAAGGCGCGCGAAGCCTGAGCAATTTGACAGACCTAGCGTTTTGCAGAGTCGGAAAACTCTCGCCAATGGCGCTTAAGCGGTTAAATCGGAATCAAGCCCGGACGGTTTGTGGCAACCAGCCCAAACCGGCTCGACCACAGGCAGGGAGCAACGATGCAGCTGAGCCGTGAGGCGCTATTACGCGCCTATCGTCAAATGAAGGTGATCCGCGAGTTCGAGGAACGCCTGCATATCGATATCCAGACCGGCGGCATCGCCGGGTTCACCCATCTCTATTGCGGCCAGGAAGCGGTCGCGGTCGGCGTGTGCGAAAATCTCACCAGCGACGACAAGATCGTTTCGACGCATCGCGGCCATGGGCACTGCCTCGCCAAAGGCTGCGACGTGAACGGCATGATGGCCGAGATCTGGGGCAGCCGCGAAGGGCTGTGCAAGGGCAAGGGCGGCTCGATGCACATCGCCGATGTCGACAAGGGCATGATGGGCGCGAACGGCATCGTCGGCGCGGGCGCACCCATTGCAGTGGGCGCGGCGCTTTCGGCGAAGATCGACGGGCTGGGCCATGTCGCCATCGCGTTTTCGGGCGACGGCGCGTGCAACCAGGGCACCACGTTCGAGGCGATGAACTTTGCCGTGGTGACCAACGCCCCTGCGATCTTCATCTTCGAAAACAACCACTATTCCGAGCACACCGGCTTTGAATACGCAGTGGGCACCAACAACGACATCGCCAGTCGCGCCGAAGCGTTCGGCATGAAAATCTGGCGCGGCGATGGCACCGATTTCTTCTCGGTCGATGAAACCATGCGCGAAGTGCTCGAATATGTCCGCGCAGGCCACGGCCCGGCGGCGGTCGAATTTGATACCGAGCGCTTCTTCGGCCACTTCGAAGGCGATCCGCAGCGCTATCGCGGCCCGGGCGAGCTCGACCGGATTCGCGAAACCCGCGATTGCCTGAAGCGCTTCCGCATGAGCGTGACCGGCGCAGGTCTGCTGACAGACGCCGACCTCGATGCGCTCGATGCCGAAGTGCTGCAGCAGATCGAAGACGCCGTCATCAAAGCCAAAGCCGCCGACCGGCCCACGGCCGCAGACGTCCTCACCGACGTTTACATCAGCTACTGAGCGCGGGGAGCAAGCAATGGTCAAGATGATGTACCGCGAAGCCATTCTCTCGACGATCGTCGAGGAAATGACGCGCGATCCCAATGTTGTCGTGCTCGGCGAGGATATCGTGGGCGGCATGGGCACGGCTGGCGGTCCGGAGGCAATCGGCGGAATCTGGTCGACCTCGATCGGGCTGTTCGGCAAATTCGGCGCAAACCGCGTGATCGATACGCCGATTTCGGAAAGCGCGATCATGGGCGCGGCGGCGGGCCTTGCGCTCGCGGGCAAACGCCCGGTGGCCGAGTTGATGTTTGCCGATTTCATCGGGGTCAGCCTCGATCAGATCTGGAACCAGATGGCCAAGTTTCGCTATATGTTTGGCGGCAAGACCAAGTGCCCGGCGGTGATCCGCATGGCTTACGGCGCAGGCTTCAACGCCGCTGCGCAGCATAGCCAGGCGGTGCATCAGATCCTGACCGGCATGCCCGGCCTCAAAGTGGTGATGCCGACCACGCCGAACGACGTCAAAGGCCTGCTGCGCCAGGCCATCCGCGATGATGATCCGGTAATCTTCCTTGAACACAAGGCGCTTTACGGTTCGAGCGGCGAAGTCTCCGAAGACCTCGATTATGTCATCCCCTTCGGCCATGCGCGCCTTTCGCGCGCAGGCGGGGATGTGACCATCGTCTCGACCGGCCTGCTGCTGGGCCGATGCGAAAAAGTGGCGGACATGCTCGCCGCCGAGGGCATCGGCTGCGATGTGATCGATCTGCGCACCACCAGCCCGATCGACGAAGAGGCGATCCTCGATTCGGTCGAAGTCACCGGCCGTCTGGTCGTCGTCGATGAAGCGCCGCCCCGGTGCAGCATGGCGTCGGACATCTGCGCCACCGTGGCGGAAAAGGCCTTTGCCAGCCTCAAGGCCCCGCCGCTCGGCGTGAACCCGCCGCACACCCCCGTCCCGTTCGCGCGAGAGCTTGAATCGGCGTACCTGCCCTCGGTCGAAAAGATCGAAGCGGCAGTGCGCAAGGTTCTGAGCTTCCGCTGAGGAGCCGCGTCATGGCCGATATCCGCCCGTTCTGCATGCCCAAGTGGGGCATCGAAATGACTGAGGGCACGATTGCCGAGTGGATGATCAAGGAAGGCGAGGCTTTCGCCAAGGGGCAGACCCTCTGCCTGATCGAAACCGCCAAGATCACCAACGAGGTTGAAGCCGAATACGACGCCGTGGCCAAGCGCGTGCTCGCCCCTGCCGGTGAAGATGTGTTGCCGGTCGGCGCGCTGCTTGCGGTGTTTGCCGATGCCGCCGCCACCGACGCCGAGATCGACGCCTTCATCGCCGGGTTTGTCCCGGCCGAAACCGGCGATCCGAGCGCGGCCAGCGCGCCCGAAGCTGCTCCTGAACCGGTTGCTGCCGCTGCGGCGCAGGCGCCTGCCGCGACCCCCAAAAAGATCGTGACCAATCGCCCAATCAGCCCCGAAGCGCTCAAGCTGGCCGAGGCCAATGGCGTGGATATCGAAGC
The DNA here is from genome assembly GCF_945870625.1 of Novosphingobium sp. Chol11. Lineage (GTDB taxonomy): Bacteria > Pseudomonadota > Alphaproteobacteria > Sphingomonadales > Sphingomonadaceae > Novosphingobium. The sequence continues at coordinate 2,585 of NZ_CAMBTS010000052.1, read as the reverse complement.
CATCGAGGGATCCGGCCGCCATGGCCGGATCACCTATCAGAACGTGGCGCAAGCGATGCAGCCTGCGCGTGTGCTCGTCCCTGCCGGCACCGCCCCGCTGCCGGAGGAAATCGCCGCCATCTTTGCCTCGCCGCTGGCCCGCAGGCTGGCCGCACTCCACGGCATCGATCTGGCGGGCCTTGCCGGCACCGGCCCGCGCGGACGCATTTCCAAGGCGGATGTGCTGGCGCTCGTGCCTACGCTTGCTACGCCTGCCGCTGCTGCTCCCGTATCGTTTGGCGCGCCGTTTGAGTTGGTGGCCAATCAGCCCGCGATCCAGCCGTTCGACAAAGTCCGCAAGATCGTCGCGCGCCGCTTGACCGAAGCCAAGCAGACCATCCCGCACTTTTATTTGCGCGTCTCCGCGCGGGTCGATGAACTGATCGCCCTGCGCAAAACCGCCAATCTCGTGCTCGGCACCAAGGCTTCGATCAACGACTACCTCGTCAAGGCGGTCGGCATGGCGCTGGCGCGGCATCCGGATGTCAACGTGCAGGTGCATGGCGACGCCGTGCATAGTTTCCCTCATGCCGACGTGGCCATTGCGGTGGCGAGCCCCAAGGGCCTTGTCACCCCGATCGTGCGGCAGGCAGACCGCATGCATATCGCTCAGATCGCCGCCACCACCCGCGCCTTGATCGACAAGGCCGAGGCGGGTCGGCTGAGCTACGAAGACATGGACGGCGGCACATTCTCGATTTCCAATCTCGGCATGTTCGGAATCGAGGAATTCGACGCCATCATCAATCCGCCGCAAGGCGCGATCCTCGCCGTCGGCGCGGTGAGCCGCGTAGCCGCCGAGCTCGATGATGGCGACATCGTGTTTGAAAGCCGCATCGCGCTCAGCCTCTCGGTCGATCACCGCGCGATCGACGGCGCTGCGGGCGCGCGCTTCCTTCAGACTTTGAAAGCGCTGCTCGAAGCGCCGGAGAGCATGTTCGGCTAAAGGCTTGCCCAGCCCATCTTGCATGGGTGGCAGGATCAGTTCCGCTGCCAAGCCGCAAGCAGGATGTAAAATCGCTTGCTTTGTGCAAGTTCGACCGTTGATCCCGCCGCAGCGGCGTGTGACTGTCGGCGCAAGGCCAATGGGCGAGGAACCGCAGGCGATGGACGGCAAAGCACACGCATATGATCGGCGCACCTTTCTTGCAGCTTTGGCCGCGTCCGGCGCTGCCGCCACAGCGCCGTTTGGCGCGCAGGCCTGGGCGGCTGGGCTCGGCGCGGGGCTGGGGTCAGGCCTCGGCGGACTGCTCGCCTCGGCCTCTGACACGGCGCTGACCAGACTGGCGGTTCCTGGCGCATTCTATAGCGATCCGTCGGTGCGCATCGGTCTGCCGCTGATCGGAAATCTGGGCGGCGGGCTCGGTGGTGATTTGGGCGGCCAGTTGGGCGGGCTGCTCGGAAGCAGCGGCGGCGCGCTTGGCAACACGGACGGCGTGCTGGGGCAAGTGGTGGCTCAAGGGGCGAAGATGGGCTTGGCCGACGGGCTGGTGCGCAAGCTCAACAATGCTGCAGGGTTGGCCGCGCAAGTGGCCAAGCCAGTATTCCGCACAGCGATCAGCAAGCTTTCGCTCACCGACATTCCGGGGATCGCAACCAACAACGAAGGCGCCACGCAATATCTGCGCACCAGCGCCGGAGATGAACTGCGCGGCAAGATGCGCCCGCTGATCGATAGCGCGCTGGGCCGGGTGGGCGCTTATTCGGCACTGGCGAAGCTGGGCAAATCGGGGACGATGGCCAGCCTCGCAAAGATCGGGCGCGACAAGCTAGGCAGTTCAGTCACCGAGCAGGCGATGAACGGCATTTTCCGGTACATCGGCAGCGAAGAGAGCAAGCTACGCGCCAATCCGGCGGGCGCGATTGGCGGCGTGCTAGGCGGCTTGCTGGGCAACTGATCTCGCTGGATCAGCCAGCCGCCGCGCTTGCAGCAAGATTGTACACCAGATAGCGCACCGTCTTCGCGCCTCCGCCGAGCGTTGCGGTGCCGACGGCTTCGAAGCCAAGCGCGGTATGAAACGCATCTGAAGCGGGATTGGGCGGCTCCGCGTTCACCTCGCAGGCGATCATCGTGTGCCCGGCCCGGCCCGCGTGGGCGAATAGATCGGCATAAAAGCGCCGCCCCCAGCCGCGCTGGCGCTGGCTGGCCGCCACGATCACCCGGTCGATATAGACAAAGCGCGGATATCGCGCGCGGAACCACAGGAAATTCGGGCTGGAATAGTCCGCATCCTGATCCACCGCGAGCAGGAACGCCTCCGCCCCGCCCGCCCCGCACGTCGCCACAAAAAATGCCTGATCGATCAGCGCCTGCATGCCCGGCAAATCGAGCGGGGATGTTTCCGTCACATGCGCCTGATTGAGCGCCAGCATGCCAGCCGCGTTGATCGCCATCACTCCACCGTCACAGACTTCGCCAGATTGCGCGGCTGATCGACATCCGTGCCCTTGGCCACGGCCACGTGATAGGCCAGCAATTGCACGGGCACGGCATAGACCAGCGGCGCGATCAGCGGGTGGACGCGCGGCATTTCGATGGTGGCAAG
>NZ_CAMBTS010000051.1 GCF_945870625.1 Novosphingobium sp. Chol11 | reverse complement strand
GAAGCTGCTCAGGGCTCTCCTGAGAACGCAGTGTGGATGGATCGTGAAGCTAAGCTCCTGAAAATCATCATGTGGCCTGCGCTGGTAGTGGTTTGGGTGCTTGGACTGGCATTGGCTGTCAGCGGCGAATGGGTTGGATCAGGCTGGCTTACGGCTAAAATCGGCCTTGTCATGGCGCTAACCGCCTACCACGTTTGGCTTGCTGGCTATGCGCAAAGGCTCGCGGCCGGGCAGCGGACTTTAAGTGGCCGCAATCTTCGGCTACTCAACGAGGTGCCCGGGATAGCGACCGTTCTGATCGTTATTCTGGTGATCGTGAAGCCATTTTGATCGTTGGCCGTTTTTAACGATGATGGGTCTTCATCAGGGTGTTGGCGGTTCCTTGATTGTCCTTGATTGACGGGTTCGGCGCAGAGGCTTATGCGGTTTGCTTGACGATACGATTTGCGTCTGGTGCCATTCACTGCGCACCACCGAAGGTCTGCTTTCCCCAAGCCCTGTGACCTTTTCACTGATTTTTCTTTCCTGAATTTGGAAACCAAAACGACAATGCATCTGAAAGAACTCAAGAGAAAGAAACCCGCTGAGCTCGTCGAAATGGCGGAGGAGCTTGACGTGGAAGGCGCATCGACCCTTCGCCGTCAGGATTTGATGTTTGCAATCCTTAAGGAAGTGGCGGAAGATGGCGAGGAGATCCTTGGCATTGGCACGATCGAGGTCATGCTCGACGGATTCGGTTTTTTGCGCAGCCCTGAAGCGAACTACCTTGCCGGGCCTGATGATATCTACGTGTCGCCTAATCAGGTTCGAAAGTGGGGGTTGCGCACTGGCGATACCGTTGAAGGTGAAATTCGCGCGCCGAAGGATGGTGAGCGCTACTTTGCGATAACCAGGTTAATCAAGGTCAACTTCGACGATCCCGAGGCTGTGCGCCATCGCGTCAATTTCGATAATTTGACCCCGCTCTATCCCAATGAGCGGCTTCGCCTCGATACGCTCGATCCGACTGTCAAGGACAAGTCGGCGCGGGTGATCGACCTAGTTAGTCCGCAAGGGAAGGGTCAGCGCGCATTGATTGTCGCTCCCCCGCGCACTGGCAAGACGGTTCTTCTGCAGAACATGGCTAAGGCCATCACTGATAACCATCCGGAAGTTTTTCTGCTGGTGTTGCTCGTGGATGAACGGCCGGAAGAAGTGACCGACATGCAGCGTTCGGTGAAAGGTGAGGTGATTTCCTCGACATTCGACGAGCCCGCCAGTCGGCACGTTCAGGTTGCCGAGATGGTGATCGAAAAGGCCAAGCGGCTGGTTGAACACAAGCGTGACGTGGTTATCCTGCTCGATTCTATTACCCGGCTTGGCCGCGCTTACAACACCGTCGTGCCGTCATCGGGCAAGGTGTTGACAGGCGGTGTGGACGCGAATGCACTGCAGCGGCCCAAGCGCTTTTTTGGTGCTGCACGCAACATCGAGGAGGGTGGCTCGCTGTCAATCATTGCGACTGCACTGATCGATACAGGCAGCCGTATGGACGAAGTGATCTTCGAAGAATTCAAGGGCACCGGTAACTCAGAAATCGTGCTCGACCGCAAGATTGCGGACAAGCGCATTTTTCCCGCGCTCGATGTTGGCAAATCAGGCACGCGCAAAGAAGAGTTGTTGGTTCCCAAGGACCAGCTTTCAAAAATGTGGGTTCTGCGCCGTATTCTTATGCAGATGGGTACCGTTGACGCGATGGAGTTCTTGCTCGACAAGATGAAGGAATCAAAGTCCAACGAGGATTTTTTCGCGACGATGAACCAGTGAACTAGCTGATCGTGTTCGTCCGCCGCTCTTTATGGGCAGCGGACGAAGCTTGGTGGATTATGCTTTTGTAGACTGAAGCTGGGCGGCCATTGCTTCCCACACCTTGTTCATGGCCTTGAGCGGTCGGACCATCACCTTGAAATCGATGATTTTTCCATCCGAGTTCCAGGTGATGAGATCGATCCCATTGACCATGACACCGTCCATTTCGGTAACGAACTCAAGGCAGGCATGGTCTCCATCAACTAGTTCCCGCGTATAACGAAAGCTACCGTTACCCAGTGTTTGGCTGGCGGCACCCAAGTAGGCCATGACTGTCGTTTTGCCGGCTTGCGGTGTATGCACAACGGGCGAATGGAATACCGCATCCTCGGCTAGCAGGTCTGACAGCAAGGCAGAATCGCCGCCGCGATCCATGTATGTATGCCAGCGCTGGTGACCTGGATGCATAGCGCTCACGCCAAATGCTCTGCAAAAAACAGGCGGGTTCGCTCGTCGGCTAACCGGGCACCGACGTCATCACGCCGGCCGCCCATTTCTGCGGCAAATCCGTGGTCGAGACCGGGATAGTCATGCAAAACGACCTTTGTATGTTGGCCAAGACCGGCATGAATGGCGGCTTGCGCCTCGGGGCCGACGAAATGATCGGCAGTCGGAATATGGAGCATTAGCGGATTGGCGATGGCATGCGCTTCGGCGAGCATCTGGTCGATCATCACGCCATAGTAGCCAACGGATGCGTCGATATCCGTTCGCGCCGCCGCCATATAGGCCATGCGACCACCAAGGCAGAACCCGACCAGGCCCACCTTGGGGATGCCCCGCTCTGCGCGGATCCAGCGAATTGCGGCTTCGATATCGTGAACACCAAGATTTGCATCAAACTGCTGGAAGTAACCGAACGCTTCCTGCATTTGCTCAGGCACTTCGGGATCAAGTTCGACTCCCGGCGCAAACCGCCAGAAGACATCGGGAGCCAGCGCAAGGTAGCCCAGTGCCGCCCAGTCATCGCATTTCTTGCGGATACCTGCGTTCACTCCGAAGATTTCGGGCATCACGATAATTGCCGCAGTCGTTTCGTTCTCGGGAGTGGCCTGATAAACTGGAAACTCCTCGTCGCTCTCCCAAGCGGAAATTGAAGTCATCTCGCCCATCGTTACAATCCTCGTTTGCCTGGTTCTCGCCGTTGGGAACGGCGGCTCGTGCACAGTTTGGCCCGCACCATGGACTTTGCCAAGCCCGCATGACAAGTTCGTGGAAGCAGTTCAGGCTGCGTCAGCAGACGAAGGAATCGCTATGAAGGTCAATGTCGAGGTCGATTGCACGCCCGAGGAAGCGCGGCGTTTTCTGGGGCTTCCTGATGTCGCCAAGGCAAACGACGCCTATATCGAAGCCATTGCCAAGGCTATGCAAGGCGCGGGCAATGTCGAACAGCTGCAAGGCTATGCCAAGCAACTGGCCCCGCTCGGCGAATTGGGCGTGAAGCTTTTTCAACAGTTCGTTGAACAGGGCGTGAGCGCAGCATCGGCCGGTTTCAAGTCAGGAAGCGAGAAGAACTAGCAGTCGATGCTTGAGGGCGGCTTGTTTGGGTGCTGATGGCTGCGTTGATGGATGTTGATACGATCTTTGCATTGAGCTCCGGCCGTCCGCCAGCGGCGATTGCCTTGGTGCGCGTGAGTGGTCCGTTGGCAGGTCCGGCCTTGCGCCAGCTAGCTGGCCGACTGCCCGCGCCTCGGCGCGCGTCTTATGCATGGCTGAAGGACCCTGCGTCTGGGCTGGTGCTTGACCGGGCGTTGGTGGTTTGGTTTCCAGGTCCTGCGACTGCGACGGGTGAAGATTGCGCTGAACTCCATTTGCACGGGAGCCGGGCAGTGGTGGCGGCGGTCGAGGACGTGCTTGCGGGACTACCTGGCTTGCGCGCGGCAGAAGCTGGCGAGTTTACCCGGCGGGCCTTCTTGAATGGACGCATCGACCTTGCCGAAGCAGAAGGGCTGGCCGATCTCCTTGAAGCGGAGACCGAATTGCAGCGGCGTGCTGCGTTGGCGATGGCGGGCGGCAGTTTTTCACGATTGATCGATGCGTGGCGTGAACGCTTACTCCGGCTCTCAGCGCAAGTAGAGGCTGCGCTCGACTTCTCTGATGAAGATGACGTGGATGACGGTCGTACATCGGAGTGCGTGGTCAAGTGTGGTGCGTTAGCCGGTGAGATCAGCGAATGGCTGGTGCGGCCACGCGCTGAAGTCCTGCGGGAGGGACTGAGGGTTGTTCTGGCAGGTCCACCTAATGCTGGGAAATCAACGCTATTCAATGTCCTGGTCGGGAGTGAGGCGGCGATTACCGCAGCTAGTCCCGGCACAACGCGGGATGTCCTTGTGCGCTCCGTTGCGCTAGATGGCATTCCATTTTGTTTCGTTGATACTGCCGGCCTGCGTGAGGACAGTGCGGGCGAGGTTGAAGCGGTCGGCATCGCCCGGGCCCGGACCGAGGCTGCGGGGGCTGACGTCGTGCTGTGGCTGGGCGGAAAAGGAGAGGGGCCGGTGGGAGTTCCTGTTTGGGAAGTAACCGCACAGTGTGACCGGCCAGATCGCGTTGGTAAGGTAGGCGCGCATTTCCTGCTTTCAGCTTTGACCGGCGAGGGTGTTGCGGGTTTGCGCGCAGCGCTGGTTGCTCATGCGAGGGGGGCAATGCCGGTCCCTGGCGAAGTCGCGCTGAATGCGCGGCAGCATGAGCATCTTGCATCGGTGCGAAGTGCTCTTGAGGCCGCAACGAGTCTCTTCGATCCGGTACTTGTGGCTGAGTGCCTGCGGTCTGCCCGCAGCGGGCTCGATCGGCTCATGGGGCAGACCGGCACAGAAGACATGCTCGATACGCTGTTCGGCCGGTTCTGCATCGGCAAATGACGATGTTTCACGTGAAACAAGTCGTGCTTTGACGAGAATCGCGCACTGGCGTAGTGCGCCTGCCATGGATATGTTTGATATCATCGTGGTCGGTGGCGGACACGCTGGCGTCGAAGCCGCCGCTGTTGCGGCCCGGATGGGCGCTCTCGTGGCGCTCGTCAGCTTCGATCCGACGAGGATCGGTGCCATGTCGTGCAACCCGGCGATTGGCGGGCTCGGCAAGGGCCATTTGGTCCGCGAGGTTGACGCGTTCGACGGCATCCTGGCCCGCGCGGCGGATTGCGCCGCGATCCATTACCGCATGCTTAACCGGTCCAAGGGTAGCGCGGTTCAAGGTCCGCGCATCCAAGCCGATCGTCGCCTTTTTCAAGCAGCCGTGCAGCGCATGGTTAAGCTGCAAGCTGGCCTGACCGTGATTGGCGGCGAAGTTGCCGGCTTGCGGATTACGTGCGGCGAGGTTGCCGGCGTGGACCTTGCTGACGGCACAGAGCTCGGCGGGCGAGCTGTAGTTCTGTGTACGGGCACGTTTCTCGGCGGACGGTTGTTTCGGGGCGAGGAGCGCATGGAAGGCGGCCGGATCGGCGAGAACTCGGCGCACCGGCTGGCGGCGCAGCTGCGGAGTGCCGCATTGCCGCTCGCGCGGCTAAAGACCGGTACTCCGCCGCGGCTCGACGGCCGTACAATTGATTGGGCGCGGTTGGTGGAGCAGGCCAGCGATCCGGACCTCTGGACCATGTCGCCGCTGACACGTCGCCGTTACCGGCCGCAAGTATTTTGTGCGGTGGCGCGGACCAACCACCGGACCCACGATGTGATACGCGGCGGGCTTGATCGCTCGCCGCTGTTCAGCGGCGCGATCGGCGCGCAGGGTCCGCGTTACTGCCCGTCAATTGAGGACAAGATTCACCGGTTCGGCGACCGCGACGGTCATCAGATATTTCTCGAACCTGAAGGGCTCGATGATCACACGATCTATCCTAATGGCGTCTCGACGTCATTGCCGGTCGATGTTCAGTGGGCGATGATGCGCTCGATCGAGGGCTTGGAGGCAGTTGACATTATAGAGCCGGGCTATGCTGTCGAGTATGATCACATTGATCCGCGCGCGTTGCGGCGTAGCCTAGAAGTGAAGGCGATCCCGGGGCTTTACTGCGCGGGCCAGATCAATGGCACCACGGGCTACGAGGAGGCGGCGGCACAAGGGCTGATCGCGGGCATGCATGCCGCCGGTTCTGTGCTTGATCGGGCCGTGGTGCCGCTTGATCGCGCCATGAGCTACATGGCAGTCATGGTCGATGATCTTACGCTTCATGGCGTCACGGAACCCTATCGGATGCTCACTGGGCGCGCGGAATACCGGCTGCAACTGCGAGCAAACAACGCGAGCACGCGGCTAACTGGCCTCGCGATTTCAGCGGGCTGTGTGGGTCAGGACCGGCGCCAGTGGTTTGAAGTCCGGCAGGAAGCCCGCGCGAAGCTCGAGGAAGCGCTTGAGGTTGAGGCAACCGGAGCCGATCTGGCCGAAGTCAGCATTGCGGTGAAGGCAGACGGGGTGCGACGCCCGTTGGCAGAATGGCTGCGCTTTCCGGAAGTAACGTTCGCGCGCCTCGCGCCGCTGATCGGCATGGTCGATGCAGACCCCGGTCTTTTGGAAGAGATTGAGGAGGATGCTGTTTACGCGCCATATCTGGCGAGGCAGCAGGCGGCGCTGCGCGATCTGCGCGCCAGCGATATGGTTCCACTTGGCGCAGGGTTTCCATTTGAACAAGTACCCGGTCTCTCGCGCGAGATGGTCGAGCGGTTGGCGCACGCCGAGCCAGATACATTGGCAACGGCGGGGCGGATTGCCGGGATAACGCCTGCGGCGCTGGCCAGCCTCTTGGTCCACGCGCGCCGCCGACAGATGGCGTCATGATTTGCGGGGAATCTGAGGCAAAGCATTGGCTCCGCCAGACGCTTGGCGTTGATGATGCAGGCCTGATGCGGCTTGCGCGCTTGGCCGAATTGCTCCTTGAGGCGAGCAGTCAGCAGAATCTTGTCGCCAAAAGCACGTTGCCGCATATCTGGCAGCGGCACATCGCCGACAGCGCCCAGCTTTTGCATGTTTCACGTGAAACATTGCCGCCAGGTGCCTGGCTCGATCTTGGTACCGGCGCGGGGTTTCCAGGCTTGGTGGTCGCCGCGTTGCAGCCTGAAAGGCGGGTGACCCTTGTCGATTCGCGGCGCCTGCGGACTTCCTGGCTGACGCAGGCTTGCTCGCAGCTCGGGCTAGACCGGGTCGAAGTCGTTACCGCCCGCGTCGAGGATTTGCCGGATGCCAAGTGGGAGGTGATCTCCGCGCGCGCGTTCGCGCCTCTCGAAGAACTGCTGGCGCTATCAGCGCGTTTTTCCACACGTGAAACACTTTGGCTGTTGCCGAAAGGTGCGAAAGCAGCGCATGAGTTAGCGACACTGCCCCCGCAATGGGACCATATGTTTCACGTGGAACAATCGCTGACCAATCCCGCAGCCGGTATCATCATCGGGCGACTGCTCGAAGGTGCAAGCGCACCTGCAATTTCGCGCCGTTTTCACCGAGGTCGCAACCGATGATTACCATCGCCATCGCGAACCAGAAGGGCGGGGTGGGCAAAACAACCACCGCGATCAACATCGCCACCGCCCTCGCGGCCACGGGTTGGAAGGTCCTGCTGATTGATCTCGATCCGCAGGGCAATGCTTCAACCGGAATTGGCGTAAACGCGGCCGATCGCAAATACTCATCTTATGACCTAGTGATCGAACAGGCGAGTGTCGCGACCTGCGCCATTCCTACGCGGATACCCGGGCTCGATATCATCCCGGCAACGGTCGATCTGTCCGGGGCGGAAGTCGAACTGGTCAGCATGGAAGACCGCACTGGCAAGCTGCGCACTGCATTGGCGAAAGATGGTGGGCACGAGATTTGTCTGATTGATTGCCCGCCCTCGCTTGGCCTGCTCACGCTGAACGCGCTTACGGCTGCAGATACCTTGCTTGTTCCCTTGCAATGCGAATTTTTTGCGCTCGAAGGATTGAGCCAGCTTCTGCAAACGGTCGAGCGCGTGCAAGAACGCTTCAATCCGGATCTTGGGATCCTTGGCATCGTTCTGACCATGTATGACCGCCGCAATCGGCTGACCGATCAAGTCGCCGAGGATGTCCGCTCATGCCTTAATGACCTCGTGTTCGAAGCCGTGATCCCGCGCAACGTGCGCTTGTCTGAAGCGCCCAGCCATGGGTTGCCCGCGTTAATCTATGATCATGCTTGCTCGGGCTCACAGGCGTATATCAAACTTGCGCGTGAGTTGATCGGCCGATTGCCCGCGCAGAGGAAAGCCGCATGAGCGGCGAGGAGGCGACGGTTAAGTTGGTGCCTCCGGCCAAGCGGGCGGCGCTTGGCCGCGGCCTCGGAGCATTGCTGGGCGAGACACGGCGCGAAGAGGCTGTGTCGCGCATCTCGGCGCGCGCGTCTGACGAGGTGATGGTGGTCCCGCGTATCACCGGCATGGCCATATTGCCCGTGGCCGAGATCGAGCCTCATCCTGATCAGCCGCGACGCCACTTCGACGAGGAGGCGCTGGAAGAGCTGGCGCGGTCGATCGCCGCGCGGGGAATGATTCAGCCTGTCGTCGTGCGGCCACTGGGCCCGGGCCGCTATCAGCTCGTCGCGGGCGAGCGACGCTGGCGGGCCGCGCAGCGCGCGCGTCTGCATGAAATTCCAGTCATTGTTCGAGACCTCGATGATCGAGAGGTCACCGCGCTGGCGCTGATTGAGAATCTGCAACGCGAGGATCTGAACCCGATTGAAGAAGCGCGTGCATATCACCGTCTGTCCGAGCAAGATGGGCTGACCCAGCAGGACATCGCGACGTTCGTCGACAAGTCGCGCAGCCATGTCGCCAATCTGATGCGTCTGCTCAGCCTGCCTGACGTCGTCCTCGATATGGTCCAGGATGGCGCGCTTTCAATGGGCCATGCCCGCGCCCTGACCGTTGTGCCCGATCCATTGCCGATTGCACGCGAAGTGATCGCCAAAGGTCTTTCGGTCCGCGATACCGAGCGGCTGGCCAAGCGGGCCACGCGCCCTGAAACAGCGCCCCGGCGCGCGCGCGCGGTTCGTGATCCGGCAGGCTCAGCCGATATCGTGGCGGTGCAGGCCCATCTTGAGGAGTTTCTTGGTCTCAAGGTGACCATCAACACTGATGCCGATCCCCGGACGGGCACGGTGACCATCCGGTATACCACGCTTGATCAGCTCGATCTGATTTGCCAGCGCCTCACTGGTGGGGCGATCTGACCGCCTGGCCCGAAAGGGTGTTAATCGATCGATTAATTTTGGGTTGACCGGGCCGCCTTGGATTGCTTATCGTGGTGGGGATAATCTAAACCAACCCGGAGGGTGCGCCTATGTCGCTCGATCTCATTCCCCGCAGCGCCTATAACGAAGACCATCAAGCCTTTCGGGAAACAGTCCGCCGCTTTCTGGAAACCGAAGTGGCTCCGCATGGCGCGGAATGGGCCGAGGCCGGGATCGTGCCTAAGGCGATCTGGCCCAAAGCAGGCGAGCTGGGCATGCTCTGTCCCACTGTTCCAGAGGAATTTGGCGGGCTCGGCCTTGATTTTGGCTACAACGCAATCGTCGATGAGGAAAGCGCGTACTATGGCCGCGTCACAACCGGCTTCTCGCTGCAGTCCGACATCGTGGTCAACTATCTGGTGTCTTACGGCTCGGACGAGCAGAAGCGCAAATGGCTGCCGAAAATGGTTTCAGGCGAAGTGATCACCGCGATTGCGATGACTGAACCCGGCACTGGGTCCGATCTGCAAAGCATGCGCACCAGCGCCAAGAAGGATGGCAACCATTATGTCATCAACGGTTCCAAGACATACATCACCAACGGCCAGAATGCTGATCTCATTCTGGTGTGCTGCAAGACCGACACGGAGGTGCAGCCTGCGTGGAAGGGTGTCTCGATCGTGCTGGTAGAGGCTGACCGTGAGGGCTTCCAGCGCGGCCGAAACCTCGACAAGATCGGGATGGACGAGGCCGATACCTCTGAACTGTTCTTCAACGATGTGCGCGTGCCGATCACCAATTGCCTCGGCGAAGAGGGCAAGGGCTTTATCTATCTGATGAGTGAACTGCCGCAAGAACGGCTCTCGATCGCGGTCTCGGCGCAGGCCGGTGCGCAGCGCGCGTTTGACGATACGGTGGAGTTCACCCGCGAGCGCAAGGCTTTCGGTAAGCCGATCCTTGATTTCCAGAATACGCGTTTCGTGCTGGCCGATCTCAAGTCCAAGCTGCAAGTGGGCTGGGCGCATCTCGATTGGGCGCTTGCCCGGCACCTTAAGCGCGAGCTGACCGCCGAGGAAGGTGCGGCGGCCAAGCTTTGGCACACTGAACTGCAGTGGGAAATCATGGACAAGTGCCTGCAGCTACACGGCGGAGCAGGCTATATGAACGAGTATGCGATTGCCCGCGCCTGGCGCGGCGCACGCGTCACGCGCATCTTCGGCGGCACCAGCGAGATCATGAAGGAACTGATCGGCCGCAAGCTCTAAGGTAGCGCCGCCTAGAACCCAAGCTGTTGCAAAAGGGCCTCTCCGGGAAACCGGCGGGGCCTTTTTCTGTTGGTTTGGCCTTGCTTGCAGACCGGAGCCGTCAGGTAAGCCCAAGCCGAGCGTAGGGAGGACAGCGCTGCACGGGGCACGCTGTAAACTCCGCTTCAAAAACTTTGTTCCGTTTCGAAGAAAATATTTTCCTAATTCGTAAAACAACGTATCCAGTTCGGAATTATCTGCGAATTGTTTCCCGAACATGGAAATAAATATGACACAAAGTGGCAAACAATTACTTTATGTTAACCAATTAAACGCGAATTCTTTAACTAATTTGCGACGGGCGGCCATATTTTTTCTATCAACCAATCTGATGATTTTTCCCATCGCGGCTATCGCAGCCGACCGCGGCATGTGCCGCGCGCTACCCTTTGCATCAGGCACGATGCTCCATGACAGCTACCGGCTCAACGACACGGCGCTCAAGGGCCCTGCCGCTGCTCTCCCGTATCGCTATGCCGATGATGATCAGGTAGGCTCGGCAAGCGACATTGCTATGGCCCGCGCACAGGTGGAGCGCATCGTGCGCGTGAGCGGCCTCGAAATGAACTTCGTGCTGATCGCCACCTCAACCACCCCCGCTTCCGCCCAAGTCGATAACGGACAGCGAATCATCATGTTCGATCCGCGCTTCATGGCGCGGGTTGCCAATGCCGCCTGCCCCGATTGGGGGGCGATGAGCGTGATTGCCCATGAGGTCGGCCACCATCTGGCAGGCCATACGATTCGTGCCGCGACATCTCCATGGAAGGACGAAGTCGAGGCGGACGAGTTCTCGGGCTTCGTGCTGGCCCGTCTCGGTGCAAGTCTGGTGGATGCCACGAGCGCGGCCGCCGCCATTCTGCCCGAAGCTTCGACACGGAGCCATCCCGGCCGTGCAGACCGGCTGAAGGCCATTACCTATGGCTGGCAGAATGCGCATGCGCAGGAAACAACCGAGCTTCGTGTTTCACGGAACGATCACCGGATCACCCCGCAGCCGCAGCTGAATTTCGTCGCTCAACCAGTGCATGCGCGAGCCAATCGCAGCCAGTTCGTCTCGCGCATGATCCTCTATGGCGACAAGCTGGATTACTACGTCGACGAAAGCGCCCGGATCGTGGGGTACGACGGCCAGACCCATCCCATCGGCGAGAAAGCCGCCGCTACCACCGCCAGCTTCGCTTGGGTCTTTCGCGCCCAGAATGTCGAATACCAAGTTGATTTTTCAGGCAAGGTCTACACCCGCCTGCCTAGCGGCCAGCTGCGGGAAGTCGGAGTCGTTACCGCAATGACGCCGCCCGCAGCGCGCTGACCCATGGCCTCTGTTTGGCATGCAATCCGGACGATGGCAGTGTCGCTCACGCTGATGCTGGCCATGGTGAGCCCGGCCCACGGGCAAGTCATGGAGACGATCTCCAGCTCGATCGAAGAGATCGAGGTGATCGATACACCAGGCGATGATGCCGACTTTGGCCCGGACCTTCACCAAGACCTTGACCCGGGCCCTGACCCCAGCATTGCCCCCGTCCTTGTCGTGCCTGGCAGCCCTGATCGCCGGAAGGAGTCGCCCAGTCTCTACAGTTCTGAACCGAACGTTGCGCGGTGCGAGTCGGGTACGCTGCGCAACGACGCCAGGGCCGGCTTTGTCCAAGCCCTAAACGCCGAACGCGCCCGCCATGGCCTTGCGGCGGTGGCCTATGACGCGGCCTGGGATCAAGAAACCGCGGCCGCTGCGCTGATCATGGCAGCCAATACGGCGCTCAGCCATGCGCCGCCGTCGTCTTGGCGGTGTTGGACGGCATTGGGCGCGCGCGGCGCCGGCAGTTCAAATCTACTCCTCAACACGGCATCCGGCAATGCGGCTCCCGCCGATGATGCCGGGCTCTTAGCGCAATGGCTGATCGAAGGCGGCGGCGACGAACTGGGACATCGCCGTTGGATCCTTGATCCCTATCTGGCCCGCACCACGCTGGGACGCGTGACGCAAGCCTTGGGGGATGGCAGTCGTATCGATGCGGCAGTCATGAAGGTGTTCGATTTTTCCGGCGGAGATCGGCTTCCGGCAAAAATGCCTGCATTCATCGCCTGGCCTCAGGGTGCCTATCCCCGGAGCCATTTCTCCCCGGCCGCGCGCCTCTCGTTTACGGTTGTGACGGGCAGGCCAGGCTCAGGCGATGACGCTGCTGTCGACTTCTCACGAGCACATGTCACCGTCAGCGATGGGGGGCACCCCCTTGCTGTCAGCGCCCTGGCGGGCGACAACGACGCCTATGGCGCCGCTAACTGCCTGTCGTGGCGCGTGGCGGGGCTGCAGACGGGCAGGCGCTATGACGTGACGGTCAGCGGCGTCTCCGGGGCGCCGCGAAGCCGCTACGATTACGATTTCACGATCGAGCCAGGTTGAAGCAGGGAAGATTTCAGCTCAACTTCCCGAGGGGAGCCTGACGCGCTTGTCGTGAACCACAGGGCGACGGGGCGGCGCATAGCGGCGGCGCAACGGCACATTGACGTATTCGTAAGTGACGGTGCGCGTTTCGGTGCACGGCCCGGATGCCTGAGCGACGGCCTGGGGCACAACCTGCGGGGCGCCGGCCGGAACCATCACGTAGCCCATCGGCGCATACTGATAGCCATAGCCGTAAGCGGGCGGGGCATAGGCCACTCCGGGTGCCGATTGGTAGACAGGTGCCGTTTGATAGGCGCCAACTGGTGGAAGGTATCCCATCGTCGGCGTCGATCTGGCCCAATAGTCTGCGCATTCTTCCTCACGCGCCCTTTCGCGCGCGCGGTTTTCGGCCTTGCTGATGGCGGTTCCTGCGACCGCGCCCACGGCTGCGCCGGCGACTGTGCCCAGCGCCCGGTTGCCTGAAGCGACTTGGTTGCCGATCACACCGCCAACAACGCCGCCGATTAAAGCACCGCCGATGTTGCTGCCAGCGCGGCCGTCCCTGCGGCAGCGCTCGGCCAAAGCAGCATCGGAGGGGTCGGTCTGCACTGGATAGGCGCCCGGAGGTGCAGGCACATAGCCATAAGCCGGGGCGGCGGGCGTCCATTGCCCTCGCCACACGCCGTTTTCCCAGTGCCCTTGCCAGACCCCTGGCGCGGTTGTGGTCGCGGGGGCGCCCGGTTGGGCCTCCGCCAGTCCGGGAAGCAGGGGGCCGAGCAGAACAGCTGGTGCGATCAGGCCGTGAAGGGGGTGGGCCATGGAAATCCTCTGGGTTGCCGGTGCCGACCCGGGATCGGGCCAACGTGGTAACGTAAACTTTACCATGGGGTTTATCCGCCGACTACGTGCGCATTTGCGCCTGACCCGAATCGGGACAGTCGTCGCCTGCCCCGTGCGGCAGGCCCGTCAGATGCGATCGGCGATCGCGGCGGAGAGCGCTTCGATCCCTGCTGCGTCTTCGGCATCGAAGCGCGCCAGAAGCGGGCTGTCGAGATCGATTACCGCGATGACCCGACCCGCGAGGCGCACCGGCACCACCAGTTCCGAACGACTGGCGCTATCGCAAGCGATATGGCCCGCAAAAGTATGCACATCTTCCACCAACTGGGTCTGGCTCAAAGCGGCGGCGGTTCCGCAAACACCCTGGCCGAGCGCAATCCGGATGCAGGCCGGCTTGCCCCAGAACGGACCGAGGATCAGTTCATTGTTCTGCACACGATAGAATCCGGCCCAGTTGAGCTCGCCGACAAACATGGGGATGAGCGCCGCGATGTTTGCCATGTTGGCGACGGCGTCGGACTCGCCGTCTGTGAGCGCCAAGGCAGCAGCGAGAAGGTCGCGGTAAACGGCGGGTTTTGATTGTCCGTGGACGATGTCGATGCTGAACATGGCCCTGCATAGCGCGCGTCGCGGGGAAAAAGTAGCGTTGCGGGCGCTGCTCAGCCCGAAAAGCCGACGAACCCAGCCATCAAGCCCATTGCTCAAGAGCAGCGCGGTGCTTAGCTGCCGTCCCATGACCTTACTCCGCAAATCTCTCATTGGCCTTGGCCTGTTCATCGTGGCTGGCGGCATCCTTTTCGTTTGGATCATGCAGGGAGATGCGGCGCAACATAGCCTCGCCGAAACATCCGGCCCCAAGCCCGTGCTGGCCGAGCCCGCGCCGCAGATGTACCCGACGCTGGGCATTGCCAAGCCGGTGGGCTGGGCCGTTGGCGAAGCGCCGCTCGCCGCCAAGGGTTTTGCCGTGACCCGCTTTGCCGACAAGCTTGATCATCCGCGCAATGTCTATGTCCTGTCCAATGGCGATGTGATGGTAGCTGAGACCAATGGTCCGCCGCAGCGCGGCCCCGGCGGGATCACCGGGCTGGTCATGGGGTATCTGCTGAGCGCCGCCGGTGCGGGCGATCCCTCGCCCAACAAGATTGTGATTCTGCGAGACGGCAATGGCGACGGCAAGGCCGAGCAGCGCATCGTTATGACCAATCCTGCGCTGGCATCTCCGTTTGGCCTCGCGTTGCGCGAAGGGCGGCTTTACGTTGCCAATCACAATGCAGTGGTTTCGTGGCCATTCGTGCCCGGTCAAACCACGCTGAACGGCGCTCCAGAAAAGCTGATGGACCTTCCTGGCGGCGGCAATCATTGGGTGCGCAATATTCTGTTGAGCCCGGACGGGACCAAGCTTTTTGTCACGGTCGGCTCGTCTTCGAACATTGCCGAAAACGGGATCGCGCTCGAAAAGGGCCGTGCTGCTGTTCACGAGTATGACTTCACCACGAAAAGTGCGCGCGAATTTGCCGGCGGTCTGCGCAATCCCAATGGGCTTGATTGGAACCCGCGCAGTGGCGAGCTTTGGACCACGGTCAACGAGCGCGACATGCTCGGTTCTGATCTGGTGCCTGATTATCTCACCAATGTGCCGCTTGGCGCGCAATATGGCTGGCCCTGGGCCTATTGGAAGAAGAACATCGATTGGCGGGTGAATGAACCCCCGCCCGAATTCCTGCTCGAGTATGTACGCAAACCGGAATATGGATTGGGCGCGCATGTTGCCCCCCTAGGCCTCGCCTTCGCGCGCGGTGGCAACCTTATGGGAGAGCGCTTCGCCAGCGGCGCGTTTATCGCGCGGCATGGGTCGTGGAACCGCAAGCCGCTGTCGGGTTATGATGTGGTATTTGTCCGTTTTGACGATCGCGGCAACGTGCTCGCAAGTCCGCCCGAACCCGTGCTGACCGGATTCCTGACCAAGGACAACAAGGCGCATGGTCGCCCCGCGTGGGTCGCCTTTGCAAAAGACGGCGCGCTGCTTGTCAGTGACGATGTCGGCGGGATAATCTGGCGAGTAACCGCGCCGGGCGCGAAGCCAGCCGCGCCGATCGTCGAGATCGCGTCCACCCCGCTTCCGCAAAAGCCAAAAGAGCCGCGCCAGTTCATCGTGCGCCCTTCTACTGATTCGGACCTCACGAAGCCGCGATAAGGCGTCCTTACAGTCGCTGGCCCGCCCGTCCGGCCAACTCGGTGATGAACTGCCATGCCACCCGGCCCGACCTTGCACCGCGCCGCTTGGCCCAGCCCAGCGCTTCGGTCTCGGTCCAGGCGAGGCCATGATGCGCCGCATATCCCGCCACGATCGCCAGATAATCGTCCTGCGAACAATTGTGAAAACCGAGCGAAAGGCCAAACCGATCCGCCAGCGCAAGGCGATCGTCGATGGCATCGCGCGGATTGATCGGATCATCCTGCTCTGAAAGATGCCGATCGACGATGGCGCGGCGGTTTGAGGTTACTGCGAGGCGGACATTGTCCGGCCGCGCCTCCACCCCGCCTTCAAGCCAAGACCGCAGGCGGCGTGGTTCGTCGCTCGACGCACTGTCAAAGCCAAGATCATCGAGAAACACTAGGAATTGGCGGTCAATCTCGCGCAGTTCGCGCAGCAATGCGGCAAGCCCTGCGTCCGGTGTCGCCTGAACCAGCGCGATGCTTGCCGGATGTTGTTGTTGCACGTTTCGTACAGCGGCGCGCAGCAAGGCTGATTTGCCCATGCCGCGCGCGCCCCAGAGCAGCATGTCGTGCGCTGCAGCGCCGCTTGCCAGCCGCGCCACGTTCTCAACCACTGCCTGCTTCTGGGCATCAATGCCCTGCATAAGACCCAGTTCAGGTGCCATTAGCGCCGCAACAGCGCGCACATTGCCACTTTCCCAGACATAAGCCGGGTGCGACAGCCAGTCGGGCGCACCCGTTGTAGCTGGCAGGCTGCGCTCAAGCGCAGCGGCAATCCGCTCCAGCAAGGAGTCGCTGTGCGTCACCCTACCAGCGCTTCGGTTGGCAGATCATAGAGCAGCGCGGCTCCCGCCATGGCCGCAGCGCCCAGTCCGCGCGCTTCCGGCGCGATTGTGCGGTTGAAAAACATGGTGACGGCGCGCTTTTCGTGCGCACCCGATGCGCGCGCCTGACGCGCCAGTTGCCAACCTGCTACTGCGACTGCGCACATCGTCGTGAACGGCACGCTGCCGGCCAGTTTGTCGTCCAGCGTTGCATCACCGCTCGCCATCCACGATGCCACGGCGGCAGCGTCGCGCGCCAGCGCTACTACTTCGGGTACATCGTCCATCTCGGCAATGATATCCGCGAGCAAAGCCTGCACCACGCCGCCGCTTTCATAGCCCAACTTGCGCGTGACCAGATCGGCGGCCTGAATGCCGTTGGTCCCTTCATAAATCGGCGCAATGCGCGCGTCGCGGTAATGCTGCGCTGCGTCGGTTTCTTCGACAAATCCCATGCCGCCGTGGACCTGAATTCCCAGGCTTGCCACTTCGCAGCCCGCGTCGGTGGCCCAGGCCTTGAGCATCGGCACCAGCACTTCCGCGCGCATTTGCGCTGCCTTGTCGCCCAGCAGACCGCGATCCACTTGTCCCGCGGTGTAATAGAGCAGCGCACGTGATCCTTCGGTCAGCGCGCGCATTTTGAGGATCATTCGGCGCACATCGGGGTGCTCGATGATCGCCACCGGGGTGCGGTCATTGCTGCTCGCGCGGGCGGATTGCACCCGGCCCTGCGCATAGCTGCACGCAGCCTGCAAGGCCCGCTCCGCCACTTGCACGCCTTGGCTGCCAACATTGATGCGGGCCGAGTTCATCATCGTGAACATGGCCTTCAGGCCTTCGTTCTCGTGCCCGACCAGCTCGCCGATGCAATCGTCCTCATCGCCGTAGGTCATCACGCAAGTCGGCGAAACATTGATGCCCAGCTTGTGCTCGATCGAAGCGCAGCGCAGGTCGTTGCGCGCCCCGAGCGAACCATCGGCCTCGACGCGGAACTTCGGCACGATAAACAGCGAGATGCCGCGCGAACCGGCTGGTGCCCCCGGCGTCCGCGCCAGCACAAGGTGAACCACGTTCCGTGCCAGCTCGTGTTCGCCCCAGGTAATGTAGATCTTGGTACCGGCGATCCGGTAGTGTCCGGCGTACGGACCCTCGGTAATCGGTGTTGCCGTCGTCCGCAGCGCGCCGACATCGGAGCCTGCCTGCGGCTCGGTCAGGTTCATCGTGCCCGACCACGCGCCCGAAATCAGGTTGGGGAGAAACCGCGCCTTCTGCGCCTCGCTGCCGTGATGATCCAGTGCCTCAATCGCGCCGACCGTGAGGATCGGCAGCAAGGTGAAGCCCATGTTGGCCGCGCCCAGCGTCTCAAGAACACAAGTGGCCAGCGTGAAGGGCAAGCCCTGACCGCCAAAGTCTGCCGGGCCGGCAATCGAACCCCAACCCTGTTCAACGAATGCGTCGTATGCTGCGGCATAGCCATCAGGCACGCTGACGCTGCCACCAGCCCACCTTGCGCCCTGCTTGTCGCCGATCCGGTTGAGCGGTGCCCATTCACCAGCAGCAAAGGCGCCGATGCCTTCGGCAATTGCTTCAACGAGATCAGGCGTGGCTGCGCTATAGCGCTCGTGGCTGGCCAGCTCGTCGATACCGGCTGAAACGCGCATCGCCAGTATCTGGTCCGCAGTTGGTGCAATGAAGTCCATCTCTTGTTTTCCTTGGCAGCCTCTTCCTTCGCCTATAGCGACAAGTGATGACCGCAATAAAGCCCCCCGTGGTGCTGCCCGCAGATGCATCCGGTATCGCGGCGGCGGCGCGCATTATTCTTGACGACGGAATCGTCGCGGTGCCGACCGAGACGGTCTATGGGCTTGCCGCGCGCGCAGATTGCGAGGCAGCAGTTGCTGCGATTTACCGCGCGAAAGGGCGGCCTGACTTCAATCCGCTGATTGTCCATGTGTCTGATGTCGCGGCGGCCATGCAACTTGCCGTGCTTGATGAGCGGGCGCTGAGCCTGGCGGAGGCTTTCTGGCCCGGGGCACTGACGCTGGTCGTGCCCCGCCGCGCCGACGCTCCGCTCGCTGCGGCAGTCAGCGCAGGCCTGCCGACCATCGCGCTGCGATGTCCCGCTCACCCAGTGATGCAATCCCTGCTGCTTGCTTGCAGACTGCCGCTCGCCGCGCCGTCGGCCAATCGGAGCGGTGCCGTCAGCCCGACTAGCGCGGCGCATGTGGCAACCTCGCTCGGTGCGCGAGTGCCGCTTATTCTGGATGGCGGATCGTGTGCGGACGGTATCGAATCGACCATCGTCGCGCTGCGGCCGGAAGGCGGGTGGGCGCTCTTGCGCCCCGGCCCAATTGGCGAGGTCGATGTTGCACAGCTTCTTGGCAGAGATCCTGAGCACGCCGCGTCGCAGGGGGCCCGCATCGAGGCACCAGGGCAGATCATGAGCCATTATGCGCCGGGCAAGCCCTTGCGGCTCAATGCATGGGTCGCCGATCCCGACGAATTCATGATCGGCTTTGCCGGGATCGGCGGGCAGCTCTCGCTATCGTGCTGCGGCGACCTCGCCGAAGCGGCAGGGCGGCTCTATGCCTGCCTGCATGCAGCGGCTGCTGCTCCGCAGCCGCGCATCGCTGTCGCACC
>NZ_CAMBTS010000050.1 GCF_945870625.1 Novosphingobium sp. Chol11 | reverse complement strand
TCCGCGGTGCGGACAGTGACCAGACGCTGGCCCTGATCGACGGTGTCAAGTTAAACGATCCTTCCACGCCCGGCGGTGGCTTTGATTTCGGCAATCTGCTGACTGGCAATATCGAACGAATCGAAGTAGTTCGCGGATCGCAATCGGTGCTGTGGGGCAGCCAAGCCATTGGTGGCGTGATTAATATCGTGACCCGCACCCCCACTGAAAAACTGATGGTCAATGCCGCTGCGGAATACGGCTGGCGCGATACCGCCCGCGTGGTTGGCAACGTGTCGGGCAAGTTCGGTCCGGTTTCGGCGAGCATTGGCGCCGGGTATTTGCGCACGGACGGCTTCTCGACGTTCAACGAAACGCGCGGCGGGAATGAGCGCGACGGCTATCGCAACTTTGGCGCGAATGCGAAGTTCAACATTGCCCTGTCGGATGCGGTTTCGGTCGATCTGCGGGGCTGGTATTCCGATGGCAAGGTGGGCATCGATGGCTTCCCGCCGCCGAACTTCAGCTTTGGCGACACGCCGGAATTTGCCCGGACGAAGGAACTGGTGGGATATGCCGGGCTGAACGCAGCCCTGCTGGATGGACGTTTTCGCAACCGCCTCGCCTATACCTTAACCGATACGCGCCGCCGCAATGTCGATCTGACGGGCGGCACGGAGTTTGAAACCTTTAACGCCAAGGGCCGCAATGAGCGGTTTGAATATCAGGGCATTTTTGCCATCGTCGACGCCGTGAGCACCACGTTCGGCGCTGAAACCGAAAAGTCCAGCTTCCGCACTTCGAGCTATGGCAGCCCGTTTTCGCGGGCCGAAGCGAGGATCAACAGCGTCTATGGCCAGTTCAACGCCAGTGCAGTGGCTGGCCTGGCCGTGAGCGCGGGCGTGCGCCATGACGATCATAACATCTTTGGTGGCAAGACGACGTTCTCCGCAAATGGCCGGTTCACGCCGAACGAAGGCGGCACCACGGTGCGCGCCAGTTTTGGTCAGGGGTTCAAGACGCCATCGCTGTTCCAGTTGTTCAGCGAATATGGGAACACCGCGTTGAAGCCGGAAACCTCCGACAGCTGGGATGCCGGCATCACGCAGCGGTTGCTGGATGGCAGGATCGAAGTGGGTGTCACCTGGTTCCACCGTGATACCCGCAATCTGATCAATTTCATCGGTTGCACGGTGTTGACCGGTATTTGTGCCAATCGCCCGGACGGCACGTATGACAACGTCGCCAAGGCAAGGGCACAGGGGCTTGAATTTGCCCTCACGCTGAAGCCGGTCGATGCGCTGCGGGTGCAGGCGGGCTATGGCTATGTCGATGCGATCAATGCCGCCACAGGCCGCGATCTAGCGCGCCGACCGCGGCACAGCGTTAACGTGTCTGCCGACTACGACTGGTCATTTGGGCTGAAAACCGGGGTGACGATAACGTATGTTGGCAGCAACTTCGACAATGCCTCAAACAGCCGCAAGCTGGAT
This sequence comes from Novosphingobium sp. Chol11, assembly GCF_945870625.1. Lineage (GTDB taxonomy): Bacteria > Pseudomonadota > Alphaproteobacteria > Sphingomonadales > Sphingomonadaceae > Novosphingobium. Next base: position 18,258 of record NZ_CAMBTS010000050.1, on the reverse strand, counting down.
GGTTATGTGCTGGTCGATCTGCGCGCGGCTTTCCAAGTGACCGAAAACATAGAACTTTATGGCCGTGTCGAGAACCTGTTCAACGCGCAGTATGAAACTACCTTCCGCTATGGCACGCCGCGGCGCGCTGCCTATGCGGGTGCCAGACTCTCGTTATGAAAGCGCTTGGTCTTTTGGGAGAGGGTGACACGATGGCCCCGCATGCTGCATTGATGTGGCACGGCGGCCAGACAGAAGCCGCGGCGCAGCTTTACCCGGCTGCGCCCGGCCCTTGGCTGGACCTGTCCACCGGCATCAGTCCATGGGCCTGGCCAGTGCCAGCGATTGAGCCGCAGCAATGGCAGGCTCTGCCGTCGCGCACCGCACTGGAACATCTGGAACTTGCCGCTGCGACAGCGTTCGGCATGAACAATCCCGAACAGATTGCCGCCGTGCCAGGCAGCGATATTGCTATCCGCCTGTTGGCCCGGTTGCTGCCAGCGGAGCGTGTAGCCGTCATCGGCCAAAGTTATGCCGGTTATCGTGCCGCCTGGCCGGAAGCTCGGGTGCTGCCCTTTGACAAGGCTCGCGGCGCCGAACTTATGATTTGCGCCAATCCGAACAACCCTGACGGCTGGATTATCGAAGCACGCAAGCTCCAACGATTGCGCAACATCCGGATCGTCGATGAGGCCTTTGCCGATGCCATGCCCGAAGTCAGCATGTTGCCCCAACGCAATGGCGCGATTGTGCTGCGCTCGTTCGGCAAATTCTTCGGCCTTGCAGGTATCCGGCTGGGCTTTGTCGTCGCCAACAAACCCTTAATTCGCGAGCTTCGCAACCTACTGGGCGATTGGCCAATTTCTGGGCCGGCAATAGCCATCGGCACCGCCGCCTATTGCGACAGGACTTGGCAGAGCACGCAGAGGCTCCGGCTGACCAAAGGCAGCGCGCAGCTTACAGCGTTGCTGCGGAGCCAAGGTCTGCAAGATGCGGGCGGCACCGCCAACTTCAGACTGTGTCACGCGCCCGACGCGCCCGGCCTGTTCACTCATCTTTGCCGGGCCGGCATATTGGTAAGGCCCTTCATCGACCGGCCGGGTCAGCTGCGGCTAGGCATTCCAGGCACAGAAACCGATTGGGCAAGGCTTGAAACTGCCTTGCTAGCGTGGAGCAAACGCAATGACTGACGACCCCATTAAAGAAGACAGCGGCCACACCCGCCACAACGCGCGCATGAAAAAGCTGAAAGTCGCGCGAGACAAGATCCAGGCGCGCAAGACGATCGAGCGCGGGCTGCTGATCGTCCATACCGGCAACGGCAAAGGTAAGTCGTCCTCGGCCTTCGGCATGGCTATCCGCAGCATCGGCTGGGGCATGAAAGTTGGCATCCTGCAATATGTGAAGGGCAGCTGGGACACCGGAGAGAAGGCGTTCTTCGCCGCCAACCCGGACATGCTTACCTTTGACGTGATGGGCAATGGCTTCACCTGGGACACGCAGGACCGCGCACGCGATATTGCGGCGGCGCGGGCAGCTTGGGAGCGGTCCAAAGCGCTAATCCTTGATCCGGCTTATGACTTTATCATCCTTGACGAGCTGAACATCGTGCTCCGCGACGATACACTGCCGATTGCAGAGATCGTCGCGTTTCTCAAAGAGCGTCCGCTGGAAAAGCATATCTGCATCACCGGGCGCAACGCCAAGCCGGAGCTGATCGAGATCGCCGATTTGGTGACCGAATTTGAGGAAGTGAAGCACCCGTTCAAGGCCGGTTTCATGGCGCAAAAGGGTGTTGAATATTGATCCGCAGGGCCGCCCCGCTTGCGCTGATGCTGCTCTTGGCGGGATGCGGCGCGGCGGGCGGACAGGCTATGCCCGCAGCGGACGGCCCGCCCCAGCGGATCGTATCGATGAACCCCTGCGCCGATGCGGTGCTGATGGAGATTGCGGGCCCGGAGCAGATCGCCGCGATCAGCCATTATTCGCAGGACCCCCGCGCCACGTCGATCCCGCTAGACCGCGCGCTGCGCTATCCCGCAGTATCGGGTTCGGCCGAGGATGTCATCGGCGCCGCGCCGGATCTGGTGATCGCCGGGCCGCATGTTTCCATCCAGACGATTGCCGCGCTCCGGCGGCTGGGCATCCCGCTGATGCAATTGACCGTCCCTGAAAGCGTGGCCCAGAACAAGGCGCAGATTTCTGAGATCGCCGCGCGGATTGGACGAGCCCGTGCAGGCGAAGCGCTCAATGCGCGCATCGATGCGGCAATGGCGGCCAGCCGCTGGCACGCTGCACCGATCGAAGCGCTGATCTGGCAAGGCAGCGGGCTGGTGCCTGGCACGGGCACATTGGCCGATGAGCTGATGGCCAACACCGGCTTCCGCAACATGAGCGGAGCGATGGGCCTCAAGAAATGGGATATCCTGCCGCTGGAGGGGTTGCTGACCCATGCCCCCGTCGTGCTCTTGGCAGGGCAGGCAGACATGGGCGCGGGCAGCGGTGACGGGAACCGGATGCTGAGCCATCCCTCGCTGATCAAGGCCGGGATCAAGGCCGGCAAGCGGATCACGATCGCGCAATATTCCTCCAATCTGCTGCATTGCGGCGGGCCGGTGATCATCCGGTCGCTCGAGCGGCTGGCTGCAGTGCGGCGCGCATGGACGGCATCCCGGTGAGGCTGAACTTCGGGCTCCTGGCCGCCTTGCTGGTGGTCATGCTGGCATCGCTGATGGCAGGGCGGACGTGGGTGCCGTTCGGTCACTGGCTGTCGGGCGATCTGCAATCGCTGATCGTGATGGAATTGCGTCTGCCGCGCGCTTGTGTCGGGGCGATCGTGGGTGCCAGCCTTGGCATGGCCGGGGCGGCGATGCAGGGGTATCTGCGCAATCCGCTGGCCGATCCGGGCCTGTTCGGCGTATCCTCCAGTGCGGCTTTGGGCGCGGTTGTCTCGCTCTATTTCGGCTTTGCGATATCCGCCTGGCTGCTGCCGGTTTTCGCGCTGACGGGGGCCGGCCTTGGCATGGCGGCGCTGGCCATACTGGCTGGCCGATCGGGCAGCCTGATCCTGTTCACGCTGTCCGGCGTGATCCTCTCCAGCCTGACCGGGGCGCTTACCAGTCTGTTGATCAGCCTTGCCCCCACGCCGTTTGCCTCCTCCGAAATTGTGACCTGGCTCATGGGCGCGCTGATGGACCGCAGCTGGGATGATGTGCGGATCGCCCTGCCGGTTTCGGTCGTGGGCATGGGCGCCCTGCTGTGGGCGGCGCGCTCCCTCGATGCCCTGACGCTGGGCGATGCGGTGGCGCGGTCGATGGGGGTTGATATGGGCCGGTTGCAATGGCTGATCGTGATCGGCGTGGGGCTGACCGTGGGCAGTTCTGTGGCGGTGGCAGGGATCATTGGCTTCATCGGGCTGGTCGTGCCGCATCTGATGCGGCCGCTGGTCGGGCATGAACCATCGGCTTTGCTGATCCCCTCGGCCTTGGCCGGGGCCTTACTGGTTGTGCTGGCCGATTGCCTGGTGCGGATTCTGCCATTCACTTCGGAAGTACGGCTGGGCATTGCGATGGCCTGCCTAGGTGCGCCTTTCTTCATGATGCTGTTGTTTAAGATGCGTAGGGAAGTCGCATGATGGGTCTCAGGTTTGACCATCTCTCGCTCGCCCTGCGGGGCCGCCAGGTCTTGCGCGATGTCAGCGGTCATTTCCCTCCCGCCAGTGTCACGGTCATCCTTGGCGCGAATGGCGCTGGAAAAAGCACGCTGCTGGCCTGCCTTGCCGCCCTGCGCACCACCGATAGCGGCGAGGTAACGCTGGACGGCAAACCGTTGCTCGCCATCCCGCCGATGGAGCGTGCCCGCCAGATCGGGCTACTGCCGCAACAGGCGGATATTCACTGGGACATCAATGTCCGCGCATTGGTAGCCCTCGGCCGTCTGCCGCATCATGGCCGTTGGGGCCGACGCGCAGCGGACGAGGCAGCCATCGATGAGGCAATGGCGCAGACCGATTGTGCGCGATTTGCACAGCGCAAGGCGCAGCGCCTGTCCGGCGGCGAACAGGCTCGGGTGTTGCTGGCGCGCGTGCTAGCCGGCAAGCCGGATTGGGTGCTGGCCGACGAACCTCTCGCCAATCTCGATCCGGCGCACCAGCTGGATGCCATGGCCTGCTTCCGCGCGGCGGCGAGTGCGGGGGCGGGCGTCGCGCTGGTACTGCATGATCTGACGCAGGCGGCGCGGATTGCCGATCACCTGATCGTTATGAAAGAGGGCGGCATCATTGCTTCTGGGCCTAAGGCGCAAGTGCTCACGCCCGCCGTGCTCGAAGCCGCTTACGGGGTGCGCGTCTATATCGGGCAAGACGAAACTGGCGCACCGGTGATCGCCCCTGTTTCGCGCGTGGCATGATCATGGGCCACCCCGAACAGCTGCTGATTGCGCTGATCCTTGAGTCTGTGCTGGGCTATCCAGCTTGGTTGCTCGCGCGTATCGGTCATCCGGTGATGTGGGCCGGGCGGATGATCGGGGCAATGGACCGGCATTGGAACCGTGCGCCGCATGCCCGCACGGCCGGAGTGCTGACGGCAATTGCGCTGGTGATGACAAGCGGCGCGGCCGGCCTGCTGATCGAGCGGCTGGCTGGCGGTTGGGGCGGTGATATGGCCATCATCCTGATTGCCACCAGCGGGCTTGCCCAGCGCAGTCTGCATGATCATGTCGCCGCCGTCGTCCGGCCGCTGGCGGGGGGCGAACTGGCGGCGGCCCGCTCTGCGCTTTCCGCCATTGTCGGCCGCGATACCGCCGTGCTGGACATCCCCGGCATGGCAGCCGCCGCCACCGAAACACTGGCGGAAAGCTTTTGCGACGGAATTGTCGCCCCAGCCTTCTGGTTCCTCGTTCTGGGCCTGCCCGGCCTGTTCGCGTTCAAGGCTATCTCCACCGCAGACAGCATGATCGGCCACCTGGATGCGCGTTATCGCCAATTCGGCTGGGCTTCGGCGAGGCTGGACGACTGTCTGAATTGGCTGCCCGCACGCCTTGCTGGAGGTTTGATCTGCCTTGCCGGAGGCGGCGGCTGGCGCATCCTTGTGCGCGATGCCGGCAACCATCTGTCTCCCAACGCCGGATGGCCGGAAAGCGCGATGGCAGGGGTGCTCGGAGTGCGATTAGGTGGCGGTGCGGCTTATGATGGGGAGTGGATCGCGCGCGAAACTCTGGGCGATGGGCCGGCACCGGGAGTTGCCGATCTCACCCGGGCCATGTCGGTTTATCGCCGTGCCTGTGTTTTGCTATTGCTGACAGTCGGAGGCGTGGCATGGCTGCTTTAATGCTGCAAGGCACTGGCTCGGACGTCGGCAAATCGGTGCTAGTAGCGGGCCTTTGCCGCTTGCTGACCAATCGCGGTTTGCGCGTGTTGCCGTTCAAGCCGCAAAACATGTCGAACAACGCCGCAGTGACTGCCGATGGCGGCGAGATCGGCCGCGCGCAGGCCCTGCAGGCGCTGGCTTGCCGCGTGCCGCTGACTGTTGATATGAACCCGGTGCTGCTCAAGCCGCAGTCGGACCGGACGGCGCAAGTGGTAGTCCACGGCAAAGTATGGGGGACGCTGGGCGCGGAGTATTACCGCAGCCGCAAGGGCGAACTGCTGGAGGCAGTGCTGACATCCTATAACTGCCTGCGCGCCAAAGCCGATATTGTGGTAGTGGAAGGCGCAGGCAGCCCGGCGGAGATCAACCTTCGCGCCGGTGACATCGCCAACATGGGTTTTGCCCGCGCCGCCAATATCCCGGTGGTGCTCGTCGGCGATATCGATCGCGGAGGTGTGATTGCCGCGATCGTCGGCACCAAGGTGGTGATTGACCCAGCAGACGCAGCGATGATCCGGGGCTTCCTGATCAACAAGTTTCGCGGCGATGTAGCGCTGTTCGATGACGGGTATGCCGCGATAGCTGAGCGGACCGGCTGGGAAGGCCTTGGCGTTATCCCATGGATCGCCGCTGCGTGCGCGCTTCCGGCCGAGGATGCCGTCACTTTGCAAACGCCCAGTGCTTCAGGTGCTAATGCTTCAGGCAATGGTCTGATGGAGATCGCCGTGCCGATGCTATCACGCATCGCCAATTTCGATGATTTCGATCCGCTGGCAAACGAACCCGGCGTGCGGCTGACGATGGTGCTGCCGGGCACGCCGATCCCCGCCAGTGCCTCGCTCATCATCATCCCCGGCACCAAGGCGACCATTGCCGATCTCAAATTCCTGCGCGCGCAAGGCTGGGATATCGATATCACCGCCCATATAAGGCGCGGCGGGCGGGTGCTGGGCATTTGCGGCGGCTACCAGATGATGGGCCGCACGATTGCAGATCCGGCGGGAGTAGAGGGCGCGCCTGAAACGGCGGAGGGCCTTGGCCTGCTGCCGGTCGATACGGTGATGCAGGCAGGCAAAACCCTGCGCGAAGTGGACGGCACCTGCATCGCCGACAATGCGCCGTTCCGCGGATATGAAATTCATGCCGGAGTTACAACCGGCTCAGCCCGCCCCCTGCTGCGCATGGCCGATGGCCGCGATGACGGCGCAGTGAGCGCGGATGGCCGAGTGGCGGGCTGCTATGTCCACGGCCTGTTCAATCTGGCCGCCCAGCGGCGCGGCTGGATAGATGGCGCATCGAATGGCGTTGATCAGCATGTTGCCGTGGACGCCGCTCTTGACGAACTGGCGGCAACGTTGGAGCGGCACGTTGCGGTGGACCGCCTGCTCGCAATCGCCGAGCAAGCTGCATGAACAGCCCGGTATTTCTGCCCGAGTTCGCCGAAGGGCTCGATACGTTGCTGACATGGCGGCGCGATGTGCGGCATTTCCAGACGGTGCCCCTGCCGAACGGTGCGCTCGATCATCTTCTGGACCGCGCTTGCCTTGCCCCATCAGTCGGCAACAGCCAGCCGTGGCGTTTCGTGCGGGTACTGTCGGCGGCAAGGCGCGCCGCCATTATCGGCCATGTCGAAGCGGAAAATCAGCAAGCTGCTTCGATCTACCGCGATGAAACCCGCGCCGCCTATGATGCGCTGAAACTCCACGGGTTGCGCGAGGCACCTGAACATCTTGCCGTGTTCTGTGAGCTTGATCCGGCCGCAGGGCGCGGCCTTGGCCGTCAAACCATGCCGGAAACGCTCGCCTATTCCGTCGTTATCGCGGTCCATACGCTGTGGCTCGCTGCTCGCACCATCGGCATCGGCGTGGGCTGGGTCTCGATCGTCGATCCGGCAGCGATTAACCGCCTGCTCGATGTGCCCGAAGACTGGCGCTTGGTGGCCTTGCTCTGCCTTGGCTATCCAGCCGAGGAAAGCGAAACCCCCGAACTGGTCCGTCGCCGCTGGCAAGATCGCCTTCATGCGGGCCAAACGAGATTTGTCCGATGACGATCACGCCCCAGCAAGTAAAATCGCACCTAGACAGCCTTGCCAAGCCGCCTGGCAGTCTGGGCCGGCTGGAGGCGCTGGCGGTCGAACTGGCGATAGCCCAGAACACTCTCACGCCGCTCACCCGCCCGCGCCGGCTGGTGCTGTTTGCTGGCGATCACGGGGTGGTGGCGAAAGGCGTAACTCCGTGGCCGCAGGCTGTGACGACGGCAATGGTCGCCACGATCCTGTCAGGCCGCGCCGCCAGCACAGCGCTGGCCGCAGCGCACGGCGTGGATGTGCGGGTGGTCGATGCCGGGATGGCGCAGCCGCCTGCGGGCCCGGTCCCTCCGCATTTCCGCTCCGCACCGATCGCGCCCGGCACTGCCGACCTTGCCGCCGGCCAGGCGATGGATATCTCGCAATTCGAGGCCGCATGGTCGCTGGGAGCAGATGAGGCTCAGGCCGCAGTCTCGGCTGGCTATCGGCTGCTGATCGCGGGCGAAATGGGGATCGGCAACACCACCGCCTCGGCCTGTCTCACCCATGCCCTCACAGGCGTGGACGCCGATACCGCCACCGGCAGCGGTGCGGGCGCTGATGCAGAGATGCGGCTGCACAAGCGCGCAATTGTGGAACAGGCCGTTGCCCGGCTCGGCGGCGCGCGCTGCAAAGCGGCGCTGGCCGCCATCGCCGGGTTCGAGATTGTTGCGATAGCGGGGTTCTATGCGGCCGGGGCAGCGGCAGGTGCGGCGCTGTTGCTCGATGGCTATGTCACCACTGCTGCTGCTCTGATTGCCGAAGCGCTGGCACCCTCCACCGCCCGCGCGATGATTGCCGGCCATCGTTCGGCCGAGCCGGGGCACCGCGCCGCTCTCGCCCACCTTAACCTCACACCGATACTCGACTGGCAGATGCGGCTAGGCGAAGGGACCGGCGCTCTGACCGCGCTGCCCTTGCTCGACAGCGCTGCCGCGCTGCTGCGCGATGTGGCAACGTTGGAGGAAGTTCTGGGCCAATGATACGCGCTGTCGTTCTGCCGCTGCTGCTGGCCATCCAGTTCCTCACCCGCCTGCCGGTCAGCCGGGCCATACCGCCGCTGGACGAACATCGGTTGAAAACCGGCTTGCGCCTCTCGGTCCTGTGGTTCCCGCTGGTCGGCGGCATAGTCGGCAGCATCGGCGCGATGCTAGTGTGGGGCGCTGGCCTGTTCTGGCCGCGCACGGTCGCGGTGGCGCTGCTGCTGATCGTGGAGGCCCGGCTGACCGGCGCGTTCCACGAAGATGCCGTCGCCGATTTCTGCGACGGCTACGGCGGCGGCATGACTGCGGAACGCATCCGCGAGATCATGAAGGACAGCCGCATCGGCAGCTATGGCGCGCTGGGGCTGATATTGGCGGTGGGCCTGCGGGCAGCCTTGTTGATCGCGCTTCCGGCGGCGCTCCTCCTGCCAGCGTTGGTTGCCTCTGCCGCATTTGGGCGCTGGGTAGCTGTGGCGGCGATGGTAATGGTGCCCCCGCTTGATCAGCCGGGCAGTTTGGCAAAGGATATCGGCCAGCGCCCCGGCCTGGCAATCCTCGGCGGCGCAACCCTTCTTGTCTTGCCGTTCTTAGCGCCACTGGTCGCCGTTGCCTCCGGCGCGCTGCTGATCGGAACCGGATGCACGCTGCTCTTCCTGTTGTGGTTCCGGCAGTCGCTGATGCGGCATCTTGGCGGGGTGACCGGCGATTGTTTGGGCTTTGCCGTCTATGTCGGCCAATTGATCCTGCTGCTCTGCATGACCGCGCAATGGCCTGCAGCTTAATACTGGTTCGCCATCCGCCAGTTGCTCTTGCATGGCAAAAACGTTGCTACGGCCAGAGCGACCCCGGCCTGTCGCGCGCAGGCCAGGCTATGGTAGTGCCGCTGCTCGATCAGCTTGCCGATTTGGCGCCGCATGTGATCATCCACAGCGACATGAAGCGCACCCGCGCAATTGCGGGGCCATTGGGAAAGCGGCTCGGTATCCTGCCGATCGCCGAACCGCTTTGGCGCGAACGCTATTTCGGATCGTGGGAGGGACAGAGCTGGAATGCCATCTACCGCGCGACCGGTAATGCCATGGACGGGATGATTGATGCGCCAGAGACGTTCCGCCCCGGCGAAAGCGGCGAGACGACGCGGGAGCTTTTCAACCGTATCATGGCAGCACTTGTTAGCGCATCGCAAAAGGGCAGCATCTTGATCATAACCCACGGTGGGCCGATTGCGTGCGCCCGCGCCGCCCGCACGGCGGAAGGACTTGCGAAGATTGCAGAACTCGTGCCGCCGACAGGATCGGTTACGTTACTTTGACCGATGTTGTCAGACTAATTCCTTACGGTGCAGGGTGGCGGTAAAAAATTGCGGGATTAGCCAGCCTACCAATCTATTCCGGTGCTTCAATTCGTCGTCGCAGGTGATCCAGCTCAATAATGTACGTGCGGTTCCCCGCCATCGCTGCGCAACGTCGAAGACACCGCTCGGCCTTGGCCGAGTGGCAATCGCTTGCCGCCTCATGCCGCCTGCGTTTGGCCCAAGTTGCGCCAATCGGAGACCAGTTGCACTTAGATTGACAGCACCCTAGAAAAACGTCCACGTCAGGCAGGCGCTCGACGAAAGCGATGTCCAAATGTTCGGTCTCGGGACAGATCAAGGTTGTTTGCGGAACCCCGAATGACTTCTTTGTAGCGCGACTAGTCGTGCGCCCCGGCTCGCGGCTGGTTGTCGAGCCGTCTTCGGTCATTTAAATTTATAACTGCCTTGAACTCGTCTCATGCGGCGGTTCAATGTCCGAAATGTTGGCGAACGAAGACGGGGCTTTTTCCTTCGGCGAAGGTCAGCTTTCTTGGGTAATGCGCCTAGGACCAGACAGGTAGGCGACGGCCCAGTAGTGGTCGTCCGATGACATCGCTGGGGCAAAAGCTCGAGCGGCGGCTTTTGTCAGAAACCGACGTTCAGCCGCCCCACACGGAATGACCGCAAAGTTGTCTAATTGATTCTGGCATTGCTCTTCCTTTTTCCCGTTCGCCAATGGTTGTCTTCGAGGTCATCGGACAGCTGAAGCAGCACTTTGTCCGAGCCTTCATGATCGCGGCCGAGCGGAATAGGTGGATGTCTCTGAGGCCCAAACGAGGTTAGACCCTCTACTTTGCTGACGAGATCATCCTGGGCATGGCTGATCGGGAAGAGAAACGCCGGGCTCAGGCCCAGCGGAACTCGGTCTCGTTCAACCAAAGCGAATGGAGTAATGCGGCGAGCTTTCGTGCGACGGCCGTTCTGGCACGCTTGGCGCCTTTGGCTTCGGCCATTTTCCTGCCCCAAGCCTGAAGGGCGAATGGCCGTTTTACTTGCGACAGTGCGGAGTTGGCGGCCTCATAAAGCGCCTTACGCAACATGGGGTCGCCCGCCTTGGAGATGTGGCCACTCGTGTCGCGTTCTCCTGATTGACTACGTCGGGGCACGAGCCCTGCATAAGCGCCGACATCGTCGCTTCGGGCAAAACGGTGCGGATCTTCGATGGTCGAGGTAAAAGTGAGCGCGGTAATCGGTCCGACGCCAGGGACGCTCATCAGCCGGTTGCAAACCTCATCTGCCTTTGCTCGGTCATTGAGTAGGCGATTGGATGCGCGCAACTGTTCCTCAATGGCCTCCATGCACGCAATAAGCGGTGCAAACAGGGGCTTCAAATCGGGGCGTTGTGCATAGAATGCAGTCAGGCGTTCGGCACGCCGACCCGAAGTCCTGGCGGTACCCATACGCAGACCGAACAGTTTTAACAGCCCACGCAGCTGGTTGGCCATCGCTGTCCGCGATGTGATCAGCTGCGAACGGATGCGCAGAGCTGCCCTGTCGATGTGTGTGGCTGATGCCTTCATGTGGACGCGTTTGTACCAGCCAGTCCGTGCCAGTTGCGCGAGCCCTTCTGCATCGTGGACATCGCTCTTGTTTACCCGCGCGGAAAGGACACCCTTGGCATGCCGCGCACAGATGCACTCGACCGTGACACCGCGTTCGACCAATCCGTGGTATAGGAACGTCGATAGCGTACCCGTCTCGAGGACCACGCGAACGAGATCAGGGCAATGCTTGTTGAGCCATTTGGCCAGCGCATCAGGATCACTGGCGACAACATCTCGCCGCAACACCTTACCGTCGGCATCGACCACGCAGATATGCGTCGTCTTGTCACTAACGTCTAATCCTGCATAAATCGACATCGGTCACCCTCCTGCATTGAAGCGCCAAGGCGACTTCGTACCATGCACGAGGGTGCCTAAATCAATTACGCGGTGTCCCAGACCCGGTCCTTTAGGCTCCCCGATATCGGCAATCGGTGAACGGCAGGTCTCAGGAAGGGCAAAAAACTAACGAAATGGCCGTGATTTCGGCGCAAAGCCGCCCTAGCCCAACCGCCGCCGACTGACGCCTTTGCCTCAATCTGATCAGGGCACATCCACCACGCGAAAGACCGCGCCCGAGCCCGCATCGCGCACAAGATCGACTCCCGCGCCGTCCCAATGATAGTCGAGATGCCGACCCTGGATGGGGTTGGCCGCACAATCGGGATAGAACAGCCCGGCGCATTCGCCGCCGGCGTGCCGGATGCTCGGGTAGACTACGCCATCAGATCCAGCTGCCCGCAGCTTTTTCGCCAAGGTCTGGGAGGCGGTGTAGTCTTTGCCATCCAGCGCAGCATGGATGTCAGCACCGGCGCCCCGCAGATCATGAAACTCGGCAACGACCGAGAGAACGATTTCCCGGAACTGCGAGGTCCAACCTGGTGATTCGGCGGTTCGGGCCATGAAGCGGGCATGGTGGTGGATCGTTTCGAACAGCGCTGTCTCGAAGACCTTGCCCACATAGAGCACGCCGTAGCTGCCGTCGGTGAAGCGGCTGGTCCTGTCCGGACTGACATGCGTGAACGGTGCCATCAACCACGAGGCCCCTGGGCCACCGACCCGGCGCTCCACTGGCACTAGGTCCAGATTGCCGATCGAGGTCATGATGCGCGGATTGGTCTTCTGCTCGGCTGAGATTAGCAGCGGCCAGTCTGCCGGGTCAGCGATATCCTCGAACAAGTCGATCGGCGGAAACGCGCTGCGGATGATCCTGACCGCCCCGGTCCACGTGACGGGGTTGACAGGCAGGGTATCGGTGCCGGTCACCAGCCACCGCGGGTCGCATCGAGATAGCGGCGCACGCGCATGATGTCGGTGAGTTCGCCGCCGAGCATGATGTCCAAGGCGCTCGATCCGGCAAAGGCGGCATTGCTGGCCTTGATCCACGCATAGCCGCGCTGGGCCTCGGCAAAGATAATCCGCAGCGCCTTGTGAATGCCCATCAGATTGGACAGACGCGCGCAGCCATCGCGCGAGACCCGTCCCGGTCCTTCCGCCTTCCAGCGCCGATAGGTCCGCACCGGCATATCGAGCAGGGTCGCCGCTTGTTCATCGGTCAGCTCCCATTTGCCGAACAGGCCGAGCGCAGCACGGAACATCACGGCTGCCTCTTCCTGCGTGATAGGCACGGGCCGGAACGCGGGAGCGACAGTATCAACGGGTTGCAATGCCAGCACGGGAAATCTCCTTATGGCAGTATATAGGCGATATCATGCCGTTTGGCAATCTTCACCCAGCTTCGCCACCGATGCGAGCTAAGATACACGACGCACCATCGATTGGGACGAACAGCCGCGTCTGGAACCGGATGATTTCGGTGAAGCACCCTTGCGCCTTGTACCAGTCGAGCCGGCTTGCAGACCAACCCGTCAGCTCAAGCCGCTGCGCGCCGTTGACGAGGCTGCGCTTGAGCGTGAGCGTTTCGCGTGCCCTGACAGGCATGGCACGGCCACTGGTCAGCACCGCTTTGATGAGACTGTCTGGCGCAATATCAGGCCGAGCATCGATGCCCAAAGCGTTGCAGATGTCGCCGACGGCATGCAGCGGGACTTCGCGCCCCAAAAGCGAACGGCCATCGCTTGCAGAGATGCGGCTCACCCGGACATGATCTTTCGGCAGTTTGTCCCACACCGGGAGCAGCAAGCCGGTCGCCAGATGGAGCCGCTCGCGCTTGAGCGAGGACAAAGCCTCGTCAACTTCGGCCTGCCAGGCAGCCCGGAATGCCTGCTCATCAACCGGCTCCCAGCTGCTTTCGGCAAGCTGGTCGGCGGTCAGGTGACCGCGCTTCAGTGGACGCACCAGTTCGTGGCGCGTTACGCGGCTGCCATCATCAGCAAGCAGGCTGCGCGCCGGCACCAGCAACGCCGCCCGGCCCGAGCGCGCATTGCGCACCGTCCTGCGGCGAATGCCCGATGCTCCCTCAAGCTGATCGAGCCGGTCCAAAGTCAAAGGCTTCAGTGCGCGGGCTATCTCGAGTTCAAGCAAGTGCGTCGTGGCGCCCGACACAGTGTCGGTGCGCAGTAGTGTGTCGCACAGGACCTCAAAGCTCTCGACAGCGATGGTCTCGAGCCCGAGATCGAGCGTCCCTGCCGCCCGCGCCGCATCGATTCGCGCATCGACAAGGCCGAGGAATTCGTCGAAGATTGCATTCTGCAAGCCAATCGGCAGGGCGAGGATGCGGTTGAGCCAGCGCTGGATTGGCGGCAAGTCATCAACCATGCTGCCATCGGCGCTTTCGATCCTGAGCCCGGTCAGGTCCTGAAACCGGGTCAGTCCGACCGCGTCAAGCTTGCCAGTGAACAGCAAGCCGAACCAACGATGAAGAGCATCCTTGGCGTAGGTGCTTTCGAGATTGTCTGCAGGATCGAACAGGTTCTGCCCGCCAGTCTGGCGTTGCCCGCGCGTCAGTGCTCCAAGGCTGTCAAGGCGGCGGGCGATCGTCGAGATGAAGCGGCGCTCGCCGCGCACGTCGGTCGTTACCGGACGGAACAGCGGGGCCGAGGCCTGATTGGTGCGGTTTGTGCGCCCAAGCCCCTGGATAGCGGCATCGGCCCGCCATCCCGGCTCGAGAAGGAAGTGGACACGGCGGGCCTGGTTTCTGGCGGCAAGGTCGGCATGATAGCTACGCCCTGTGCCGCCCGCATCCGAGAACACCAGAATGTGCTTGTCGCCATCCATGAACGCCTTCGTTTCGGCAACGTTGGCGCGGGGTGTCCGCGATTGCAGCTTTTGACGCCCATCAGACCCGACAATCAGACGCCGCGTCCTGCCGGTGACTTCGGCCACCTGATCGGCACCAAAGCGTTCGATGATCGCATCAAGCGCGGTCGCAATCGGCGGCAGCGCGCAGAGCTGCTCGATCATGCGATCACGCGCAGCCAGCGCCGAGCGGCACAAGACTGGATTGCCCTGATCGTCGGTCATCGGCTCGGAACGCGGGTTGCCGTTCTCATCGATGAAGACTGCCATCAGCCGGACCGGGAAGCTTTTTTCGAGGTACTGAACGACGGCCTCGCGCGGAGACAGGTCAATCTCGAGCGCCTGGCGTTCGGCGTCGGAGAGATCGGCAAGCCTGCGGTTGAGCATGGCCTCCGCTGTCGAGACCAGCTGCACGACGACCGCGTGGCCTTCGCACAGCGCGGTTTCAATGGCCGGCAGCAGGCTCGGCAACTTCATCGAGAGCAGCAGCTGCGCAAAAAAGCGCTGCTTGGTGCCTTCAAAGACCGACAGCGCCGCCGACTTGGCGCCCGAATTGAGCGTGTTGCCGCTATCGCCATCGACGATGCGCGTCGCCTCCAGCGCCTCGCACAAGTTGGCATGGATAATGGCCCACCCGTCGGCGTAGGCATCGTAGACCGCAATCTGGTCCGGTGTCAGACAGTGTTCGAGGATTTCGTATTCAACACCGACGAACGACAGGGCACGCGCTGTATAGAGGCCGAGCGCCTTGAGGTCGCGGGCGACCAGTTCCATCGCGGCAATCCCGCCAACGCGGATGTCGGTGACGAATTCCTCGCGGGTTGCGAACGCCGTTTCTGGCCCCCACAGGCCAAGGCGGGTTGCGTAGGCCAGATTGTTGACGTCCGACGCGCCGGTTGCAGATGCATAGAGGACTCTGGCGCACGGCAGCAGGTTCTGGAGGCGGACACCAGCCACGCCTTGTTCGGAACCTTTGACCTTGCCGCGCGATCCTTCGCCGCCAGCGGCATTGGCCATGGCGTGGGCTTCGTCGAACACGATCACGCCGTCGAAATCGTCGCCCGCCCAGGCAAGGGTTTGGTCGAGCCGGGTGGCATCGGCACGGCCCGATCGCAGCGTGGGATAGGTCACGAAGAGGATGCCCTCCGGCATAGCAATCGGAAACCCAAGTTTCCACGACGCCAGCGGCTGTACATCGATCGGCAGCCCGCCGAGCGCGGACCAGTCACGGCGTGCATCTTCCAGAAGCGCCTCGTTCTTCGAGATCCAGATATGCCGCCGTTCACCGCGCACCCAGCGGTCGAGGATGACGCTGGCGACTTGCCGTCCCTTGCCGGCACCGGTGCCGTCACCAAGGAAGTAACCGGCGCGATAGGCCCTGCCCTCGGCGCTCGGCTTGAGCGTGCAGCCTTTGTCGTCGGGCGCAAACAGGCCGGGCAAATCGCGTGCATGGGCATTGGCGGCGTAGATAAGGGTTTCCATCTGGGCTGCCGATAGAAGGCCGCGGTCGATAACACCGCCGGGCAGCTGCGGGACTTGCGTCGGGACCGGCGCAGTGATCGAGCCCATTGCCACCGATTCCACGAGCGGCGTCGGATGTTCGGCAGCACCAGGGATGACGATGCGGCTCGGCCGATAGGGGAGATAATGTCCGACCTACTCGGGGGTCGGTGCGGCGGTGTCGAGCGATGTGAACGCCACTGGCTGTACTGCCATCGTTGCCGAAGCCGGCTTGCGGGCTGAAGGCAGCGGACGAGCAGCGGGGTTTAGCAGCGGCAGGGCTCGAACAGGGCGTAACGCCAAAACCTGAGTAGCGACACGGGCCGATCGGGCGGGGAGGCTATCGATCAGCTTGCAAAGTTCGCCGAACTCGGCATTTCTTGCAACTATCCCATCGGTGTTGCCTTGGGTCTTGTCGATCACCAGCAGCCGCGTCGTGATCGATGTGCCGTGCGCAACGAAGCCACGCTCGATCGCCACATCGAGGCGCAAAGCCACTTGGCCGCCTGCGCTTTTCAGAAAGCCCGCAAGATCGAACCACTCCGGCATGATCGCCACGAGCCGTCCGCCGGGTGCCAAGCGGTTCCAAGCTGAACGAAGGTGCCGCGCACCAGTCCGGCCATCGTGCCCGCGCTCAAGCCCATGCGAATAGGGCGGGTTCATGAGAACCACGCTTGGACGCTGCGCGGGATCGAGCAGTTCATCGATCAGCTCGCCGTCGTGCCCAGTGACTCTCGCCGCAAGGAACACGCCTTCGAGACATTCGCGGCGCAAAGCCGATATCTCATTGAGGACGAGATTCGCTCCAGCCTTGTCAGCCCAGAGCGCAAGCATCCCGGTTCCTGCCGATGGCTCCAGCACCAGCTCGCCCGGTACCAGCGCGCAAGCCCGCCCCGCGAGCCAGGAAATACGCGGCGGGGTCGCGAATTGCTGGAGTTCGATCTGTTCCTCGCTGCGAACGCTTTGGCGCGGAAACTGCGCTTCGAGCCAGTCGAAGCGCGTCAATGCAGCAGCCGGATTGGACGCCAACGTCAATTCAGGCTGTTCGCGCAGCCACAGAACTTGCGCCAGTTCGAGCGCCGCGTGCGCGTCGCGGACCGACCATCGGCCATCGGCATCGCTGCCGCCAAAGTGCGCGTTGAGGACGGCATTGCGCACAGCCTTGGTGACCGGCGCTTCGGATTTGAGGCACGCAGCCAGCTCCCTGGCAGCAGACAGGACTAGTGGCTCGCCCGCAAAGGGCAGCGCAAGGACGGGGGACGTGGACATGAAAACCTCCTGACGAAACCCGCGCCATGCAGGTCTCGAAAGGCTCCAAGCCCCCTCCCCTCTGATCAGGGATCGACGGCAATCCCGGCAATCAGCACGTCGTTCCAGTCTGCTCCGGGCTGCTCGGGTCGATGCATCACGATGGTGCGTCCCTCGCGCGCGTAAGCCTCGCGGGCGCGACGTTCAGCTTGCGCGCCGCCTGCATCGTGGTCGATGAACAAATGAAGCTCGGTGACGCTCTCGGGGATCGCGACAAGCCCGAAGCGTTCAGTGCCGAGCGTTGCCCAACAAGGAATTCCGGTAAGCTGCTTTGCCGACAGCGCCGTCTCGATCCCCTCGGCGAGGCCCAGCTTGCCGCCCCGCGCGCCGTGCAGGCGAACGGCCCCGCGCCCCAAGGCACAGAGCGCCCGCTTCGGACCATCGACTTTCGCGATCCTCCCTTTCTTCACATCGAGGAACGTGCGGTGGATCGCGAGGATACCAAGATCATTGCGCACTGCCGCCACCATCGCCGGAAGGAACCGCACTGCGCCCTTAGGGCCGAGCGGCGTGCGCGCCAGATAGCGCAAATCAGGCGAGCCGGCAGTGATGCCGCGCTTCGCCAGATAGCGTTCGGCGGGACTTTCACTGAGGCAAGCACCATCGCGCCACAGGCGCTGAACATTCTCAGGGGGAGCTTCGTCCGAGCGAACCGAACGGACCGGATCGGATCGCCCGTCGAACAACGTTGCAGCCTTGATCCCGCGCTGCGCCAGCGCTGCCAGGACGGCGTCGTTCGCGCAGCCGGCAAAGCAGTGGAACAGGATCGCGCGCGATCCCAGCGTGACGCTGAGTGAAGGGGTGCGGTCTTCGTGGGCAGGACAGCAACACATGCCGCGCGAGCGCGACCACGAGCCGCCAAGGCTGGTGACAATCTCTCGGGCACGGACTTCAAGGCGATCGGTAACATGGGCATCGGGCATCGGGCATCTCCATCATGGATGCCACCGCCCGCGCAGCC
>NZ_CAMBTS010000049.1 GCF_945870625.1 Novosphingobium sp. Chol11 | reverse complement strand
CTCATTCGCGGCGGGCCGGTCGCGGAGGAGACGCTGGAGGAAGTCGCGGCGGTCTTGCGGATTGCGCGGGGCGACATCGTGGACGCGCAGTGGGCCGACAATGGGCCGGGCTGGGTGGCGGTGCGCCTTGCCGATGCCGAGGCGGTGCGCGCGCTGGCCCCGGCGCGGTTTCATGAGCGGCGGATCGATGTGGGCGTGGTCGGCCTCTATCCGCTGGGCTCGCGCTTCGCCTATGAAGTGCGCGCGTTTTTCAGCGATCCGTTCGGCGGCATCGTGGAAGACCCGGTGACGGGCAGCCTGAATGCCTCGCTCGCCGAGTGGCTGGTCGGCGCAGGCGCTGTAAATCCGCCCTATCTAGCGGCGCAAGGCGGCTGCATCGGCCGCGACGGACTGGTGCGGATCACGCGCGACGACGCAGGCGCGCTGTGGATCGGCGGCGATACGGTGACGCGCGCGGCGGGGGTGCTGGAGGTTTGAGGGGGGCAGTTCGCGTTGCGCCGAAAACACATGCCGGCTAAAAACACCCTTCATGGTTGATTGTTCGCTGACCGATTTCGCGAAGGATGGGGCGCTGCTTCTCAAAAGCGCTTTGACGCCGTGCATTGCGGATTTAGAAGCGGGGCTTGCAGGGCTTCCAACCGATAGCGCGGGCATCCGCATCTACGGCATTGCATCGCTAAGGCCACTGCACGCTAGTACCGGTTTGATTGGCGGAATTGCAAGCTCGATAGCTGGCCGAAATACATTGCCGGTTCGAGCTATCCTCTTCGACAAATCAGAGCAAAACAACTGGTCGCTTGCGTGGCATCAGGATCGAACAATCTGCGTCAAAGAGAAGCGTGAAGCTTCTGATTTTGGACCGTGGACGATAAAGCGCGGAATGCATCATGTTGCGCCGCCGTATGAGTTATTGACGAAGATGATTACGCTGCGGGCGCATCTTGATGATGTTTCGGTCAACAATGCACCCCTTTTGATTTCTCCCGGCTCGCACAAATTTGGCAGAATTCCAGTCAGTGACATCGATAACGTGGTGCAGCGTTGTGGCACCAAAACCTGTTTGGCCGAGGCTGGCGACGTATGGCTTTACTCAACGCCAATCCTCCACGCTTCTGAAGCAGCGTCGCCGCCAACGCGCCGCCGTGTGCTGCAAATTGATTTTTCCGCTGACACCCTACCCAACGGGCTTGAATGGCTTGGGGTGTAAAGTGCTCCACCAATTGCTGCGCGATGGATGCTGAAACGAGTTCAGCATGACGGGGGATTGGGCGGGGGTGGCTTGTAGCTATGATATTCCGCGGGGCTTCTGTTGCCGCTAACAAAAATTGCGCTTGGCCCCCGCGCGTTTCGCGGGCATTCTGCGCGCAGAGGATAGCTGGAGAAGAACGCCATGTTCACCCGTATGGATCAAGGCAACGCTGCGGATTGGAAAGTGATCGGCGATGCGCATCGCAAGCATCAGCGCGAAGTGGTGCCGCTGATGGTGATGGATACGCTGAAGCGGCTGTCGGCGCTGGAAGTGGGCTTTGCCGCCGACCAGCTGACGCACAGCCTGATGACCGCGACTTTGGCGCAAGCGGACGGCGCGACCGACGAAGAGGTGGTGCTGGCGCTGTGTCACGACATCGGCAAATCGTTTTCCATCGCCAACCACGGCGCGATCGGCGCGGAAATGATGCGCTCTTATGTGAGCGATGATGGCTACAACGTGATCCGCTATCACCAGCTGTTTCAGGGCGATTATTACTTCGATTATCTGGGCCAGCCGACCGGGCAGCGCTCGCAGTTTGCCAATGAAAGCTGGTATGATCTGGGCGTGCGGCTGGTCGACCGGTGGGACATGCCCGCCTTCGATCCCGATTTCAAAGTGACGCCGCTGGAAGCGTTCGAACCGCTGGTGGAAAAGACATTCTGCCGGGCCAGGAACGATGTGATGTGAGCCGGCGCGCCGCGTGAAGGCGGCGGCGGGTGTCTGGATTGTTCCCCTTTGTGCACGGCATTGTGCATTTTAATAGTGGGCATTAGCGCCAGAGATGGCGTGATCTTGCGTAACTATCTGAAATCATTGCAGGTCGTTTCGATTTGCACGGTGCTGGGCGCAGAGGGGAGGCGCGGGCGCGCCTTGTTTGGGCCGCGCGTATCGGGCAGTTTATCGCCCATATGACAATGAGAGATGGGCTCTTGTCAGGGAGATAAACATGAGCATGCACGGAATTGGCGCCGCTGAGCGCACTGGCCTCGCTTTTAGCCGCTTTGCTGGCGCTGGCATGGCCGCAATCGCCATCGCGGCGCTTGTCGCGGGCGCATCGCCAGTTTTGGCGCAGGATGCGGCGACGGCGCAATCTGTTGACGCAGCCGAAGCGGCGGCACCGGGCGAAATCGTGGTGACCGCGCAGCGCCGCGAGCAGAAGCTGCGCGATGTCGGCATCGCGGTCACGGTGCTCAATGCCGCCGAGATCAAGAACTACAACATCACCAACGCCACCGACGTGGTGCGCGCGATCCCCAACCTGAAATTCAACGCCTATGGTAGCAGCCAGGTGGTCTACAACATTCGCGGCGTCTCGCAGAATGACTACGGCGACCAGCAGGAACCGCCCGTCGCGGTCTATCAGGACGATGCCTATACCTCGTCGATCACTGCGGCGAGTTTCCCGATCTTCGATCTGGCGCGTGTGGAAGCGCTGCGCGGGCCGCAGGGCACGCTGTTCGGCCGCAACGCCACTGGCGGCGCGGTGCAGTTCATCTCCGCCCAGCCGACCGAGCAGCTCGACGGCTATCTCTCGGCCACTTACGGCAGCTTCAATCAGACGATCGTGGAAGGCGCCGTGTCGGGTGCGCTCGCCTCGAACCTGACCGCGCGCGTTTCGGGCCAGTATGCGCGCGACGATGGCTATATCAAGAACATCACCCCCGGCCAGCCCGATCGCGGCGCGGACAACCACTGGGCGCTGCGCGGCATCGTGAAGTGGGAGCCGAGCAGCGATTTCAAGGCCAAGCTCACCTTGCGCTATGCGCAGGCCGACCGCGAGCGGCAGGCTGGGCTCTATTCGCTTGAGCCGACTTGCCCCAATGCGCAGTTCCAGGGCGAATTCATCGGCCCCAACGATGCCTGCGGTTATTGGGGCACGGTCGGCACCACTGGCAACGGCTATGCCAATCCGGCGATCACCCCCTCGCAAGGCGGCAATCCATGGCGCACCGCGGGCACGGGCGATGCTTACGTCGATCGCCAGGTGTTCGGCGCGACCTTGCGGCTCGATGCCAAGCTGGGCGCGTTCGATGTGACCTCGATCACCGATTACCAGTCGCTCAACAAGTTCTACATCGAGCAGGGCCTGAGCGTGCCCGAGTTTCCCTATGTCGAGAACGGCCCGGTCCGCGCGCCCGGCCCTTGCCCCTCACCGGCGCAGAGCGTGACCTGCTACGAATCCGGCACGGTATTTTTCCAGCGGGCCAACACGCGGCAATACACGCAAGAACTGCGCGCGGCGGCGACCTTTGGCCAGAACTACCTGACGGTCGGCGCTTTTGGCATGATTATCGACGGGCGGTTTCAGGCGAAATATGCGGTGCCGTTCATCCAGTATGATCCGAACGTAAGCTTTACCCAGCGCACGGAGAGCTTTGCCTTTTTCGTGCAGGACGAGTTCAAGATCAGCGATCAGGTGAAGCTGATCGGCGGCTTGCGCTATTGGCAAGACCGCAAGCGCGGCGATTACTTCGCAAATGCGGCCGCCGGGCCTTACGCGCTGTCGCTGCATTTCGGGCCGAACGACATCTCGTATAACGACACGACCGGCACGGTGACGCCGGGAACGTGGAATTCGGGCAGCGGTCTGCCTTCAGGCGTGACGACGCTGCCCAGCGCGGCGAACCCGACGTTCAGCGGCCTGACAGCGCGGGCCGAGATCGACTACAAGCCCAACGACGATACCCTGATCTATGCCAGCTATAACCGGGGATCGAAATCGGGCGGGTTCACGTTCTCGACCGGCACGCCCTTTCCGGGCCAGTTGGTCGATGTGCTCAACAACATTCCTTATCGGCCCGAAACGCTCAATGCCTATGAAATTGGCCTGAAAACCAAGATTGGCAGCAACACACAGTTCAATCTCTCGGCATTCTATTATGATTATCAGAACTATCAGGCGTTTGTGCAGGTGTTTGCCGCGCAAGTGGTGCGCAACCTGCCGGCCAAGATCAAGGGCATCGAGGCGGACCTCACCAGCCGCCCGATCAAGGGGCTGACCCTGCAATTGAGCGGCGCCTTTCAGGATAGCGAAGTCAAGAACGTGCTGTTGCCCGATGGCGTGACGGTAAAGACCAGCGATCTGCCGCAGGCCCCCACTTTTGCCGGCAATGCGCTGATCCGTTATGAATTCGAAACCGGCGCGGGCCGCGCTTCGCTTCAGGCGGACGCGCTGTTTACCAGCAAGTTCTGCTTCACCGTGCTGTGCGCGCCGGTGGAGCGCGAGCGCGCCTATCATGTCGAGAACGCGCGGATCGGGTTCACCCCGGCGGGCACGAACCTTGATCTGGCGGTGTTCGTCAACAATGTGTTCGAACGCAAATACCGCGTCTATGCCTTCGATGCGTCAACCTTCTGGGGCTATACCACGGGCGTCTATGCCAAGCCGCGCACCTGGGGCGTGAACGCGGTGTGGCATTTCGGGAACTAAGAAGACCCCTCCGTCATCGGCTGCGCCGATGCCACCCCCCCGTTTGGGCTTCGCCAAAACAGGGAGGAGCAGAGAACCCTCCCTGTTTTGCCGAAGCCCAAACGGGGAGGTGGCCTGCCGAAGGCAGGTCGGAGGGGTAAATGATTGACCTGCCTCTGAACTGAAATGGCGATACAAGCCCATGACCAAGACCTTTCAGACAATCAATCCCGCCACCGGCGAAGTGCTCGCAGAGCTGCCCATTGCCGGGCAGGCCGAAGTCGATGCTGCGGTGGCCCGCGCTGCCAAGGCCCAGAAGGAATGGGCCAAGCGCACCGGCACCGAGCGCGGGCGCATCTTGCGCCGGGCCGCGGATATCCTGCGCGAACGCAACGACGAACTGGCCGCGCTGGAAACGCGCGATACCGGCAAGCCTATTCAGGAAACCTTGGTCGTCGATGTCGTCTCGGGCGCGGATTGTCTGGAATTCTTCGCTGGCATTGCGCCGACGATCGCGGGCGAGCACCTCGATCTCGGCCCGGCGGCGTTCGGTTATACCCGGCGCGAGCCGCTGGGGGTTTGTGCCGGGATCGGGGCATGGAACTATCCGATCCAGATTGCCTGCTGGAAATCCGCGCCCGCGCTGGCCTGCGGCAACGCGATCATCTTCAAACCGTCCGAACTCACGCCGCTGACCGCGATCGAAGTGGCGAAGATCTACCTCGAGGCGGGGCTGCCCGAGGGGCTGTTTCAGGTCGTCCACGGCTTCGGCGAAACCGGCGCGCTGCTGACCGCGCATCCCGGAATTGCCAAGATATCGCTGACCGGCAGCGTGCCCACGGGCAAACGGATCATGGCGGCGGCGGCGGCTACGCTCAAGAACGTGACGCTCGAGCTTGGCGGCAAATCGCCGCTGATCATTTTCGCCGATGCCGATATCGAGAACGCGGTTTCGGGCGCGCATCTTGCCAACTTTTACTCGGCGGGCGAGGTCTGCTCGAACGGGACGCGGGTGTTCGTCGAGCGAAGCATCCTGCCGCAGTTTCTGGAAAGCCTGAAGGCGCGCACCGAGCGGATCAAGCTGGGCGATCCGATGGACCCGGCGACGCAGATGGGCTCGCTCATCTCGCAAGCGCATCTGAACAAGGTCATGGGCTATGTCGAGCAGGGCAAGGCTGAGGGTGCGCAGGTGCTCACTGGCGGCTACCGCGTTACAGACGGTGTTCCGGTGGCGGGCTTCTACGTTGCGCCGACGGTGTTCACCGCCTGCACCGACGCCATGACCGTGGTGCGGGAGGAAATCTTCGGCCCGGTGATGACCGTGCTGGCGTTCGATAGCGAAGAGGAAGTGATCGCGCGGGCCAACGACACCGAATTCGGCCTTGCGGCCGGCGTGTTCACGCAGGATCTGACCCGCGCGCACCGGGTGATCGCCGCGCTCGATGCGGGTTCGTGCTGGATCAACACTTTCAACATCTGCCCAGTCAAAATGCCGTTTGGCGGGTTCAAGCAGTCCGGGCTGGGCTTTGAAAACAGCCGAGAGGCGATCCACCACTTTACCCGCCTCAAGAGCGT
Organism: Novosphingobium sp. Chol11; assembly: GCF_945870625.1. Taxonomy (GTDB): domain Bacteria; phylum Pseudomonadota; class Alphaproteobacteria; order Sphingomonadales; family Sphingomonadaceae; genus Novosphingobium. The sequence continues at coordinate 13,552 of NZ_CAMBTS010000049.1, read as the reverse complement.
TTACGTCGCGATGGAGCCGATCGATGCCCCCTATTGAGGGCGGCGCCCCCGCTTCGGAGATTTGGGACTATGTTATCGTCGGCGCAGGCTCGGCTGGCTGCGTGCTCGCGGACCGGCTGAGCGCGGACGGCAAGGCGCGCGTGCTGGTGCTGGAGGCGGGCGGCTCGGACAAGTCGATCTATATCCAGATGCCCAGCGCGCTGGCGATCCCGATGAACACCAAGCGGTGGAACTGGGGCTATGAAAGCGAGCCGGAACCGCATCTTGGCGGGCGGCGGCTGCATACGCCGCGCGGGCTCGGGCTGGGCGGATCGTCCTCGATCAACGGGCTGGTCTATATTCGCGGCAATCCGCTCGATTTCGAGCGCTGGGAAGAAGAAGGCGCACGCGGGTGGAACTATGCCGCAGTGCTGCCCTATTTCAAGCGCGCCGAACGCCGCGCCGAAGGAGGCGATGAATATCGCGGCGGCGAGGGGCAGCTGGATACCTGCTATGGCAGCCTTGCCAATCCGCTCAATCAGGCGTGGCTCGATGCAGCGCAGCAGGCGGGCTATGCGCTGACGGGCGACGTCAACGGGTTCCGTCAGGAAGGCTTTGGCCGGATGGACATGACCGTGCGCGGCGGTGAGCGCTGCTCGGCGGCCAAGGCTTATCTGCGACCTGCGATGAAGCGGCCGAACGTGGCAGTGATCACGCAGGCGCTGGCAACGCGGATCGTGTTTGAGGGCAAGCGCGCGGTGGGCGTGGAATATGAGCGCGGCGGCAAGCGGATCGTGGCGAAGGCGGCGCGCGAGGTGATCCTCGCCGGCGGCCCCATCAATTCGCCGCAACTGCTCAAGCTTTCAGGCATCGGCCCGGCGGAAGAGCTGGCGCACAATGGCATTGCGGTGGTGGCCGATCGGCCCGGGGTGGGTGCGAACCTGCAGGATCATCTCGAGTTTTATTTCCAGATGGCCTGCACCCAGCCGGTGACGCTTTACAAATATGCCAACCTGCTTGGCAAAGCGCTGGTTGGCGCGCGCTGGCTGTTCCTGCGTTCGGGGCTGGGCGCGACCAACCATTTCGAGACGTGCGGCTTCATCCGCAGCCGGGCGGGGATCAAGTATCCCGATATCCAGTACCACTTCTTCCCGATGGCGGTGAGCTACGACGGCAATTCGCTGGCGAGCGAGCATGGCTTTCAGGCGCATGTCGGCCCGATGCGCTCGAAAAGCCGGGGCAGCGTGACCTTGCGTTCGGACGACCCGCATGACAAGCCGGTGATCCGCTTCAATTACCTCAGCCATCCTGACGACTGGGCGGAAATGCGCGCCTGCGTGCGGCTGACCCGCGAGATTTTCCAGCAGCCCGCCTTTGCGCCGTGGCGCGGGCGCGAGATCCAGCCGGGCGCGGAGGTGATCAGCGACGAGGATATCGACGCCTTCATCGCGCAGAAGGTCGAAAGCGCCTATCACCCCTCGTGCACCTGCAAGATCGGCGCAGCGGATGATCCGATGGCCGTTGTCGATAGCGAACTGCGCGTGATCGGGGTGGAGCGGCTGCGCGTCGTCGATAGCTCGGTGATGCCTTCGGTCACGACCGGCAATCTCAACGCGCCCTCGATCATGATCGGGGAAAAGGGGGCTGACCACATTCTGGGCAAAGGCCTGCTCGCGCCATCCAATGCGCCGTATTACACTGCGCCTGATTGGGAAACAGCGCAGCGATGACCGCAATTGCCGCCGATGTGGCCGCACCGCCCAGCGGCGAGCTTCAGCGCACGCTTGATTGGAAGGGCGCGTTCTGGGCCTCATCCGGGGTACCTGCGGGCGTGCTGCTGACCATCGGCGGGATTGCGACGATGATCGGCCAGCCGAGCTGGGTGATCTTCATTGTCTCGATCCTGATGGGGTTCCTGCAGAGCTTCGTCTATGCCGAGATCGCCGGGCTCTATCCGCACAAGTCGGGCGGCGCTTCGGTCTATGGCGCGGCGGCGTGGCTGCCCTATTCCAAGTTCGTCGCGCCGATTTCGGTGTGGTGCAATTGGCTGGCGTGGTCGCCGGTGCTGACCCTCGGCACCAGTCTGGCTGCCGGGTACATCATGGCCAGCCTGTTCGCGCCCGACAGCGCGATCAACACTTGGCATGTCACGCTGCTAAATCTCGATTTCATCCGCACCGGGCTTACGCTGCGCATCAACGCGGTGTCGATCATCGGCTCGGCATTCCTGCTGCTGACCTTCGCGCTGCAACATGGCGGCGCGGCCAAGGCGGCCAACGCGCAGAAGATCCTGGGCATTGCATGTCTTGCACCGCTGATCCTGGTCGGCTTTGTGCCTTTGCTGACAGGTGATCTGCCGACACAGAACCTGTTTCCGTTGCTGCCCTTGGTGCGCGATGCTGCGGGGCAAGTGCATTTCGGCTCATGGGACGCTTATGGCCTTACCTTGATGGCGGCGGCGATGTTTGCGGCGGGCTGGTCGACGTATGGGTTCGAGACGGCGGTTTGCTATACGCGCGAATTTAAGGACCCGGCGCGCGACACGCCGCGTGCGCTGATCGCCTCGGGCATTTTGTGCATCGTGATTTTTGCGCTGGTTCCCTTGGCGTTTCAGGCGTCGCTGGGCTTAGAGGCGATGATGGACCCGCGCATTGCCGATGGCTCGGGCGTGGCGCTGGCCTTGGCAACGATCGTGACCAAGGGGCTGGGCGTGACGGGCGGGGGCGCGGTGGTCGTGGCCAATATGTTTATCGCCACGCTGATCTTGTCGTTGCTGCTGATCGTGATGACCTCGATGATGGGCTCTTCGCGCACGCTGTATCAGGCCGCGGTCGATGGCTGGCTGCCGAAGTTCCTCGGCCGGGTGAACAGCCACGGCGCGCCCACGGCGGCAATGTGGACCGATCTTGGCTTCAATCTGATCCTGATGCTCGCCTCAGATTACTTCGCGGTGCTGATGATCAGCAACGTTTGCTACATGGTGTTCAATTTCCTCAATCTGCAATCGGGCTGGATTCACCGCATGGACCGGGGCAGTTGGGAACGTCCGTTTCGCTGCCCAACGTGGCTCTTGGCGCTGGGTGCGGTGCTGGGCTTCGTCAACATGGCCTTCATGGGCGCGGGCGCGGATGTCTATGGCGCGGGCACCTTGCGCAATGGCCTCATTGGCGTGCTCCTGATCCTGCCGGTCTTTGCCTTCCGCCATTATGTGCAGGACAAGGGCGTGTTTCCGGCGGCGCTGGCGGAGGACTTTCCTGAAACGGCCAGCGTCAAGCGGGCGGGAGTGCTGCCGTGGCTGTCGCTGGCGGCCTGCGCGGCGGTGGTGTGGGGTGCGCATGCGCTGGCGAAGTTGCCGGTGCCGGTGGGTTAGGGCTTTTCAAGGCGCGGGCCCCCTCCCCGGTGGGAAGGGACTGAGCGCGGCTCAGGCTTGACTGCCGCTTCCGCCATTCGCCTAATACCCAGCATTAGTCTTTCCTATGGCGGCAAACAGCGGTTCAGCCCTGCCAGTGAGACTGGCATAGCAATATCCAGAAACAGAACTGCAAAGGCCGAGTGGCACAATGAAAACGACAGCACGGGTGGTAGTGATTGGCGGCGGTGTGGTGGGCGTAAGCACGCTATATCATCTGGCCCGGATGGGCTGGTCCGATGTCGTCCTGCTCGAACGCAAGGAGCTGACCTCCGGCTCGACCTGGCACGCCGCCGGGCTGATGCCGCTGTTCAACATGAGCTATTCGGCGGGCAAGCTGCACCAGTATTCGGTCGATTTCTATCCCACGCTCGAGGCTGAGACCGAGCTCAATGTCGGCTTCTCGAATGTCAGCAACATCCGCCTCGCCACCACGCGCGATCGGATGGACGAGTATTTGTTCTACGCCGGGGTTGCGCAAACCATCGGCGTCGAAGTCAATTTCCTCAGCCCCGACGAGGTCAAGGCGATCTGGCCGCTGGCCGAGATGCAAAACGTGATTGGCGCGATCCAGCATCCCGGCGACGGCTATATCCAGCCCGCCGATCTGACGCAGGCATTGGCGAAAGGCGCGCGCCAGCGCGGCGCGACGATTTACCGCAACACCGCCGTGACCAACGTCGTCCAGAAGGCGAATGGCGAATGGGTCGTCACCACCGATCAGGGCGAGATCACCGCCGAGCATGTCGTGTTCGCGACCGGCAGCTTTGCCCGCCAGACAGGCGCGATGGTCGGGCTCGATATCCCTGTGGTACCGGTCGAGCATCAGTATATCGTGACCGAGCAGCACCCCGCGATCATGGAGCGCCGCGCCAAGGGCCTGCCCGAAATGGGCGTGCTGCGCGAATCCGATGCCAGTTGGTATATGCGCGAGGAGGCCGGCGGCCTGCTGCTCGGGCCCTATGAGATCGGCGCGCCCGCGTGCTACCTCGATGGCCCGGCGGCCAATAGCGAATACGAGCTGTTTCCCGATGCGCTGGAGCGGTTGGAGCCTCATATCCTCTCGGCGATGGCCCGCGTGCCCGCGTTCGGCGAAGTGGGCGTGAAGAAGGTGTATAACGGCGCGATTGCCTATACCCCCGATGGCTCGCCGATTGTCGGCCCGGCATGGGGTGCCAAGAATCTGTGGCTCAACGAAGGGCACAGCTTCGGCATCACTGCGGCGGGCGGCGCAGGCTGGCAATTGGCGCACTGGATCGTCGAGGGCGAGCCGACCATCGACATGATGGGCGTCGATCCGCGCCGCTTTGGCGATTATGCGGGCGAGGGCTATTTGCGCGCCAAGAACGAGGAGGCCTATGCCAAGGTCTTCACCGTGCACTACCCGGACGAAGAGCGCGAGGCCGCACGGCCTTTGCGTCAGACCCCGTGCTACAGCCGGATGAAGGCGCTGGGCGCGGTATTCGGCAGCGTGTTTGGCTGGGAGCGCCCCAATTTCTTCGTGCCCGAAGGCTACGCGCTGAGCGAGGCGGACTTGGACAAGCCCGATGTGATCCTGCGCGATAACCATCCGGTGGCGGTCTCTGGCGAGCCGATACAGGAAAAGTGGTCGTTCCGCCGCTCGAACTATTTCGAATTCGTCGGCGCGGAATGCTTGCATGTGACCCAGAAGGTCGGCCTGCAGGACATGTCGGCCTTCGCCAAATGCCTGATTTCGGGCCCGGGCGCGGAAGATTGGCTGAACGGGCTGCTGAGCAACGTGGTGCCCAAGAAGCTGGGCAAGCTCTCGCTCTCCTATCTGCTCACGCAGGATGGCGGCGTGCGCGCCGAGTTCACCGTCTACAAGAAGGGCCCGCAGAGCTATTATCTGGTCTCGGCGGGCGCGCTGGAGCGGCATGATCACGATTATCTGGTGAAAGCGCTGCCGACCGATGGCTCGGTCCGGTTCGAACGGCTGACCACCGCGATGGGCGTGCTTGTGCTGGCGGGGCCGAAATCGCGCGAAGTGCTGCAGTCGCTGACGCGCACCGATCTCTCGCACGAAGCGTTTCCTTGGCTCACCGGCAAGCCGATTTCGCTCGGCGCGGCCAAAGTCGATGCGCTGCGGGTGAATTTCATTGGCGAGCTAGGCTGGGAAATCCACCACCCGATCGAAATGCAGAACTATATCTTCGATCAGATCATGGCGGCGGGCGCCGCGCACGAGATCAAGCCCTTCGGCATTCGCGCGATGACCGCGATGGCGATCGAGAAGAGCTACAAATTGATCCCGCGCGAACTTTCGACCGAGTATGCCGCGCTGGAGAGCGGGCTGGAGCGGTTTGTCAGCTTCAAGAAGCCCGCATTCCATGGCCGCGAAGGGCTGCTCGCGCGCAAGGAAGCAGGGCTGAAGTGGCAGTTCGTCACGCTCGAAGTGATGGACGTAACCGATGCCGATGCGCGCGGGTCAGAGCCGATCCTGCGGGACGGCGTGCTGGTGGGCCGCGCGACCTCGGGCGGCTATGGCTGGCGCTGCGGCAAGAGCCTGGCGTTGGCGATGGTCGCGCCGGAGCATGCCGCGGTGGGCACCGCGCTTGAGATCACGATTCTGGGCAAGACCCACCGTGCGGTGGTGATCGCGGACTCGCCCTTTGACCCGGACAACAACGCTTTGCGGAGCTGATCCCATGCTGCATTTTGATGCGATTGCCGAAAGCCTGAACCAGACGCGCACAGGGTTTACCCTGCCGCAGAACCTTTATGTCAGCGAAGAGGCCTATCGCTTCGATACCGAGGTGATGCTGCGTTCGGTGTGGCTCTATGCCTGCACCATCGCGCATGTGAAGCACCCGGGCGATCAGTTCCTGTTCGAACTGGGCGAAACCTCGGTGATCGTGGTGCACGACAAGCAGGGCGAAATCCGCGCGTTTCACAACACCTGCACGCACCGCGGCGCGAAGCTGTGCAGCAGTGCGAGCAAAGGGGCGCGGATTACGTGCCCCTACCACCAGTGGACCTTTGCGCTCGATGGCAAGCTGCTTGCCGCGCGCAACATGCCGCCCGAGTTCAACAAGGCGGACCACGGCCTGCGCCCCGTGGCGCTCGAAAACATCGGCGGGCTGATCTTCCTGTGTCTGGCCGACAATCCCCCGCCGATCGCCCGCGTGAAGGCGGATATCGAGGCGCAGATCGGCCTCTATGACATGACCAAGCTCAAAGTCGCGGTGCAGGACGACCTGATCGAACCGGCCAACTGGAAGCTGGTGATGGAAAACAACCGCGAGTGTTATCACTGCGATGTCAGCCATCCAGAGCTGATGAAGTCGCTCTCGACGTATGGCTTTGGCAAGGGTCTGCCCGAAGACGGCGCCGACGATGTGGTCGATGATGCCGCGTTCGATGCCATGCTTGAGGCGCAGCGCGCGCGCTGGCAGGATCTGGGCATATACCACGAGCTGATCGAATTTCCGGATAACTGGTGGCACCGCGTGGCGCGGCTGCCGCTGGCCAATGGCGCGGTTACGCAAACCTTGGACGGCAAGCCCGCTTCGAAAAAGCTAATCTGGCCGCACGGTGCGGAGGAGCAGACCAGCCTTTCGATCTGGACCCAGCCCAATTCGTGGCATCATTTCTGCTGCGATCATGTGGTGACGTTTTCGCTCACCCCGCTGAGCGCCGACCGCACTCTGCTGCGCACCAGCTGGCTGGTACACGAGGATGCGGTGGAAGGCGTCGATTACGATCCGGCGAACCTCACCGCCGTATGGCGCGCGACCAATGCGCAGGACAGCCATCTGGCGAGCATCAACCACCAAGGCATCAAGGGCAACGGCTATCGCCCAGGCATGTACTCGGTGGAAGAGAAGCTGGTCGATGCGTTCAAGACGTTTTACGTCGAGGCTTCGCAGGCAGCGCTAAAGGATGCGGGCTGAATGGCGATGTTCGAGGCCATTGGCGGGGAAACGCTGCAAGTGCCCGAAACCGGCACGGCGATGGTACGCGCGGGCGGTGCATGGCGCGAAAGCGGCTCGCCCGGGTTTCTGGTCAAGCCGTTCCTCGAAGATGCCAAGGCAGGCCTGCGCACCTGGCTGATGAAAACCGAACCCGGCGCAACCGCCGCGATGCATGCGCATGACGAGATCGAGCAGGTCTATGTCCTTGAGGGCAGTTTCAGCGACGGGATTGCCGACTATGGCCCCGGTGACTTTATCGTGCGCGCGCCGGGCGCGCCGCATCTGACCGCATGCCCCGATGGGGCGCTCTCGCTGGTCATTTATGCCAGTGCCGATCGGGGGATCAAGTGAAGCGTTTTTCCGGTTTCAATCTTATCGGCGAGGCCTTTCGCAGCCATCAGGGCTGGCCCGAGCATTGGCCGGATAAAGCGCCCAAGCCCGCTTATGACGCGATCATAGTCGGCGCGGGCGGGCATGGTCTGGGCGCGGCTTATTATTTGGCCAGCAAATACGGCATCACCAATGTCGCGGTGATCGAAAAGGGCTGGCTGGGCGGCGGCAACACCGGGCGCAACACCACGATCATCCGCTCGAACTACCTCTACGACGAGAGCGCGCATCTCTATGATCACGCGGTCAAGCTATGGGATGGGCTGAGCCAGGAACTCAACTACAACATCATGTATTCCAAGCGCGGCGTGCTGATGCTGGCGCACAATGTGCACGATGTGCAAAGCTTCAAGCGGCATATTCATGCCAACCGGCTGAACGGCGTCGATAACGAATGGCTGACGGCCGAGGAATGCAAGGCCTATTGCCCGCCGCTCGATATCTCGCCCAATGCGCGCCATCCGGTGCTGGGCGGCGCGCTGCAGCGGCGCGGCGGCACCGCGCGGCATGATAGCGTGGCGTGGGGCTATGCGCGCGCGGCCTCGGCGCTGGGCGTGGACATCATCCAGAATTGCGCGGTGACGGGCATCCGGCGCGGCGCAGATGGCGCGGCCGAAGGCGTGGAGACCGAGCGCGGCTTCATTGCGTCGAAGAAGATCGGGGTTTCGGCGGCGGGCAGCACCTCGGTGGTGATGGCGATGGCCGGCCTTCAGTTCCCGCTCGAAAGCTATCCGTTGCAGGCGCTGGTGTCCGAGCCGGTCAAACCGATTTTCCCGTGCGTGGTGATGTCGAACACGGTGCACGCCTACATGAGCCAGTCGGACAAGGGCGAGCTGGTGATCGGCGCAGGCACCGACCAGTACATCAGCTATTCGCAGCGCGGCGCGTTTCATATCATCGAGCATACTTTGGCGGCGATCTGCGAGATTTTTCCGATCTTCACGCGGATGCGCATGATGCGCACATGGGGCGGGATTGTCGACGTCACGCCGGATCGCTCGCCGATCCTCGCCAAAACGCCGGTGCCGGGGCTTTATGTCAATTGCGGCTGGGGCACGGGCGGGTTCAAGGCGACACCGGGGGCGGCCGATCTGCTCGCCTATACCATCGCGCACGATGCGCCGCACCGGATCAACGCGCCTTATGCGCTGGACCGCTTCCGCAACGGCCGCCTGATCGACGAGGCGGCTGCGGCCGCCGTAGCGCACTGAGACCTGAGATGCTGCTGATCCATTGCCCTTACTGCGAAGAAGACCGGCCCGAGGTGGAATTTGCCAATGGCGGCCAGGCGCATATCGCGCGCCCTGCCGATCCCTCGGCTTATTCCGACCCGCAATGGGAGGAATTTCTCTACATCCGCCGCAATCCGCGCGGGCGGCATCATGAACGCTGGCGGCATGTGCATGGCTGCGGGCGCTTTTTCAATGCGGTGCGCGACACGGTGAGCGACCGGTTTGAAACCACATACAAAGCCGGGGAGCCTGCGCGATGAGCGGTTATCGGCTGTCAGTCGGCGGGCGGATCAATCGCGCCGCGCCGCTTTCGTTCACCTTTGACGGCAAGGCTTATCAGGGGCTGGAGGGCGATAGCCTCGCCTCGGCGCTCCTGGCCAGCGGGGTGATGCTGTTCGGGCGCTCGTTCAAGTATCACCGCCCGCGCGGGATTCTGGGCATGGGCAGCGAGGAGCCCAATGCGCTGATGACGGTGGAGCGCGGCCCCGCGCGCATGACGCCGAACCTGCGCGCGCCCTCGGTGGCGCTGCATGCCGGGCTGGCGGCGAAAAGCCAGAACCGCTTTCCCACGTTGCGCCGCGACCTCACTGCGGTGAACGACACGCTGAGCGCGTTTTTCCCGGCGGGCTTTTACAACAAGACCTTCATGTGGCCGCGCGCCGCATGGGAATCGGTCTACGAGCCCATCATCCGGCGGCTGGCGGGATTGGGCGACAGCCCCACGACGCGCGATCCCGATCATTACGGCGCGACGTATGCACATTGCGATGTGCTGGTGGTGGGCGCGGGGCCAGCGGGGATCGCAGCCGCCGTCGAAGCGGCAGCGACCGGCGGGCGGGTGATCCTGATCGACGAGCAGGAAGAGCCCGGCGGCGGCGCGTTGGCGGACCCTGCGCAGTGGGCTGATCTTGCGGCATCGCTGGCGGCTTTGAACGCGGCAGATAACGTGCAGATCCTCAGCCGCACGACCGCGATTGGCCATTACCATCAAAACTTTGTCGTCGCGGTTGAGCGGCTGACCGATCATCTGGCCCCCACCGATGCCAAAGGCGCGCGCGAGAAGCTGTGGCGCATCCGCGCTGGCCGCGTGGTGCTGGCGCAAGGCGCGATCGAGCGGCCGCTGGTGTTCGATGGCAACGATATCCCCGGCGTGATGCTGGCCAGTGCGGCGCGCACCGCGGCGCTGCGCTACGGTGTGGCGGTGGGCCGGTCGGTGATCGTGATGGCGGTGCACGACAGCGGCTGGCGCGATGCGCTGGCGCTAATGGCTGCGGGCGTGACGGTGAGCACGATCATTGATCTGCGTCAGGACGTGGCGGCAGAGCTGGTCGATGCGGCGCGCGGCGCTGGGATCGCGGTGCATCTGGGCTGCGCCGTAACCAGCGCGCGCGGCCGTCTGGGCATCAGTAGCATCACTTATGCGCCGGGCGGAACCGTCGACGAGCGCGCGATTGCCTGCGATGCGCTGCTGATGGCCGGCGGCTGGACCCCCACGGTGCATTTGTGGAGCCATGCCAAGGGCACCTTGCGCTGGGATGGTGCGTGGGGCGCGTATCTGCCCGATACCACGCACGAGGTGATGACCTGCGTCGGCGGCTGCGGCGGCGCGTGGGACTATGGCTCCGGGCTCGCGCTCGGCACGTTGCCCTCGGCCAAGCCGCTGCATAAACGCAAGGGCTTTGTCGATTTCCAGAACGATGTGAAGGCGCGCGATATCGGCCTTGCCGTGCAGGAAGGCTTCCGCTCGATCGAGCATATCAAGCGCTATACCACCAACGGCATGGCAACCGATCAGGGCAAGACCAGCAATCTCAACGGCTTGCAGATTGCATCTGATGTGCTTTCAAGGCCTGTCACCGAGATCGGCCTGACCACGTTCCGCCCGCCCTATACCCCGCAGACCTTTGGCGCGCTGCTCGGCCACCACAAGGAGGCGCTGTTTCAGCCGCTGCGCAAGACCGCGATTGACGATTGGGCGAGGGACCACGGCGCGGTTTACGAAAACGTCGCGCAGTGGCGGCGCGCCCGCTATTTCCCGCGCGGGGCCGAAGATATGGACGCAGCTGTGCTGCGCGAATGCCTCGCGGTGCGCGATAGCGTGGGGATGTTTGATGCCTCGACACTCGGCAAGATCGAGGTCGTCGGGCCCGATGCGGCGGAATTCCTCAACCGGCTCTATACCAACCCTTGGAAATCGCTTGCGCCCGGCCGCTGCCGCTATGGCCTGCTGCTGCGCGAGGAAGGCTTCATCATGGACGACGGCGTGGCCGGGCGCATGGCCCCGGACCGTTTCCATGTGACCACCACCACTGGCGGCGCAGCGCGCGTTTTGAACATGATGGAGGATTACCTCCAGACCGAATGGAGCGACCTTGATGTCTGGCTGACCAGCGCCACCGAGCAATGGGCGGTGATCGCAGTGCAAGGGCCCAAAGCGCGTGACGTGATCGCCGGGCTGGTCAGCGGGATCGATCTTTCGCGCGAGGCCTTCCCGCACATGGCGGTGCGCGAGGGGCATATCTGCGGCGTGCCCACGCGCCTCTTCCGCGTGAGCTTCACCGGCGAGCTGGGCTTTGAGGTCAATGTGCCTGCGCAGCATGGCCGGATGGTGTGGGAAGCGATCCATGCGGCGGGCCAGCCTTATGACATCACCCCTTATGGCACTGAGGCGATGCACGTGCTGCGCGCCGAAAAGGGCTTTATTATCATCGGGCAAGACACCGATGGTACGATCACGCCTGAGGATGCGGGAATGGCCTGGGCCATCGGCCAGAAAAAGCCGGACTTTGTCGGCAAACGCTCGCTCGCGCGGCCTGATCTGGTGGCGCAAGGGCGCAAGCAGCTCGTCGGGCTCTTGACCGAAGACGGCACGCACGTGCTCGAAGAAGGCGCACAGATCGTGGCCGATCCTGATCAGCCGGTGCCGATGACGATGATCGGCCATGTTACTTCCGCCTACCTCAGCCCCGCGCTGGGCCGCTCCATCGCGCTCGCGCTGGTCGCGGATGGCCGCGCGCGGATGGGCGAGACGCTCTATGTGCCGATGCCCGGCGGGGTGATCCGCGCGGTGGTGACAGGCCCTGTGTTCTATGACGCCGAAGGGAGCCGCCTCGATGCTTGAGATCGCCCCGATGAAGCTGAGCGCGGCGGATCTGGCGCTCCCGGCTGAGGCTTTGGTTGCAGACGGCGTGCAGCTCGCGCTGGCCGATGATTACGCGCGTTTCTCGCTGCGCGCCCGCGATGCGGCAATTCTGGAAGGCCTGCTCGGCCGAAAGTTGCCCGCAAAGATCGGCGAGACCTTGGACGGGGTCGCCTGCCTCGGCCCCGATGAATGGCTTGCGCTGCTCCCTGCGGGGACCGCGCTGCCGCTGGGCGAGGGGCTGCCGGTGAGCGTCACCGACATCTCCTCGCGCGCGCTCGGCTTTGTCGTCGAAGGACCGCGCGCGGTGGAGCTGATCACCAGCGGCTGCCCGCTCGATGTGGCGAAATTCCCCATCGGCCGCGGCACGCGCACCGTTTTCGAAACGGTCGAGATCGTCGTCTGGCGCACCGCCGAGGCGCGGTTCCACATCGAAGTCTGGCGCAGCTTCGCGCCGTGGCTGTGGCATGCGCTCGCGGCAGCAGCCTGATGGACGACGCCGCCCTGCGCGCCGCTCTCGCCGAGCTGGGTCTGGGGTGGCATGGCATCGAGCATGAGGCGGTGTTCACCGTGGAGGAAAGCCTCGCCATCCACGCTGCGCTCCCCGGCGCGCATACCAAGAACCTGTTCCTGAAAGACAGCGGCGGGCAATTCTGGCTGGTGACAGCCGATCATGCCAAGCGCGTTGACCTCAAGGCCCTTGCAGGCGCAATCGGCGCAAAGAAGCTCAGCTTCGGCAAGGCTGAGGACATGGAGGCGCTGCTCGGCGTCGCCCCTGGCTCGGTCACGCCCTTGGCAGCGATCAATGATGCGGGCGAGCAAGTGCGCGTGGTGCTCGATGCCGATCTGGCGGCGGCGGCGATGGTCTATGTCCACCCCTTGCGCAACACCGCCACCATCGGCCTCAGCGGCGCAGACCTGCTGCGCGCGCTCGCGGCGTGGCATCATCAGGCGCTGGTCGCCATAATCCCCGAGCGGCCATGACGGTCAGCACATTCGAGCTGTTCAAGATCGGCATTGGCCCATCAAGCTCGCACACCGTCGGCCCGATGGTCGCCGCGCGGCGGTTCTGCCTGCTGCTGGAGGAGCGCGGCCTGCTGGCGCAGACGGCGCGGATCGAGGTCGATCTTTATGGCTCACTGGCGCTCACGGGCAGGGGCCATGCCACCGACGTCGCGATCATCATGGGGCTGGCGGGGGAAACCCCTGCGGGCGTTGGCATCGATGCCGGGGCGCAGCTGGTGGCGGCGTGCCATAGCGCGCGCGAAATCGCCTTGCTCGGCCATCACCGCGTGCCGTTCGATCCGGCCACCGACATCAAATTCCGCCAGCGCGAGCGCCAACCCTTCCACAGCAACGCGATGGCGCTGGCCGCCTATGACGCGCTCGGCGAAGTTTTGCTGAGGCGGTTTTACTATTCGGTCGGCGGCGGCTTTGTGATCGATGAGGAGGAGGCGCAGAGCAACGCGCC
>NZ_CAMBTS010000048.1 GCF_945870625.1 Novosphingobium sp. Chol11 | reverse complement strand
CTTACTGCTTGGCTTTGAGCGCGGCGCCCAGGATGTCGCCGAGCGAGGCACCGGCGTTGGAGGAGCCGAACTGCTCGACAGCTTCCTTCTCTTCGGCCAGCTGACGGGCCTTGACCGAGAAGTTGGGCTTCTTCGAGCGATCGAAGCCGGTGACCATGGCATCGAGCTTCTGCCCGACCTGGAACCGGTCCGAACGCTGTTCGTCGCGGTCGCGGCCCAGATCCGAGCGCTTGATGAAGCCGGTGGCACCATCGTCGCCGGCCTGAACTTCGAGCCCGCCATCGCGCACTTCGAGCACGGTCACTGTGATCACTTCGCCGCGGCGCAGGCTTTCGCTGCTGCTTTCCGAAACGCCGCCAGCGGCCGGTGCGCCCTTCTCAAGCTGCTTCATGCCAAGGCTGATGCGCTCTTTCTCGACATCGACGTCGAGCACGACGGCCGTAACCTGCTCGCCCTTGCGGTGCAGCGCCAGCGCGTCCTCGCCCGAGATGCCCCAAGCGATATCCGACATGTGGACCATGCCATCGACATCGCCGTCGAGCCCGATGAACAGGCCAAACTCGGTCGCGTTCTTGACTTCGCCTTCCACGGTCGAACCGACCGGGTGCTTCTCGGCAAAGCCTTCCCATGGGTTCTGCTGCGCCTGCTTGAGGCCAAGGCTGATGCGGCGCTTGTCGCTGTCGACTTCGAGCACCAGCACTTCGACTTCCTGGCTGGTCGAGACGATCTTGCCGGGATGGACGTTCTTCTTGGTCCACGACATTTCCGAAACGTGGACCAGCCCTTCGATGCCGGCCTCGATTTCGACAAATGCGCCGTACTCGGTGATGTTGGTGACCATGCCGCTGAGCCGTGCGCCGACCGGATACTTGGCGACAACGCCGTCCCACGGATCGCTTTCCAGCTGCTTCATGCCCAGGCTGATGCGCTGGGTATCCTGATTGATGCGGATGATCTGCACCTTCACCGTGTCGCCGATGGCGATCACTTCGCTCGGGTGGTTGACGCGCTTGTAGCTCATGTCGGTGACATGGAGCAGGCCGTCGATGCCGCCCAGATCAACGAACGCACCGTAATCGGTGATGTTCTTGACCACGCCGTCGATGATCTGGTTTTCCTTGAGGTTCAGGATCAGGCCCGAACGCTGCTCGGCGCGAGTTTCTTCGAGCACGGCGCGGCGCGATACCACGATATTGCCGCGGCGGCGGTCCATTTTGAGGATCTGGAAGGGCTGCGGAATGTCCATCAGCGGGCCGACATCGCGCACCGGGCGGATATCGACCTGGCTGCCGGGAAGAAACGCCACGGCGCCATCGAGATCGACGGTGAAGCCGCCCTTGACGCGGCCGAAGATCACGCCGTCGACTCGCTTGCCTTCGCCAAATTCGCTTTCCAGCTTGTCCCACGCGGCTTCGCGGCGGGCGCGGTCACGGCTGAGCATCGCTTCGCCGTCGGAATTTTCAACGCGGTCGACATAGACTTCTACTTCATCGCCGACCGAGAGGCCGTGGGCCTGCCCCGGCATGGCGAATTCGCGCAAGGGAACGCGGCCTTCGCTCTTGAGGCCGACGTCGATGACGGCCTTGTCGTTCTCGATCGCGGTAACGGTACCTTTGACGACGCGGCCTTCAAAGCCACCGTCCGAGCTGCCGCCCAGCGATTCGTCGAGCATCGCGGCGAAATCGTCGCGCGTTGGGGATGAAGCCATTAGTTTTCAGTATCCTGCATGCTATGTTTCCGGCCAGGCGGTTGTTTCCGCCGGTCTTTCTCCGCACGACGCACCATGCGCGCGCGGGCCAAAAGGGCCGCTGTGCCCACAGCGCCGGATGCGCCATAAGCATCCCGCATGAAGCAAGCTCCAAGCCGGAGCGCTCGCCGTTAGTCAAAAAGCCTGCGAAACGCAAGCTAAACGCTTGGCCGACCCCGCGCGGCGGCACGCTTTCTTGCGGCGATCACGCGGCAAGACGGCGCTGCATCTGGCTTTCGCCGGTCTCAGTGGTCTTGAAATGTACCACCAGCGCCGAAAGGCCATTGGCTTCGGAGGCGAGTGACCGCGCCGCCGCCGTGCTTTCCTCGACCATGGCGGCGTTATGCTGGGTCATGCGGTCCATGTCGCCCACCGCCGTGCTGATCCGGTCGAGGCTGGATGCCTGGCTGGTTGCGTCGTCGGCAATCTCGGTGACCAGCGAGGACACACCGCGCACCCGGTCGACCAACCCTTTCAGCACATGCCCGGCATTGCCGACCAACGTCACGCCGCTCGCCACTTCGCGGGTGCTGGTGGCGATCAGGGTCTTGATATTGCCGGCCGCATCGGCCGATCGCTGCGCCAGCGCGCGCACTTCGGTGGCCACCACGGCAAAGCCGCGCCCGGCTTCGCCAGCCCGCGCCGCCTCGACTCCGGCGTTCAGCGCCAGCAGATTGGTCTGGAAGGCGATGCTGTCGATGAGATCGATGATCTGGCTGATTTCCTGCGATGATCGCTCGATGGCCGCCATCGCCGAGACCGCATCATTGACCACTTCACCGCCATTTTGTGCCTCGGTAGTGGCAAGCCCGATGACCGACTGCACCTCACGGGTGCGCACCGCCGTCTCGGCGATGAGATCTGTGACCTGCCGCATCGAATTGCTCGATTCTTCGAGGCTCGAAGACTGCAAAGCGTTGCGGTTTGCCAGGTCTTCCGAAGCGCTGCGGATTTCGGCCGCGCCAATGGTGACGTTGCGTGCAGAGCGCGCAACTTGCGCCAGCGCGCGGTCAAGGCGGGTGACGGCATCGTTGTAGGCGCGGCGAAGCGCTTCATATTCGTCTGCCAGCGGGTCTGAAATGCGGTGCGCAAGGTCGCCGTCCGCAAGCCGGTCGAGCGCGCTGGCCAGCGTTTCGACAACCTGCTTCTGCTGCGCGGCGTTTTGCCTTTGCGCTTTTGCAGAAGCACGGAAAACCTCGATCGCGCGAGTGGCGTCGCCGATTTCGTCGGCGCGGTGCTCGGTGGTTTGGCCAACATCGAGCTGCCCGGCGGCCATGTGCGACATGGTTCTGGCGGTCTCTGCCAGCGGATCGAGCACAACCTGCATCAACAAACGGATTGCGACGAACACCAGGCCGACCGAGAGCAGCGCGGCAGCCGCCATTCCGGCAATGACCAGCCAGACTGTGGTCATGCTGGCGTCGGTCATCTGCGTGCGCAAGGCGTTGGCGTGCTCGCTCAGCGCGACGATGGCGGCGCGGTGCTTGCCATAGATGCCCTGCACTTTGGCAAAGCTCTGCGCGGCGGCGCCGCCATCACCGCGTTCGAGCGCGGGCAAGAGCGCGGTATCGATTTCGTCCCAGAACAGATCGCCTTCGCGCTGCGCGCCGTTCTTCAATTCCTGCGCGAGCACGGGATCGAGCTCGTCCGAAGCCCAGCGCTTGGCGCTGACGCGATAGGCCGTCTCAAGCGAGGCAAGGTTCTGTTTGGTCTGCTTGAGCGATCCGGCATTGTTCATCACTTGCGAAACTTCGAGCATCGGCTCGACCACATAGAGCGGGGGCGGCAGGATATCGGCGGTGAAGCTGCTGATCCTGTCGAGCGAACCATAGACCGGTCCGCCGACCCTGATCTGGCTCAGGCCCAGACCGATAAGCACGAATGTTGTGATCAAAACGCCGGCGATGATCGTCCCGCCGGACTTGCCTTTGCTGCTGATAGTCATATGCAATCCCTAATCGCCATCGCGCTCTTGATAGAGCCGCAGAAGTCGGAGACGTTTTTAGGGAAGCATCTGTTTCAATATTGATTGAGGCATGTGCGTCTGATTACGTGTGCAACGCTTACGGTAAAATAAGCCATTGCTGCTGCCCGATCGGGTTCAAGGCACCTGTGCGAGCAGATCGCGGGCGAATTGGGCCAGCGTGTCATCACGCGCGCCCATAATCACAATCCGGTCCCCGGGCCGCGCCAAAGCGATGATCCGCATGGCGCAATCGGCGCGCTCGGCCAGATGTTCGGCATGGCCGCCAAGATCGTTGATCATCGCGGTGATGTGTTCGCTGCTCACCGCGCGATCGACCGTGCCGCCGAAATAAACCGGATCGCACAAGATCGCGATGTCCTCCGGCCCCAACCGTGACGCCAGCACCGCTGCCAGTTCCGCGCCCATCTGGCGCAGCGGGCCATAGCCATGCGGCTGGAAAAACGCGATGACGCGGCCGGGATGTGCCCTCAGTGTGGCGAGCGTAGCGGCGATCTTTTCCGGGTTGTGCCCAAAATCATCGATCACAGTGATCCCGCTTGCGCTAGTGCCGACAATGTCGAACCGGCGCGCAAGGCCCATGAACGAGGCCAGCGCCGTCACAGCAGCGGCCATTGGCACCCCCGCCGCGCTCGCCCCGGCCAACGCGGCCAGCGCATTGGCCAGATTGTGCCGCCCCGGGATTTGCAGGCTCAGCGGATAGACCGCATCATCGCGCCGGTCGATCACCGCCGCGCGGACCGTGGTCGCGCTCTCCGCCACGCTTTCGGGCAAGACCGAGATTTGCGCCGCAGCGCCGAAGCCGAAGGTAAGCGCTTTCGCGGCGCGCGACAGCAAGGCGGCGCTTTCCGGATCGTCGCTATTGACCACGGCAACCCCGGCGCGGGCGAGGAAATCGCCAAACAGCGCGCGCAATTCCTCCAGGCTCTTGTGATCGAGGCTGACATTATTGAGCACCGCGACCGCCGGTCGATAGAGCGCGATCGAGCCGTCGCTCTCATCCACTTCGGAGACGAACGCGTCGCCGCTGCCTACGCGGGCTGAGGCAAACGGCGCGTCGGCGTTGACGAAGTTTTTCATCACCGCGCCGTTCATGATCGTGGGATCGCGGCCTGCCGCGGTCATGATCCAGCCAAGCATGCCGGTGACTGTCGATTTGCCGCTGGTGCCGCCCACGGCAATGCCTTGCGGCGCGGCGTTGAACAGCCTGGCCAGCAATTCTGCGCGGCTCATCCGCACCGCGCCGATCGCCTTGGCGCGGACGACCTCGGGGACGGTATCTTCCACAGCGGCGGAGGCGACCAGTATCTGCATGGGCGATTCAATGCCGCTGCCGTCCTGCGGAACCATCTTGATGCCCAGGCTTTCGAGCCAGGCAAATTTCTCCGGCGTGCGGCCAGCCTCGCGGCTGCGGTCAGAGCCTGCGACCATCGCGCCTTGCCCGCGCAGGATCAGCGCGAGCGGCAGCATGCCCGATCCGCCGATGCCGCAAAAGAACCAGGGCTGCATGGTAAGATCGGTCGACGGCATTGCGGGCCTTCATGTTCGCGCACCCCGGCTCGGGCATTGTCGCCCTACAGGATGTGGCAAATCAGTCCAGACCTGCGCTTGACTGGCGCAACCGGCCGCGACGTGCTTAATGCTGCGGCGATGACCCGTGTTGCGATCTGCGCGCCATCCGCGCCGTTTTCCCGCGAAGATGCGGCTGCCGTCTGCGCGTTGGCAGCGGCGCACTATCCGGGCATTACCTTGAGCTTTCACGAGCAGTGCTTCGCCAGCGAGGGCCACTTTGCCGGGCCCGATGCCCTGCGCCTCGGCGCGTTCCTTGATTGCGCGAATGATCCGGCCTGCGATGCCGTGTGGTTTGCGCGGGGCGGCTACGGCGCGGTGCGCATTGCGGCTGACGTCGTGGCGGGCCTTGGGTCGGGCCATCGGGCGGGGCAGGGCGCTATAGCGCGCGCCAAGGCCTATCTCGGCTATTCCGACGCGGGCACGATGCTCGCGGCGCTTGCCGCCGCGCGCATCGGCCAGCCGGTTCACGCGCCGATGCCCGCCGATATCCGCCGCGTGGGCGGCGAGGCGGCGGTGCTGCGCACGTTGGGCTGGCTCGCGGGCGAGCAAGGCGGGCTTGAGCCATCGCTGGACGAGACCCCGGCAGCGGCCTTCAACCTGATGACGCTCGCCATGCTGGCGGGCACGCCGCTGATGCCCGATCTTTCCGGCCATGTGGTCATGATCGAGGAAGTGAGCGAATACCTCTATGCGGTCGATCGGCTGCTGTTTCATGTTACCGCGCATCTGGGGCCGATGGGCATTGCCGGTTTGCGCCTTGGCCGGATCAGCGATGTGCCCGAAAACGACCGCCCGTTCGGGGCCGAGCCCGAGGAAATGGTCCGCCATTGGTGCGCGCGCAGCGGCATCCGCTATCTTGGGCGCGCCGATATCGGGCATGACACCATGAACAAGATCGTGCCATTCGGGCTTGCCACTCGCCGCGCCGGGGCATAGGGCGCGCGCTCAACGCTACAATAAGGTTACACGATGCGCGCATTCGTCTTTCCCGGACAAGGCACCCAGAAACAGGGTATGGGCGCGCAGCTTGCGCTTGCCAGCGCGGCAGCGCGCGAGGTGTTCGAGGAAGTAGACGAGGCGCTGGGGCAAAAGCTCTTTCAGATCATGAAGGACGGCCCGGAAGACGTTCTGATGCTTACCGAAAATGCCCAGTCCGCGATCATGGCCAATGCCATGGCGGTGCTGCGCGTGCTCGAACGCGAGGGCGGCATCGCGATGGCCGACAAGGTCGAGTTCGTCGCCGGGCACAGCCTGGGCGAATACACGGCGCTTTGCGCTGCGGGGGCGTTTTCGCTGGCAGACACCGCGCGGCTGCTGAAGCTGCGCGGGCAAGCGATGCAGGCGGCAGTGCCGGAAGGCGCGGGCGCGATGTGCGTGCTGCTTGGGGCCGATATCGCCAGCGCGGCCAAGCTTGCCGAAGCGGCGGCGCAAAGCCCGGTCGCGGGCGAACCGCCGCAAGTCTGCGCCATCGCCAATGACAACGATCCGGGCCAGGTCGTGCTGTCGGGCCACCTTGCCGCGATCGAACGCGCCGCCGCGATGGTCAAGGATTTCGGGATCAAGCGCGGCATGATGCTGAAAGTCTCCGCGCCGTTTCACTGCGCATTGATGCAGCCCGCCGCCGATGCGATGGCGCAGGCGCTGGCGCAAACTCCGCCGGGGGCGCTGCGCGTTGCGTTGATTGCCAACGTCACCGCCGCACTGGTCACCGATCCGGCGCAGGTGCAGCGCCTGCTGGTCGAGCAAGTAACCGGCCGTGTGCGCTGGCGCGAAAGCATGATCGCGCTGGGTGAAGCCGGCACCGAGCGCTTCATCGAACTCGGCGCAAAAGTCCTTGGCCCAATGATCACCCGATCCGTCGCCGAAGCGCACGTCACCAGCGTGACCGAGATGGCCGATATCGAGGCGTTGCTGAAGGAGATTTAAGCTATGGAACACCCCATGTTCGATCTTACCGGGATGACCGCGCTGGTGACGGGGGCGGCGGGCGGTATTGGCTCCGCGATCAGCCATGCGCTGGCGCGGCAGGGCGCGCGGCTGGCGATTTCGGGCACGAACCCTGCGAAATTGCGCGCGTTTCGCGAGGAATTGAACGACAGCTACGGCGCGCGCGAGCGCGGCGATCATGTCGAGATCACATGCGATCTGTCGAATACCGAGCAGGTCGAGCACCTTATCCCCGCCGCCATCGATACCATGGGCAAAGTGGATATCCTTGTGAACAACGCTGGGATAACGCGGGATAACCTGTCGATGCGGATGAAGGACGAGGAATGGGACGCGGTGATCCGGGTCAACCTCGAAGCCGCATTTCGCCTGATGCGCGCGGCCTCCCGGCCGATGATGAAGGCGCGCTTCGGCCGCATCGTCTCGATCACCAGCGTGGTCGGCGCGACCGGCAATCCGGGCCAGGCCAACTATGCCGCGGCCAAGGCGGGCCTCGTCGGCATGTCCAAAAGCATGGCGCAGGAACTCGCCAGCCGGGGCATCACGGTCAACTGCGTCGCCCCCGGCTTCATCCGCACCGCGATGACCGATGGGCTGCCCGATGCCCAGAAGGACGCGCTCAACGCCCGCATCCCGATGGGCCGCATGGGCGAGGGCGGCGATATCGGCGCGGCGGTGGCCTATCTCGCCAGCCGCGAGGCCAGCTACATCACCGGGCAGACTTTGCACGTCAACGGCGGCATGGCGATGCTGAGCTAAGCTATGCGCTGGCTGCCCGCCATTCTAGCGCTGAGCGCGCTTCCCGGCGCAGCGCAAGCGCGCTCGCCCGAAGCGCTCGCCTGCGCGATCAAGGCCGCGCCGCCGCAACTTGATGACCGGCTGGCCGATGTCGTGCTGGCGGCGGACCCTGACAAGGACAAGCCCGCAACCGATGCTTTGCAGGCTTTGGTCGATCGCTGCGCTGATGATCAGTTTCTGAACGCCAAGGAACGTTCCGCCTACTTCGAATACACGCTGGGCCGCATGGCGCGCGATGCGCTGGACGTGCGGCTGGCGGATGAGCGGATTTCCGCTGGTTTGATTGACCGCGCGCTCGATATCGGGCCGGGCAATGCCAACAATCCGGCGGAGAAAGTCACCGCCGGGGATTTGCGCCGCGTATCCATGGCTTTGGCCGAGGCCGGCACCGATCCGGCCAAGGTCACGCCTGTCGGCTGGGGCCTGATCAAGGCGTGGATCGTGGCGACCGCGCAGATGATGACCGGCCAGCGCGCCTTTGATTGAGAGCGCATTCGGGCGCATTTCTGCCATTTATGCACAGCTTCGCGGAAGCCATATGCAGTTGCGCTTGCTCGCCTTGCCGGGTGCGTTAAGGAAGATGGTCCGAACTGCAACCTTTTACGGGCGATTCCGGGCTTGCGGGCGCTGCTGAGACATCTCGGGCCGCCCGCGCGGGCGGCCTCGCTGGGGGATTTGAGACGAGCATGAAGGCCACCATCGAACGCGCCACCCTGCTGCGCTGCCTCTCCCACGTGCAATCGGTGGTCGAACGCCGCAACACGATCCCGATCCTCTCCAACGTGCTGATCGAGGCTTCGGCCAATGGCAGTGTGTGGCTGCTGGCCACCGATCTTGATTTGCAGATCATCGAATCGATGCCCGCCAAATCGGTCGATGTGCCCGGCGCGATCACCGTTTCGGCGCATCTCTTGTTCGATATCGCGCGCAAACTGGCCGATGGCAGCGAGGTCAGTCTGGAAACCGCCGACAACCGCATGGTGGTCAAGGCGAACCGCAGCCGGTTCCAGCTGCCGACATTGCCGCGCGACGATTTCCCGATGATCGTTGAGGGCGATCTGCCCACCAGCTTCGAGATTCCGGCGCGCACGCTGGCCGAACTCATTGACCGCACGCGCTTTGCGATTTCGACCGAGGAAACGCGCTACTATCTCAACGGCATTTTCCTCCATGTGGTCGATGATGTGCTTAAAGCCGCCGCGACCGACGGTCACCGCCTTGCGCGCTACACCATCCCGCGCCCCGAGGGGGCCGAGGCGATGCCCGATGTGATCGTGCCGCGCAAATGCGTGGGCGAACTGCGCAAGCTGCTCGAAGACGTGCTCGATACCAACGTGCTGGTCGATCTTTCGGCCAGCAAAGTGCGCTTCACTTTGGGCGGCGAGTACGGCGTGGTGCTCACCAGCAAGCTGATCGACGGAACTTTCCCCGACTATAGCCGCGTGATCCCGACCGGCAACGACAAGCTGCTGCGGCTCGATCCGCGCAGCTTCTTCGAAGGGGTTGACCGCGTCGCGACCATCGCCACTGAAAAAACCCGCGCGGTGAAGATGGCGCTCGAGAACGACAAGGTCACGCTCTCGGTCACGAGCCCCGATAACGGCACCGCCGCCGAAGAGATCGCCGCCGAATACAGCGCATCGGGCTTCGAGATCGGTTTCAACGCCAATTATCTCAAGGACATCCTCAGCCAGATTGACGGCGGCACGGTCGAACTGCATCTGGCCGATGCCGGTGCGCCGACCTTGATCCGCAAGGACGACAAATCGCCCGCGCTCTATGTCCTGATGCCGATGCGGGTCTGATGACGCCGCGCTGATCGGGGGCGCGGCATGATCTACATCGTTCTCAATGTCCTGCCGATCCTGCTCGCCACTTGCGCGGGCTTATGCATCAGCGCCGCCGTGTACTGGCCCCGGCGCGGCACGGTCGGGCCGGTCACGCTTGCGGCAACTGCGTTCATCGGTGAATTCTGGCTCTGCTCGATCCTCGCGGGTGCGTTGATCCTCGCCCCGCCCAAAGCGGGCGCTTGGACGATGGCGCTCGGCTCCGCGTTCGTCATCTGGCTCGGTTTCGTCGCCCCCGCGCTCATTGTCACGCAGCGCGCGCGCGCGCAGGCGTGGCGGCCGATCGCGGCCGATTGCGCACATTGGCTCGCCGTCATGCTGGCGCAGGCGCTGGTGCTCAAATCAATCGGCCTGATTCCGCCGCCGGTTTGAAGCTTAGCGGCTGCTGGTCTTGCAGCAGGTGAGGCCAGGGTGGCGGCCAACGCGAGTAGTTTGCGCCATGGCCTCTGCCGCGACTTCGTGTTTGTCCTTATGGGCAAAATCAGGTGATCTTGACGACGCGGGTTTACCTTCTGGAGCTTGAGAACAAGCGAAAGCAGCGGAACCATGGATCAGCAGGAAATCGACACCAAGCTAGCCTTCTTCAATATCGGTCCTGATGATTTCGGGCGCTTTGGCGTGGTTGGACGTTCGATGGCGCGTGCCGCGCCCGCTGCGCTTGATCGCCTTTACGCGCGGATCGAAAGCACGCCTGAGACCGTCAGCATGTTCACCTCGAAAGCCATGATGGCGCATGCCCGGCAAAAGCAAATCGAGCATTGGGCGGCGATGTTCGCGGGCCATGCCGAGTCCAGCTATTTCGACAGTGCACAAAAAGTTGGTCGCATTCATGCGCGCATCGGGCTTGCGCCGCAGTGGTACATCGGCGCCTACGCCTCGGCGCTCGATGATGTTGTCGTCGATGTGCTGCGCCAGTCGTTCGGCCCGCTCGGGCGCCGCACCGCCCGCGCCATTGGCTCCATGCTGAAAATGGCGCTGCTCGACATGGAGGTCGCGCTCGGAACCTACTTTGATGCTGAGCAGGAATCGCGCGAGAAGGTGACCGAAGCGCTTGGCCAAGCCTTACGCCGCATGACCGAAGGCAATTTTGCGGTCCCGCTCGCCGCTTTGCCCGAAGGCTATCAAGCCATTCATGATGATTTTGAAACGATGCGGGTCAAAGTCAGCTCCGCGTTGACAGAAGTTGCGGATACGTCCAAGACGGTCGAGATCGGTGCCCAGGAAATTCGGCAGGCTTCGGATGATCTTTCCCGCCGCACCGAGCAGCAGGCCGCCAGTCTCCAAGATACCTCGGCGGCAATGACCGGGCTTGCGGAAAGTGTCAGCAGCACCGCGCGCGATGCCGCCCACATGCATGGTTCGGTGCAGCAGGCGCATGGCGATGCGCGTGATGGCGGCGCGGTGGTTGATCAAGCGGTGGGCGCGATGAACGATATCCATCGTTCAGCGCAGGAGATTGGCAAGATTATCGCAGTCATCGATGGCATTGCCTTTCAGACGAACCTGCTCGCGCTCAATGCCGGCGTCGAAGCCGCCCGCGCGGGCGAAGCAGGGCGCGGCTTTGCTGTGGTCGCGACCGAAGTGCGCGCCCTGGCGCAGCGCTCGGCAGATGCAGCGCTCGATATCAAGACCCTGATCAGCCAGAGTTCTGCGCAAGTCGAGCGCGGGGTCGCGCTTGTCGGCCAGACCGGCGATACGTTCGCTCGGATCGTCGGCAAAGTCGGCGAAATCGCTGAACTGGCCAGCAAGATTGCGTTGGCTGCGGGCATTCAGGCGAGCAATATTGGCAATGTCCGTGAAACGGTGCGCGAACTGGATATCATGACGCAGCAGAATGCGGCCATGGTCGAAGAGGCCACCGCTGCGTCGCGCAATCTTGCCAACGGGGCGGATCGAACCGCGACGCTGGTTGGCCATTTCACGCTCGAACCCGCCGATGCCCCGGCGCACTCACAAACCCGCCGGGCCGCGTAATCAGATATCGATCACGATCTTGCCGAAGTGTGCGCCGCTAGCTTGATGGTGAAAAGCCGCGCCAAGGTCCGCCAGCGCGAAGTGGTCGCTGATCACCGGGCGGATGCCGCTGGCATTGATGCCCGCGATCATCGCCAACTGCTGCGCGCGGCTGCCCACGATCATGCCTTGCACGCGCAGGCTCTTGCGCATCAGCGTCACGGTCTGCACTGGCCCGGCGACGCCGGTCAGAATTCCGATGAGCGCGACATGGCCGCCCACACGGGTGGCGATCATCGATTGATCGAGGGTGCCGACACCGCCAACTTCGATGACGCAATCCACGCCGCGCCCGCCGTTGAGTTGAACCACCTTGGTCCCCCAGTCAGGGTCGGCTTTGTAATTGATCGTCTCGTCCGCGCCGAGCGCGCGCAGCCGTTCCAGCTTGGCCTCGGAAGAGCTGGTGGCGATCACTCTGGCCCCGGCGGCCTTGGCGAATTGCAGCGCGAAGATCGAAACCCCGCCGGTGCCTTGCACCAGTACGGTCGAGCCCAGCTTGATGGCATCGTCAACAAACAGCGCGCGCCAGGCGGTGAGGCCGGCGCAAGTCAGCGTGGCCGCCTCGGCATGCGAATAGCCGATGGGCACGTGCGTAAACCATTGCGCGGGGGCGGTCACTTCGGTGCGGGCATAGCCGTCGATGCCGTCGCCCGGCGTGCTGCTAAATCCGGTGCCGCGCGGCGCGCCATCGTCCCAGTCGGTGAAAAAGGTCGAAACCACGCTGTCGCCCGGCTTGAACTCAGTAACGCCTGCGCCGACCGCCAGCACTTCGCCCGCGCCGTCCGACATCGGGATGCGTCCCGCGTCCGCCTTGAGCACGCCGATGACGACATTGAGATCGTGATAGTTGAGCGAGGAGGCACGCAGCCGCACATGGATTTCGCCGGGGCCGGGCGGCGGGCAATCGGGCAGATCGACAAGGTGCAGCGTATCAAACGTCGGCGGCGTGCCGGTGCGGATGGCTTTGACGGTCATTCTTTTTCACTCATGTTGCGGCTTCTTGAGCCGTTTCCCGGGGCATTGGCGCGGCGCGACTTGCGGATTGGCCCGCAGTGCGCCGCTACCATCATGGCGCATAAGATTAAGTCAGAGCTTGCACAGCACGTCAACCGCCGCGCTCGTTGAGGCAGCCCAAGTCAGTCGTCCAGAAAGTTGCGCAATCTGGCGGTGAACCGGTCCGGATCGGAGAG
This sequence comes from Novosphingobium sp. Chol11, assembly GCF_945870625.1. Taxonomy (GTDB): domain Bacteria; phylum Pseudomonadota; class Alphaproteobacteria; order Sphingomonadales; family Sphingomonadaceae; genus Novosphingobium. The sequence continues at coordinate 6,716 of NZ_CAMBTS010000048.1, read as the reverse complement.
CATGAACAAATGCCCGCCGCCGCGCGAAATGGCGATTGCGGCACCGGGGATGAGCGTGTGGAGTAGCTGGCCGTTGGCAACAGGGATCAGATGATCATCCTCGTCCGCCATGATCATGACCGGCACGGACAAGAGAGGCAGGAACGGCGCGCTCGACCAGCCGGCAAACGCGGTTAACTGGTAGGTCCAGCCAATCACCGATGGCGCGGTGGCTGCGTTAAGCGAAACCCGCTCGGTGCCGCCGCCATTGTAGAACATCGCCAGATTGCGCCGCAGCGATTTGGGCGCGGAGTATTCGCGCGGATCGAGCAGATGGCTTAGCAGCGAGGGATTGCCCGGGATCATCGTGCCGCCTGCCGAAGTTGATGCCAGCACCAGTTTGCCGGTGCGGGCGCGGTGCTGAAAGGCAAACTGCTGCGCCACCGCGCCGCCCCAGCTGATGCCCATCAGATCAACCTGATCGATCTTCATCTGATCGAGCATGGCGGCCAGCGTGATCGCGATCTGCGGGATGGTATAGGGGAATACCGGGTCTGGAGATTGGCCGATTCCGGGCATATCGAAGCCGATGATGTGCCGTTCCGGCAGCAGGCAGGCCAGCGGCTCCAGCATCTCGATATTCATCCCGATCCCGGCCAGGATCACCAGCGGCGGCGCATTATGGGCCGCCTTCGCGGGGGCGGGGTGCCACTGGCCGACGCGCATGCGCCGTCCGGCTCCGCCGATCATGGAAAAACTTGCCGTAGAACTCACTTTGCCTCCAGTTTTCCTTCGCGGATGAGGCGCTCCTAGCACCTTCGCAAGTGCGGCAACAGCGCCGCCAGAGATGTTGCCGCGAAGTTTCCCTTAATCCGGCTCATTTCCTCGGGCTTAACTGTTTTTCAAAGCAAACCGGTCCAATGGTAAACCATGAACGAATTGTCCCCCGCACAGGCTGAATCGCAGCCTGCTTTGCCGGCTGGCTCGCGCGATTTTGCGCGGACGCAGCGGCGCGCGGATCGCGGGCCTGCAGGTGGCCCGGCCGGTGAGGCACCGCGGGCGGGACCGATCAGGGACCCGCATCAAGGCCTGATCGCTGACGAATGGCCGCAAATGGCGGCGCCGATGCTGCTGGGTGTGGCCGGGCTCGCCTTTGGCCACGGCGTGTTTCACCCGCTTGCACCGATGCTGACCGCGCTGGCCGCCGCCGTTCTTGTTCTGCTTGCGCGCTTTCTGGTCCAGCTTGAGCGCGCCGGCGCGGTCCCCAAAACCTTCCACTTCGTCCTGTTGATTGGCGCGATCGGTCTGCCGATGTTTCTTTATGGCGGCGCCATCGGCTATTGGGCGGCGGTCGGCGCGGTGCCGTGGCTGCCATGCCTAGGTCTGCTGATCACGATCTCGTTGCTGGCGATGATGATCGAGTCTGGGCGCCTTGTCGGCCTGCTGGTTTCGCAAGTCGCGATGTGGTCGGGCGTCGCCTGCGTGCTGGGCACTCTGAGCGGATTTCTGGCGCTCGGGCTTGGCACTGCGATCTGCGTGGCCGCTTTCATGCGCCAGCGCGAAATCGATGCACTGGCGCAGCAAAGAGCCGAGGAAATGGCCCGCATTCGCACCCGCGCTCAGGAGATTCTGGCCGATTACGAAGAGACCGGGCAGGGCTGGTTCTGGGAAACCGACCGCCGTACTTTGCTGACTTACATTTCCCGGCCAGTGGCCGATACGCTGGGCTGCAAGGTCGAAGAGCTGATCGGGCGGCCCTTTGCCGAGCTATTCAGCCTTGCCGACAAGGCGGATGAGGGCAAGCGGACGCTGGCCTTTCATTTCACCGCGCGCTCCAGCTTCAGCGAATTGCCGATGCGCGCGGCGGCATTCGATGAAGAACGGCTGTGGTCGGTCACGGGCCGGCCGACTTACGATTCGTTCAACAATTTTCAGGGCTTCCGGGGCTCCGGCGCGGATCTGACCGAGAAGCGGCGGATACAGGAACACGCCTCGCGGCTGGCGCATTTCGATTCGCTCACCGGGCTCGCCAATCGCTTTCAGATGTCGCAGACGCTGGAAAAGATCCTCAATGCCCCCAACGAGCAAAACCGCGCCTGCGCGGTGTTCCTGATCGATCTAGACCGCTTCAAGCAAGTTAACGATACGCTCGGCCATCCGGCGGGCGATGCGCTGCTCAAGCATGTGTCGCAGCGGCTTGAGCGCGCCGTGGGCAGCATGGGCCGGGTCGGACGGCTCGGCGGAGACGAGTTTCAGGTGCTGTTGCCCGCCAAGATCGCGCGCGAGCAGCTGGCCATCCTCGCCGGCCAGATCATCGCGTCGCTCGCGCAGCCCTATACCATCGACGAAAGCCGGGTGATGATCGGGGCCTCGGTCGGGATCGCGCTCGCGCCCGATGACGGCGTGACCAGCGAGGCGCTGATCCGCAATGCCGATCTGGCGCTCTACGCCGCCAAGGACGGCGGGCGCGGGCGCTACCATTTCTATGCGGCCGATCTTCACAGCGATGCCGAAGAGCGCCGCCAGCTCGAAGAAGACTTGCGCGACGCGATCTCGCAGGGCGATCTCCAGCTTTATTATCAGCCTGTCGTGCAGACCGCGACCGAGAAGATCACCGGCTTCGAGGCGCTGCTGCGCTGGAACCATCACACCCACGGGTTTATCTCGCCGGGCAAGTTCGTGCCGATTGCCGAGGATGCCGGGCTGATCGTGGCGATCGGGGAATGGGCGCTGCGCACCGCCTGCCGCGATATCGCCGCCTGGCCGGGCAATGTTCGCGTCGCGGTCAATGTCTCGCCCTTGCAGTTTGCCAATGTCGCGCTGCCCAGCATGGTGACCAATGCGCTGGCCCATGCGGGGCTGGAGCCTGATCGGCTCGAACTGGAAATCACCGAAAGCGTGTTTCTCAACGACGATACCGATACCGAGACGAAGTTCCGCGCGCTGAAGGGGATCGGCGTGCGCCTCGCGCTCGATGATTTCGGCACCGGCTATTCCTCGCTCGGCTATTTGAAACGCGCGCCGTTTGACAAGATCAAGATCGATCAATCGTTCGTGCGCGGGGCGACCGAGCCGGGCAGCCGCAACGGTGCGATCATCGCCTCGATTGTCAGTCTGGCTGAGGCGCTGGGCATGGAAACCACTGCCGAGGGCGTGGAAACGCTCGACGAACTCGATCTGGTCCGCATGCTCGGGTGCAGCCATGTGCAGGGCTACATCTATGAGCGCCCGCTCTCCGCGCTCGCGGCAAGCGCGCGGCTGGCCAACGGCCTGATCGCGATAGCGCAAGGCCCGCGCTCGGCGCGCGCGGCGCGCCAATCCATGCTGCGCAAGGTTCATCTCGATCACGACGGCCACCGCTACGATGCGATGATCCGCAATATCTCGCTGACCGGGGCGCTGATCGAAGGGCTCTGGGATGTGCCGCCGGGCACGATTTTCCGCATCCAGCTCTCCGATGGCCATTCGGCTACCGCGACCTGCCGCTGGTGCAGCGAAGACCGCATGGGCGTCGAGTTTTCCCAGCCGCTGCAGCTTGACGATGACGGCCGCCTCGTCGCCGTTACCGTCAAGAATGCCCAGCCGATCTATGACCCGGCGGCGGTGCAGCGCCAGGTGGGCTGAGCACGGCAGACAGCGTCAGACACTTGTAATCTTCCTGTCACTGTGGCCCAGTAGAGGGACTACGACTTCGGGGGGCTTCTGCGATGAAATTGAACCGGTTGTTGAGCCTCGGTGCCAGCATTTCCGCCGGCGCGCTGGCGGCTACGGCGCAGGCGCAGGCGCAGGCGGATGTGCCGCTGCCCGGCGAATTGCCCGGCGAAATTGTCGTCACCGCGCAAAAGCGCGAACAAAAGCTGCAGGATGTGGCTCTCTCCATCCAGGCGCTCGATACTAGCGCGCTCGCCGAGCGCAATGTCCGCACGTTCAACGACTACGCCAAGTTCCTGCCCAGCCTGTCCTATACCTCCTTTGGTCCGGGCCAGGCCCAGGTATTCTTTCGCGGGCTGTCCAACGGCAATCGCCTGTCCACCGGATCGCTGCCCACCGTCGGCGTCTATCTCGATGAACAGCCGGTCACCACGATCGGCTCGAATATCGATGTCCATGTCTACGACATCGCCCGGGTCGAGGCGCTGGCCGGGCCGCAGGGCACGCTGTTCGGGGCCAGCAGCGAAGCGGGCACGCTGCGCATCATCACCAACAAGCCCGATACCGCTGCGTTTTCCGGCGCGGTCGACCTTACGCAGACCTTCGTTGCGCATGGCGGGCTGGGCGGAATCGCCGAAAGCTATCTCAACATTCCGCTGTCGAACCGCGTCGCGCTGCGTCTGGTCGGCTTCTATCAGCACGATGCCGGCTTCATCGACAACGTGCTCGCCCCGCGCCAGACCTATCCGACCTCGGGAATCGAGCGCGAAAACTCCGCCCTCATCGGCCGCGACCAGAACAAGAGCGATACTTATGGCGGGCGCGCCGCGCTCAAGGTTGATCTCGATGACGACTGGAGCGTCACCTTGGGCGGCACCGGCCAGGTGCAGACCTCGAACGGCACTTTCGCGTTCAAGCCATCGGTCGGCGATCTGGCCACCAGCACGTATGCGCCCCAGCGGCAAAAGGACCGCTGGGCGCAAGCTACATTGGCGATCGAGGGCAAGCTGGGCAGCTTCGATGTCACGTACGCGGGTGGATATTTCGAGCGTACCGCGCAGTATACCACCGATTACTCGGACTATGCCTTCCAATACGATTCCTATTACGCCGCCACGCCGGAATATTTCGGCAACAATTTCTTCAACAATGACGGCAGCCTGATCAGCCCGGCGCAGACCACCAGCCAGCTCGAACGGTTCACCAAGCAGAGCCACGAGCTGCGCATCGCCTCGCCTGCCAGCGATCGCCTGCGGTTGGTGGCCGGGCTGTTTTATCAGCGCCAGACCAACAACTGGGAAAACCTCTATGTCGTGCCCGGCCTCGCCGATGTGCAGTCGGTCACTGGCCGCCCAGGGGTTAACTACGCCAACATCCAGTTCCGCACCGACCGCGACTATGCCGCCTTTGCCGAAGCCGCCTTCGATATCGTGCCTACGTTGACGCTGACCGGGGGCCTGCGCGTCTATCGCTTCGACAACAACGTGATCGGCTTTTTCGGCTTCAACGGCACCCGCTCGGCGGTGGGCGAGGCGATCTGCCTGCCCGGCACAGTGGGCCAGTATGCCAATCGCCCCTGCGACAACATCGATGCCACGGCCAAGGGTTCGGGCGTGCGCCACAAGCTCAATCTCAGCTGGAAGCTCGCGCCGAACAAGCTGGTCTATGCCACGTGGTCGACCGGTTTCCGCCCCGGCGGCATCAATCGCCGCCCGGCCGCCGCGCCTTATAACGCTGAATCGCTGACCAACTACGAGATCGGCTGGAAGACGACATGGGCCGGGGGCAAGCTGCGCTTCAACGGCGCGCTTTTCCTTGAAAAGCTTACCCAGGCGCAGTTTTCGGTCACCAGCGAGCAGAACGGCATCACCGACATCGTCAATGCCGGCCGCGCGCAATCAAAGGGGATCGAGGCTGACGCGACGTGGGCGCCGGTGCCCGGCCTGTCGCTGCAAGCTTCGGGGACATATGTCGAGGCCACGCTCAGCACCGACTTGTGCAAGTTCACCAACCCGACGTTCGATTGCACGCTGCCCAGCGCCTCGGGCAGTGCCAACGCGCTGCGCGCGCCAGCGGGCACGCGGTTCTCGGGCTCGCCGCGCTTCAAACTGGCCGCCACCGCGCGCTATGAGTTTCCGCTCGGCCGCACCGATGCCTACGTGCAAAGTTCGGTGCTGCATCTGAGCTCGGTCACGTCGGCGCTCGATGTGGATGATGCCGCCGCGATCGGCACGCAGCCGCCCTATACCACGCTCGATCTCTCCGCCGGGATCGCGCAAGGCAATTGGACAGTGGGCGTCTCCGCGGAAAACGTGCTCGACAAACGCGCCCAGCAAGTGCGCAGCACAACCTGCAGCATATCGATCTGCGGGCAGGATTCGGTGGTGATCTACCCGCTCAGGCCTCGCTTCATCAGCCTGCGCGTGGGCCGGAAATTCTAGTAAGGAAGACGCCGTCATGCGCCCAATCTTCGCTGCCATGTTCGCTCTTGTCGCCGCGTTCGCCGCTCCCGCGCTGCAGGCAAAGCCCGCGCCGGCCAGTGATCAGCGGCTCATTCTGGTCACCTTGGACGGCACCCGCTGGCTGGACATATTTCGCGGGCCCGAGGTGCGGCTGGTGATCGACAAGGACTATACCAAGCCCGACCTCAAAGAGACCATCGTGCAGACTTGGATGACGACCGAGAATCCCGGAGCCGAACTGATGCCGTTTTTGCATGGCACGGTGGCGCGCCAGGGCGTGCTGACCGGCAATCGCGACCTCAATGAGTGCTTCAACGTCGCGAATACTATGTGGTTCTCCTATCCCGGCTACAACGAGATTTTCACGGGCCGCGCCGATTCCGAAATCACCAGCAATGATCCGGAGTATAACCGGAACGTCACGTTCTTCGAATGGCTCCAGCGTCGCCCGGCCTTCGCGGGCAAGGTGCTGGCCTTCGGCAACTGGGACGTTTTCCCCTATATCATCAACGACAAGCGTAGCGGTGTGCCTGTCAATCCGGGGCTGGGCCAACGGTATCCCACCGAAACCCTGACGATGCGGCTGGCGCTTGATGCCTGGCGCACCCAGAAGCCGCGGGTGCT
>NZ_CAMBTS010000047.1 GCF_945870625.1 Novosphingobium sp. Chol11 | reverse complement strand
AACGATCCGATGGCGCTGGCCGAGGTGGGCGAGCGCGCGCGCATTTCGGTTTACGCGCAGGGCGGCGATTACCATGACGTGATCAAGCGGGGCCTGAAAGCGCTCGCCCGCTGGCTGGTGGCCGAGGCCCCAGACGCCGCGCTCAAGGTGTTCGTCGATACCGCGCCAGTAATGGAAAAGCCGCTCGGCGAGGCGGCCGGTATCGGCTGGCAGGGCAAGCATACCAATCTGGTCAGCCGCACGCACGGCTCGTGGCTGTTCCTTGGCGCGATCTACACCGCGCTTGAGCTTCCCCCCGATGTGCCGCATGCCGATCGCTGCGGCTCTTGCCGGGCGTGCCACGATGCCTGCCCGACCGATGCTTTTCCAGCGCCCTACATGCTCGATGCGCGTCGCTGCATTTCCTACCTCACGATCGAACACAAAGGCCCGATCCCGCCCGAATTCCGCGCGGCGATGGGCAATCGCATCTATGGCTGCGACGATTGCCTCGCGGTCTGCCCGTGGAACAGTTTTGCCCAAAGCGCCGCCGCCAATGCCGCATTCCTGCCCCGTGCCGAATTGGCCGCGCCGCGCCTTGCCGATTTGCTTGGCCTCGATGACGCCGGATTTCGCCGCGTGTTTGCCGGATCGCCGATCAAGCGCATCGGGCGGGCGCGGATGGTGCGCAATTGCCTGATCGCGGCGGGCAACAGCGGCGACCCGGCGCTGGTGGCCCCGGTTCAGGCCTTGCTCGCCGATCCCGACCCGGTGCTGGTCGAAGCCGCGCAATGGGCATTGGATCAGTTGGCGAAAATCAGGCCATCTCCTTGAGCGGCACGGCGGCGTCCGCCAGCAACGCAGGAGCAATCTGCGCGCCGGTCTCGACCAGCTTGCGCCCCTGCACATAGTCTTTGACCATGTTGACGCAGTCGAGCGCGATGACTTTGCCCGCTTTCAGGTAAATCACGGAAAAGCTGCGCGTGGCCGGATCGCCGCGCAGCACCGCCGCATCATGCCCGGTGGAGAGGCCGACCGTCTGGAGCTTGAGGTCGTACTGGTTCGACCAGAACCATGGGGTGGCATGATAGGCCACTGGCGCGCCGCAGATTGCCTTGGCCGCCGTCGTCGCCATGTCATTGGCGTTCTGGACCGATTCGAGCCGGATCACCGCGCCTTCGGCAAAGGCGCTGGCATGCGCCGCGCAATCGCCGATCGCGTAGACATCGGGCAGCGAAGTGCGGCAAAAGGCATCAACCATCACCCCGTTGCCGCCCTCGGCCCCGGCCGCCAGCAGCGGCGCGACCGCTGGAACAATCCCGATGCCGACAATCACCAGATCGGCAGGCAGCACGGTGGCATCGGCCAGTTGCACGCCCGTCACCTTGCCGTCGGCGCCAACCAGATAATCGACCATCGCGCCGGTGCGCAGATCGACGCCGTGGGCGCGGTGCTCGGCCTCGAAGAACGCCGAAAGCGGTTCTCCCGCCACGCGCGCGAGCACGCGCGGCAAGGCTTCGAGCAAAGTCACCTCGCAGCCCAGCTTGATCAATACCGCTGTCGCTTCGAGCCCGATATAGCCGCCGCCAATGACCACCGCGCGGCGTGCGCCGGCATCAAGCTCATGCATGATCTGATCGACATCGGCGCGCGTGCGCACGGCATGGACCCCGGCCAGATCGGCCCCCGCACATGTCAGCCGGCGCGGATCGCCGCCTGTGGCCCAGATCAGCGAACCATAGGCAATGGCCGAGCCATCATCCAGCGTGACCGACTTGGCCCCCGCATCGAGGCTCAGCACTTCGCGGCCCAGCATCATGTCGATGTGCTTATCCGCCCAGAACTGCAGCGGACGGATGTAAAGCCGCTCGAACGGCTTGTCGCGGGCCAGATATTCCTTGGAGAGTGGCGGACGTTCGTAAGGCGGCTCGCTTTCGCGGCCGATCATCCGGATCGACCCGGCAAACCCATTTTGCCGCAGCGCCATCGCGGCCTGCGCCCCGCCGTGCCCGGCCCCCACAATCACCACATCTGCCCGGTCCATGCGCGCATCCTTTATCCTGCGCGCCGGATTGGACAATTTCAGGCATCCGTCAACCGCTCAGCCGCACTTTGTCCTGCGGAGCCAACCCCCTACCTCGCCAGCAACGCGCGCGCCTGGCTGGCGATCTGCGCCAGCATCGCCGGGGCGACCGCTGCGGTGGCTTGCGCCCGCCCGGTCAGCGCCCGGAAAATGCGCACCGCTGCGGCCTGATCGGCAAGCCACCTTGCGGCAAAAGCCTCGGGATCGCGGCCCTCGGCGCGCGCAAGGAAATCGAGCCGCATCTGCTGAAAATCGCGCGCGAGGCCCGCCACCAGCAAACGCTCCCATGGGTCCGAAGGGTGCATGCCCGCCGCCGCCTGCTGCGCCCAATCGAGCCCGAGCGCAGCGCCGAGCGCAGAGAACGCAGCGGTGAGCGTCACCATGGCAAAGCCCTGCTCGCCCCCCAGTTGCGCAAGGCCGATCGCGCCGCCCATTTCGGCCAGATGCACGACCCGCCGCGTGACATCGGCGGGCGCGCCGGCAACGGCGAGATCCCGCGCCAGCCGCTGCGCCTGAACTTTCGCTTCGCCCTGGAGCACGTCGTCCATCGCGGCGGAAAGCTCGCCGACACGCAGCGCGAGATCGGCGATCAGCACGCCGGGCACCAGATGGCCGCGCGCCGCGCGCAGCACATCGCCGATGTGGCCGCGCAGCGCCTCGGCAACCCGCGCATAAAGCGCGAGGCGGGTCTGCTCGGGCATGGCGGCGACATCGAGCTGATCCCAGATGGCCCGTACATCGAGCAGGCGCTCGGCGGCGATGAACGCGGCCGCCACCTGGGCCAGACTGGCGCCTTCTTCCTCAACCAGTTCGAACGGATGGACCGGTCCCAGCCGATTGACCATGCGGTTGGCAATCTGGGTCGCGATGATCTCGCGGCGCAGCCGGTGCTGCGTGATATCCTGCGCAAAGCGCATGCGCATCGCCGAAGGAAAAGCGGCGGACAATTCATCGGCCAGCGCGGGATCATCGACCACCGCACTTTCTTCGAGCGCGCGTTGCAGCACCAGCTTGGCGCTGGACATCAGCACGGCCAGTTCGCTGCGGGTGAAGCCGTGCCCGGCGGCGGCGCGGCGCAGCATGTCCTCGCTCCCGGCCAATCCTTCGGTCTTGCGATCCAGATCGCCGCTTTCCTCCAGCACATCGACCAGCCGCGCAAATGCGGGCGCGGCGCGCGGCCCGGCGCGCTCGGCGATGGACAGCGCCAGCGCCTGCAGGCGGTTATCCTCCAGCACCAGATGCGCGACTTCGTCGGTCATCGCGACCAGCAGCTCGACCCTGCCCGGCTCGTCAATCCGCCCTTCGCGCTTGGCCGAAGCGAGCGCTATCTTGATATTGACCTCGTGATCCGAGCAATCGACCCCAGCGGAATTGTCGATGAAATCGGTGTTGATCCGCCCGCCGCGACCGCTCGCGCCAGCGAGCGCAAACTCGATGCGCCCGGCCTGGGTGATGCCCAGATTGGCCCCCTCGCCGATCACGCGGGCGCGCACTTCGCCGCCATCGACGCGCAGGCCATCATTGGCCGGATCGCCGACCTGAATGTTGTTTTCGCCCGCTGCCTTCACATACGTGCCGATCCCGCCGAACCACAGCAGATCGACTGGCGCGCGCAAGATCGCGGAGATCAGCGTTTCGGGATCGAGCTCGGCCGCCGTCACGCCCAGCAGGGCGCGCACTTCGTCCGACAGCGGGATAAGCTTCAGCGCGCGCGAAAAAACGCCGCCGCCGCGCGAAATCAATGCCTTGTCATAATCATCCCAGCTCGACCGGGGCAGCGCAAACAGCCGCGCGCGCTCGTTCCAGCTCACCTGCGGTTCGGGAGCGGGATCGAAAAACACATGGCGATGATCGAACGCGGCGACCAGCTTGAGCGATTTTGACAGCAGCATGCCATTGCCGAACACATCGCCCGACATATCGCCGCATCCCGCCACCAGCACCGGCTGGCTTTGCACATCGAGATCCATCTCGCGGAAATGGCGCTGCACCGAAAGCCATGCGCCCCTGGCGGTGATGCCCATCGCCTTGTGGTCATACCCTTTCGAGCCGCCGCTGGCGAAAGCATCGTCGAGCCAAAAGCCGGCTTCCTCCGCAATCGCGTTGGCCGTGTCGGAGAATGTCGCGGTGCCCTTGTCGGCGGCGACCACGAAATAGGGATCCTCGCCGTCGCGGATGACCACGCCTGCTGGGTGGACGACTTTGCCGGCGACGATATTGTCGGTGAGCGAGAGCAGCGTGCGGATGAACACCTGATAGCTCGCCTTGCCTTCGGCAAGCCAGCCCTCGCGGTCGCGCGATGGATCGGGCAGTTGCTTGGGATAGAATCCGCCCTTGGCCCCGGTCGGCACGATCACCGCGTTTTTCACGCGCTGCGCTTTCATCAAGCCCAAGACTTCGGTGCGGAAATCATCGCGCCGGTCGGACCAGCGCAGCCCGCCGCGCGCCACCGGCCCGGCGCGCAAATGGATGCCCTCGACCCGAGGGCTGTAAACGAAGATCTCGCGCCACGGCACCGGGCGCGGCAAGCCGGGCACCAGCGCCGAATCGATCTTGAACGCAAGCGCCTCGGCCGCCGCGGGGGCAAAGGCATTGGTGCGCAAGATCGCCTCGACCAGCGCGCGAAAGGCGCGCAGCAGCCGGTCGTCGTTGATCGCGGCAACCCCGGCCAGCCCGGCGCGGATCTGCTCGGCGTATTTGGCTTCGCCCTCTGCCCGATCGGCCTCAGCGCCGCCGCCGGCGAACGCCGGATCATGTCGCGCAAGGAACAGCCCGACCAGCCCGCGCGTCACCTGCGGCGCATTGCGGAGCGCATCGACCGCCGTGGCGATCGAGAAATTGAGGCCCGCCTGGCGCAGATAGCGATACCACGCGCGCACCCAGTTGGTCCCGCGCCGGGTGAGCGCGGCGGCCACGATCAGCCGGTTGAACGGATCATCCTCGTCCTCGGCATTGAGCACGGCGGCCAGCGCATCCTCGATTTGCCGCGAACGCCCGACGAGCGCAGCAGCATCGACCCCGGCGGGCAGCGCGACGAGGAAATCATGGATGAAGCCAAGCCGCCCTTTGTCGAGCGCGGTCGGTATTTCCTCAAGCACGCGAAAGCCGAAGTTTTCGAGCACCGGCACCGCATCGGACAAGACGATGGCGCCCTCGCGCTGATAGAGCTTGAGGCGCAATCCCTCCTCGCCGCGCAGCCGGTGCATCCGCGCGGCGCGGCGCGGCGCGCCGGCGGCGGTCAGCGCGCGCAGGACGCGGATATCTTCGGCGGCTTCTGCCGGGCCATAAGCGGCGCGGTATCCCACCGGAAAGGCATCGGCATAGCGCGCGGCCAGCGCCGCGCCCCGGCTGGGGTCATCGCCCTTGGCCAGCTCCGCCTCGACCGCCGCGCCCCAGCCGCGCACCATGGTCTGCAGCGCCGCATCGAGATCGGCTTCATCGACCGCGCCATCGCCTTCACGAATATCGAGCACGAAACGGATCTGCGCCAGCGCGCTGCTATCGACCGACAGGCTCCAATCGAGCACGTCCGCGCCGGTCGCGTTTTCCAGCATGGCCTGCACCCGCAAGCGCACCTCGGTCGATTGCACATCGCGCGGCAGCCAGACGAAGGCGAGCAGATGGCGCGCCAGCGGCACTTCGACCAGCGCCAGCCGCGCGCGTGGCCGATCGAGCAGGCTCATCATCGTGGTCGCGATGCGCTCCAGATCGGCGTCGGCGAAGCTGATCAGCAGATCGTGCGGCAGCGCGGTGAGCGCATGAACCAGCGCCTTGCCGCCATGCCCGGTGGTGCCGAGCCCGAACTTGTCCAGCAATCCCTGAAGCTGGCTGCGCATGCGCGGGATGCGGTCAGGCGGTGTGGCCAGCGCGACGCTGGTCCACACGCCGGCGTGGACCGAGAGCGCGACAACCTGCCCGGCTTCGAGCACTGGCACGATGAACAGATCGAGCGGCACGCGCCGATGCACCAGCGCGATGCGATTGGCCTTGACGATCAGCGGCGCGCGCGGTGCCTCGACGCCGCGTTCGCCGCCGCGATCAAACCAGGCAAAGGCCCGGGCATACGAGGCATCGGCGAGCAGCGGGGCCGCGCTGGCCCGGCAGATGCCGAGCGCGGCGTGGCTGCTCCCATCTCTGCGGCGCACGACATGGCCAAGCTGGGTCAGCATGCCATCGGCCAGCCAGCGCAGTAGCGCCGCACCTTCCTGATGCGCCAGAGTGCGCGCATCCTCCTGCATCGCGGCCTGCATCCGCGGCCAATCGGCCACGGCGGCATGAACATCGGCAAGCGTGGCCTGCAGCGCGGCGGATAGCTCGCGCCGCACCCGCGCATCGACACGTTCGGTTTCCATGTAGACCATCGATTCGCGGCGCTCGCCAATCGCATCGCCTTCGGGCAGCGCCAGCAGCGCCCCGGCAGGGTTGCGCCGCACCGCCACGACCGGATGGATCAGCCGGTCGATGGCGAGCCCGAGCGCGGTGATCGCGCCCGCCATCGAATCGACCAGAAACGGCATGTCATCATTGATCACCGCGATGCGCAGATAGCGGTTGCCCGCCTCGCTCATGCTTTCGATGGCAATGGCAGGCGCAGACCCTTCGCGCTGCGCCGCCGCCGCCAGCGTGAACCGCGCCGCTTCGGCGATCCGCGCCGCATCGAAATCGGCCGCCTCTTCGGGCAGCAGCGACACCGCGAAGCGGGCCGCAAGAAGGTCTGCGAGCGGCGCTTCGGCAAATGGCGAGGTGGTCATGATGGGTCCTGCTCCGCAGCGTTTCTAAGGACGATCGCCCGATCTGCCTGATCTGTTTGTTCGCAAGCTAGCGCACGCGGGTTACAGAGCGGTGATCTGACGCTGCCGTGACTACGCAGCAACGGCGCGGCGATTATGCCGCCACCGGCTGTGCCAGCGGCTGCACCGCGTGCATCGTCAGTTCGAGCGAGCGGCGGCGCAGCGCGGGGTCATACGTCGCGCCCGCGACGATCAGTTCATCGGCCTGGGTGCGATCCGCAAACGCGCGCAGCTTGTCGCGCACAGTGGCGGGGCTGCCGATCGCGCTGACGCGGCGCAGGTTTTCGAGCATGGCAACGGCGGGCGGCGGCAAGCTCTCGCGGTATCCGGGCACCGGCGGCGGCAGCTTGCCCGGATCGCCCGAACGCAGGCGCACGAAGGACTGGTCCATCGAGCTGGCGAGCAGCGCGGCCTCGTCGTCGCTATCGGCGGCGATCACGTTGATCGCGGCCATCACATAAGGCCGGTCCAGCACTTCCGATGGCTGAAACCGCTCGCGATACAGACGCAGCGCGGCATCGAGATGATCGGGCGCGAAGTGCGAGGCAAAGGCATAAGGCAGGCCGAGCATCGCCGCGAGCTGCGCGCCGAACAGGCTCGATCCCAGAATCCACAACGCGGGGTTTGCGCCAATCCCCGGGGTCGCCTGCAACGGCAGGCGGGGATCGCCCTGAAACTGCAGCTGCAGCTCGACCACATCGGACGGGAAATCTTCGGATGCGCGGTTCACATCCTTGCGCAGCGCGCGCACGATGCGCTGGTCGCCGCCCGGCGCGCGGCCTAGCCCCAGATCGATCCGCCCCGGAAACAAGGCATCGAGCGCGCCGAATTGTTCGGCAATCACCAGCGGATTGTGATTGGGCAGCATCACCCCGCCCGCGCCCAGCCGGATGCGCGAGGTGGCGTGGCCGACATGCGCCAGCACCACCGCGACCGCCGCGCCGGCCAGCCCGATCATCCCATGATGTTCGGCAACCCAGTAGCGCGTGTAACCCAGATCCTCGGCCGTGCGGGCCAGCAGCGCCGCCTCGGCAAACGCCTCGCTGGTCGTGCCGCCTTCGCGGATCGGAACGAGATCGAGCACCGATAGCTTCATGGGCGTTTCTCCGCAGCAGCAGGCACAGGTGATGCCGGTTTTGGGCCAAGCTGGTCAAGGTAGTTCTGCGCGGCTTCGGCCTCATCGCTCCCCGGCGCAAGCGTGATCACCGATTCCCACGAGCGCCGCGCGGGTTCATCACGCCCATCGAGCACCGCGATGACGCCTGCTTCGAGGCCGATCGCGGGATCGCGCGGATCGAGCCGCGCGGCGATTTCGATGTCGTGCTGCGCCTGGACCAGATCCTTTGCCCGCCGCGCAAGTGTCGCCGAAAGCAGCCAGCCTTCGGCGTGATCGGGTGCGAGCCGGTGCGCCTCTGCAAGCGCGGGGCCCGCCTCGTCCATCCGGCCCAGCGCCACGAGCGCGCGCGCACGATCCGCCTGCATCGTGCCGAGCGTTGCCGGGTCGGCGCCTTCCTTGAGCGCCAGCGCCTGATCAAACCAGCCGAGCGCGCGCTCGGCCGATCCCGCGTGCAGCGCCGAACTTCCCGCGAGCGCCAGCATCGGCACTTTGGCGGCGGGCAGACCCGCTGCCATATCGGCCGCGCTGGCGGCAAACGTCGATTCCGCTGCGGCGAAATCGCCTTGCCCGGCGAGGATCAGGCCGAGGCATTGCCGGGCCGCGACGCGCGCATCGGCGGCGATGCTTTCTGCCAGCCAGGCCCGCGCGGCGGCCAGCCCGGCAGCCGGATCGGTCTTGGCAGCGGCGAGGCATTGGGTCAGCCGCCCCGGCTGGCGCGCGGGCGCGGTGGTCGGAGCGGTATCGGCGGGCGCCCGGCGGCGCGGGATGGGCAGCGGCGATGCCCCGCGCGGCGAGGGATTGGGGCCGACCTGCATCAACGCGGCGCGATCCGGCGCAGGATCGCGCGCCAGAATGGGCAGGGGCAGATCGGGCAGAGCGAAAATGAACAAGCAGCGATCCTTATTCTCGGCCTTTTTTTCGGCCCTTAACCGGCCAGCGCCAGCAGTTCGCCGAGCGTGGCCAGCAGCACCGCGATATCGCCTTGGCGCGAGAGCCGGTGATCGCCATCCTTGATCAGGTGCACCTGCACATCGGATGAACGCAGCGCGCGCGCCAGCCGCAGCGATATCTCCCACGGTACATCGCCATCGGCCTGCCCATGGATCAGCCGCACCGGGCCGCTGAAGGCGATCTCGCCGCCCAGCCGCAGCTGCTTCTGCCCGTCCGCCCAGAAGCCGGGATAAGTCGGCGTCGGCTCCGGCCCATAGGGATTTTCGGCCCAGACGATCTGGCCGGCGCAAAGCGCGGCGGCATCGCCGGGGGCAATGCCCCAATCGGTAAAATCGGGCGCTGGGGCGAGCCCGGCCAAGCCCGCCACCACATCAGGCAATGCTTCTACCACCAGCAGCATGAGCCAGCCGCCCATGCTCGATCCGCACAGAACTGCGCGGCTGATGCCTTTGGCCCGGATCAGGGCGACCACTTCGTCGCGCCAGCGCGACAACGTGCCGTTTGAAAAATCGCCGCTGCTCTGGCCGCAACCCGAATAATCGAGCAGCAGACAGGCGCGGCCTTGCGCGGCGGCCCAGCGCAGCAGCGCCTGCGCCTTGCCGCCGCTCATGTCAGACTTGTAGCCTGGCAAGAACACCACCGCCGGGGCCATGCCCGGCAAAAAGCGATGCGCAATCTTGCGTCCATCGGGGCCATCAAACCAGGCGAGCGGGGCGGCAGCTTCGATATCCATCGCGCCGTGTTAGACCTCTCGCGCAGGGATGTGAACAACCACAGCCTTCTGGCGCGCTCCTCTGGCATCATCGGCCGCGCATGCTAGACATCGGCCATGCCCGATCGCCTTTCCCGCCTGCTCGTCTGGTTCGGCCAAAGCCGCAGCGCGCTCCTTCTGCTGTTTGCCGTTTTCGCCGGTCTGCGCGCAGCCGCAATTGCGCTCGATGTGACGCCAAGCTCCGACGCCGACTGGTACTATGCGCGCGCCGATATGCTGGCGCGGGGGCTGGGGTATCTCAGCAATCAAGGCGTGCCGACAGCCTATTGGCCGCCGGGCTGGCCGCTGGCGCTCAACGCGGCGTTCCGCCTGCTGGGGACATCGACGGTGACCGTCGGCCTGTTCAATCTGGCCTGCGCGCTGATCGCCGGCTGGCTGACGCTCGATCTGGGGAGGCGGATCTTCGGGTCGGAACTGGCCGGGCGCACCGCGCTGCTGCTGCTGGCCGTCTATCCCAATTCGATCCTCTATGTGCCGCTCGCGCTCACCGAGGTATTTTATACCACACTGCTGCTCGCCGGGTGCTGGCTGCTGATTGCGCGCAAGGGTGTGCTCCGGTTGGTGCTGGCAGGCGCGGTGTTCGGCTTTGCGATGCTGGTCAAGACGCAGACCTTGATCGTGGTGCCCCTGATATTTGCCATTGGCCTGTGGCGCGAAGGCAATGTTTTGCGGCGTGTTCCGGGCATTATCGGGCGCGCGGCGATCCTGTTTGCCTGTGCGGCGCTGGTCGTCGCGCCGTGGACTTTGCGCAATCACCGCGAATTGGGCGCGTGGATTCCGGTCTCGACCAATGGCGGTATCACCTTGTTGACCGGCAACAACGATAGCGCGCGCGGCGGGTTCACCCCCGATGATCCGCTGGTCAAGGCGCTGGATGCGCGCACCGATCTCGACGAGCTGGAATACGACGCCGAGGCGGCGCGGCTGGGCAAACAATGGATCCTGGACCATCCGGGCCGCTTTGCGATGCTCATGCCGATGAAGCTGTGGCGGCTGTGGGGCCCCGATGGCGAAGGGGTGTGGGCTTACGAAACCGGATCGCCGGCCTACAAGGCCGCACCTTGGGCGTTCACGGCGCTGCGTGCGGCAAACCAGCTATGGTACTTCGCGCTGCTCGCGCTGTTTGGCCTTGGCGGCTGGCTGATGGTCCGCGCGCGCCGGGCCGCGCGCGAACGCATCATCGACTGGTGGCTGGTGCCTTATGGCATCGCGCTTTATCCCAGCGCCATCGCGATGGTGTTTTCAGGCCAATCGCGCTTTCACTATCCGGTGATGCCGTTCATCTGCATGATGGCAGGCTGGGCGCTGGCGACCGCGCTCGATCAGGCAGCGGCGCGCTCGGCTTTGGCGCGCGCATAATACAGGGTCACTTCGCTGGCCTCGACCGGCCGCGAATAATGATAACCTTGCAAATGCGTGCACCCGGCGAGGCGCACCGGCTCGACCAGCGAAAGCTCGCTGACGCCCTCGGCCACCACTTCAGCACCGATGCGCAAAGCCATCGTGACCGCCGCATCGAACACCGCGCGGCTGGTGGGATCGGATTCAAGATTGCCGATCAGCTCGCGGTCAAGCTTCAGCCGGTCGAACTGGAACGTGCGCAGCAAGCACAGCGAGGAATAGCCGGTGCCGAAATCATCGAGCGCGATCTTGCAGCCCGCCTGGCGCAAGAGCTCCAACGTGATCACCGCGCGCTGGTTGCGCTCGATCGAGACCGATTCGGTCACTTCGAGATAGAGCCGGTGCGGATCGATGCCATTGCGCGCGCAGCAACTGAGGAATGCCGCGACGAACCCTTCCTGCTGAAGCTGGAGCGGCGAAAGGTTGATGCTGAGCTCCAGATCGGGCCACTGACGCAGATCGGAAAGCGCGCGCTCATAGATCCAGCGCCCGAGCGGCACCATCAGCCCGCTGCGCTCGGCCGCCGGGATAAAGCGCGAGGGCGGCACATCGCCGTGCCGTGGATGGTTCCAGCGCACCAGCGCCTCCACCTCGTCGGGCGAGCCGTTCACCGCGTGGATCGGCTGATAGACCATGCGCAGTTCTTCGCGTTCGAACGCCTCGCCCAGATCGCGCTCCAGCGCGCGCTCGATCTCGTGCTCGACCAGCAGCTCGCTGCCAAAGGCGGTCGCTCGATTGCGCCCCGTGTGCTTTGAGGCATAAAGCGCCAGATCGGCGCGCAGCAGCAATTCATTCTCGGTTGCCGGGCTCCAATGGCCGGCCGCGTCGCGCTCCGCCGCAACGTGGCCGAGCGAGAGGGTGATCGCGATCTGGCAGCAGCCAAGGCTGAACGGCAGGCGCATGGCCGCCACGAGATCGCTGGCCAAAGTCGCCGCGTTCTCTGCCTCGCCCAGCGCGCGGCAGACCGCAAATTCATCGCCGCCTAGCCGCGCAACAAAGGCGTTCGGCCCCAGAACTTGGGTCATCCGCTCGCCGATCAGCGAGATCAGGCGGTCGCCCGCCGGGTGGCCATAGTCATCATTGACATATTTGAAGCGGTCAACGTCGCCGAGCATGACCACGAACCGGTCCGCCGGAGAGGAGCCGAGCATCTTGACCAGCTTGTCGACAAAGGCGCGCCGATTGGGCAGCCCGGTCGCGGGATCGGTATAGGCGAGGCTTTGCACGGCATGGGCGTTTTGCCGAAAGGTTTCGAGCGCATCGGAAAGTTCGCTGATCTCGCGCAGCGGCGAGCGTTCGATCGCAACCTCCAGATCGCCCGCCGCAAGCCGCCGCAGCGCATCGTGCATGCGCCGCAGCGCGGGGAGAACGTTGCGCATCAGATCGAAGCAGATCCCCGCCGCCAGTATGATGATGCAAAGCCCCGCAAGCCCGACCATCATATTCCAGCTATCGACCGCGCGGTCGAGACTGGCGAAGTTTCGGTCGCGGCGCGCGTTTACCGCGGCTTCGATCTCGCTGACGGCACGGGCGAGCCGGACATGGAACCGCTCCATCGCGGTGCGCCGGTGCGGACCGAACGCCTTGCCGGGGGCGCCCTCAAGCAAGGTTGAGACCGCCGCTTCGAGCTGGCCAAACACCGGCTGGTTGCTGGCCGCGCGGTAAAACGGATCACCTTCGGCGCGGATGTCGTTGAGGCCATTGGCAATCGCGATGGCCGCATCGGTGAGTTGGTCGCGCTTGAGGATGGCTTCGGCCTCGCTGCGCGGCTGGACCAGCGCTGCTCCGGCGAGGCGGAACTGTGTTACCGCGTCGCCAAGCTGGCGCACATGATCTGCTTGCGCCACGGATTCGCGATAGCTGGCACTGGCGCTGCGCAGATCAACCGCGCGCTGCTGCGAGACGATCTGCAGGCTGATCATGCTGATCAGAATCAGCAGCAACGCCCCGGTGATGCGCCGTTCGAAGCTGTGAACCATAGCGCTCAACAAACGTTTACCACCAAGATCGGGGACCTTCAGCCGCTTGGCCTCAACCGATGAGGCGGCGCCAAGCAAGGCTGCGGCGCGCGAGAGCGGCGTCGGTGAAGTGGTGGTTGCCATAGGAGAACTACGTAGGTTCCGAATGGTTAAAGACGCGTAGCCGCCATCGTCTCAAACCCGTCATTTTGGTCCCCGACCAGATGGTTGGCGCGAGGTCCTCCAACCGCTGGCCGACAATGCCCTTCCGGCGCGCGCCGGTTTCTGCCAGAGCGGCGTTAACGCCGGTATACGGTTTCCCGGCGCGCCGCTTGCGGCGAGAGCACCCCTGTGAGAAGCATGATGTCAGACCTGTTCAAGATCAGCCTGCCCGACGGATCGGTCCGCGAAGTGGCGCACGGCACCACCCCGGCAGACATTGCCGCAGCGATTGGCCCGGGGCTGGCCAAGGCCGCGATTGGCGCGCGCGTCGATGGCGAGATGTTCGATATCATGCGCCCGTTCGAAGGCGATGCCGCGCTTGCGCTGATCACTGCGCGGGACGAGGCCGACGCGCTCGAACTGGTGCGACACGATTTCGCGCACGTGCTGGCCGAAGCGGTGCAGGCGCTGTTTCCCGGCACGCAGATCACCTTCGGCCCGAGCACGGACGACGGGTTTTATTATGATTTCGCCCCGCAGGAACGCGCTTTCACCGAGGACGATCTGCCCGCCATCGAAGAAGCGATGCGCGCCATCATCGCCGCCGATAAACCGCTGCGCCGCGAGGTGTGGACCCGCGCCGATCTGATCGCGCGCTGGCAGGAACAGGGCGAGACGTTCAAGGCCGAATGGGCCGCCGAACTGCCCGAGGATGAGGAACTGACGGTCTACTGGTCGGGATCTGACTGGCTCGACATGTGCAAGGGTCCGCACCTCGCCTCCACCGGCAAGCTCGATCCGGCGGCATTCAAACTGACGCGGGTTTCGGGCGCGTATTGGCGCGGCGATCAGAGCAAGGCGATGCTCAGCCGCGTCTATGGCACCGGCTGGCTCAGCAAGAAGCAGCTCGATGCGCACCTTGTCCGGCTGGAGGAGGCCGCCAAGCGCGATCACCGCAAGCTGGGCGCGGAGATGGACCTGTTTCACCTGCAGCAGGAAGCCCACGGCAGCGTGTTCTGGCACCCCAAGGGTTTTCGCATCTACCGCGAGCTTGAAGCCTACATGCGCCGCGCGATCGACGGCGCGGGCTACCGCGAGGTCAAGACCCCGCAAGTGATGGACGCGCGCCAGTGGGAGCAGTCCGGCCACTGGGGCAAGTACCGCGAAAACATGTTCGTCATCCCCGACGAAGTGCCCAACACCGAGGATGAAGGCCCGGTGATCAGCGGCGAGGCCGACTGGATGGCCTTGAAGCCGATGAACTGCCCGGCGCATGTGCTGATCTTCCGGCAGGGGCTCAAGTCCTACCGCGACCTGCCGCTGCGCCTTTATGAGAACGGCTGCTGCCACCGCAACGAACCGCACGGCGCGCTCCACGGATTGATGCGCGTGCGCCAGTTCACGCAGGATGATGCGCATATCTTCTGCCGCGAGGACCAGATCGTGAGCGAGGCGCGCGCATTTTGCGCGCTGGCCGACCGGATCTACCGCGACTTCGGGTTTACCTATGCGATCAAACTCGCGCTGCGCCCCGAAAAGCGCTTCGGCTCGGAAGAGATGTGGGATCAGGCCGAGGCCGAGCTGCGCGCCGCGGTGGTCGAAGCCGGGCTGGCGACAGCGCAATACGGCTGGGAGGAGCTGCCTGGCGAAGGCGCGTTCTATGCGCCCAAGCTCGAATGGCACCTGACCGATGCCATCGGCCGCACCTGGCAGGTCGGCACCTTGCAATCAGACCGCGTGCTACCCGAACGGCTCGACGCGGCCTATGTGGGCGAGGACGGCGACAAGCACCGCCCGGTCATGCTCCACCGCGCCATCTTCGGATCGTATGAGCGCTTTATCGGCATTCTGATCGAACATTATGCCGGCAAATTGCCAACGTGGCTGGCCCCGGTGCAGGCAGTGGTCGCCACGATCGTTTCGGATGCGGATGGCTATGCGCTGGCCGCCACCGAGCAATTGCGCGCTGCTGGCATCCGCGTTGAAAGCGATCTGCGCAACGAGAAGATCAACTACAAGGTGCGCGAACATTCGCTGCAGAAGGTGCCGTTCCTGCTGGTGGTGGGCAAGCGCGAGGCGGAGGAAGGCACCGTGGCGATCCGCGTACTGGGCGAGCAGGCGCAGAAGTTCATGCCGCTGGACGCGGCGATTGCGTTTTTGCGCGGCGAGGCAACCCCGCCCGATCTGCGGTGAAAGAGGAGGCAACGCGGGGGTAACGGTGAATTAAACCGTTGCCGGGTATGAACGGGCTCGACTGCAACCAGAGTCCGGAACCAGCCTATGTCGATGCATTTCCGCGCGATTGCCCAGCAAGCCGCCGCCAATGGCGAAATCGATGCCGAAGAAGTTTTGCAATTGCGCCGCGCGGCATGGCCCGATGGGGTGATCGACCCCGACGAGGCCGATGCCATCCTGACGATCAACGACCTTGTCTTGAACAAGGGCCCCGAATGGACCGATTTCCTGATCGAGGCGGTGTGCGAATATATGCTCCGCACGGACGAACCGCGCGGCTATGTCAGCCCGGCCAAGTCCGCGTGGCTGATCGCCGCGCTTGACCGCGACGGCCAGCTCGATTCGATGACCGAGCTCGAACTGCTCGTCCGCGTCATGGAAAAGGCATTGGGCACGCCTGATGAATTGAAAGCTTATGCGCTCAAACAGATCGAGCGCGCGGTGGTCTTCGGCACCGGCCCGACCCGCGATGGCGGCGCGCTGCACGCCGGATCGATCACCGAGACAGAGTGCCAATTGCTGCGACGGATCATCTTCGCCAGTGGCGGCGATGGCCCGGCCCGGGTGAGCAAGGCCGAGGCTGAGATGCTGTTCCGCGTCAAGGATGCCTCGCTAGGCGCGGTCAATGCGCCCGAATGGGAGCGTCTGTTTGTGCAGGGCGTGGGCAATGCCGTTCAGGGCTGGCAGGCCGCGCAAGGCCTGACGCGCGAACGCGCCGCCGAACTGGAAGCGTTCATGAACGATCACACCAGCCGGGTGGGCTCGTTTCTGACGCGCATGGCCCGCTTTGAGCGCCCGCGCGCGGCCGCGGCGGCGCGCGACACCTTTGGCGAAGCGCAAGCCGATGGCGCAGTCTCGCCGGCCGAGCAGGGCTGGCTCGACGGCCTGATCGGCGCAGACGGCGAGACCGACCCGCTTGAGCGCGCGCTGCTCGTGTTTTTGAGCGAGAATGCCTGCAAGGGCGAAGATTAAGCCGGTGTTAGCCATGCTCGGCCTTAGAAATATTTACCGTCTCTGCCCCAAACCATAAGGGCAGACACGGGGGTTATAATGCAAACATTGGCCAGAATGTCCGAGCGGGGGCCAACCCGCGACAGCCGCCGGCTTGAGCGGATCCGCGCCGCGATCCATAGCGGGGCGGCGGGTCTGCGGCTGGTTGATGTATCTGCGTTTGGCTGTCAGTTCGAAGGCGGCGCGCTGGAAGATGGCCGCGTCGGCCAGTTTGTCGAAATCGATTTCGGCAGCGATATCATAACCCGCGCAATCATTCGCTGGTCAGAACCCAACCGCATGGGACTTGAATTCACCCGCCCGCTCGCCGGAGCGCAAGTCGACAAGGTGGTGCAAACCCCGACCCGGGTCAAATTGCGGCGGCTGTGAACCGTCAGATCGTGAAGCTTTCACCGCAACCGCAGCTGCCCTTGGCGTTCGGATTCTGAAACACGAAACCGGCGGTGAAATCGTCTTCCTGCCAATCCATCGTGCTGCCGATGAGATAGAGCACCGAGCCGCCATCGATGAAGAAGGTGCCGCCGGGCGTTTCGATCCGTTCATCCATCGAATCGGCCGAGGCGACATAATCGACCGAATAGGCAAGCCCGGAACAGCCCCGGCGCGGGGTGGAAAGCTTGACGCCGATGGCATCGGCGGGGGCCTGCGCCATAAGCTTGGCAATCCGCGCCTCCGCAGGGGCAGTGAGGATGACAGCTGCGGGTCGCTTGCGCGCAGTGGACCGGGTCTTGGTTTCAGTGGTCATGGTAGCACCTATATAGGGGGCGGTCAGAGCATTCCCAGTTCAAGCTTGGCATCGTCGCTCATCTTGGCCGGATCCCATGGCGGATCCCACACCAGATTAACCTCGGCATCGCGCACCCCGGGCACCGCGCCCACGCGCAGTTCGACCTCGGCGGGCATCGTTTCGGCGACCGGGCAATGCGGCGTGGTCAAAGTCATCGAGACGACCACCGCACCATCATCGCCCACATCGACACCGTAGATCAGGCCCAGATCATAGATGTTGACCGGAATTTCGGGATCGAAAATTTCGCGCAGCGCTGCGACCACATTCTCGTAAAGCTCGCCGCCCGGCCCGCCGGGGGCAAGATCGACTGGCTTTTCGGCGAGAAACCCGTCGAGGTAATCGCGTTGGCGCGGGGCCGCTGCCGCCGGAGTTTCATCGGGCTCCGGAATATCATCGACCCGCGCCCGGCGGGGCGGCTGCACGCCATCCACTTCTTCGATATCAAAATCGCTCATCCAAAGATCCTCATCGTCCGCTCGATGCCGCGCACCAGCGCTGCCACATCGCTTTCATCGCTGTAGATACCAAAGCTGGCGCGCGCGGTGGCGGGCACGCCGAGATAGTCCATCAAAGGCTGCGCGCAGTGATGCCCGGCGCGGATCGCCACGTTTTCCTCATCGAGGATCGTGCCGAGATCGTGCGGGTGCACCCCCTCCAGCGCGAAGCTGACGATGCCGGCGGCGTTTTCCGGCCCGAACAGTCGCACCGAGTTCATCCGCCCCAATTCCGCGCGCGCCAGCCGAACCAGCGCCGCCTCGTGCGCATGGATCGCATCGAGCCCGGCGGCAGCCACGAAATCGGCCGCCGCGCCAAAGGCAATCGCCTCAACAATCGCGGGAGTACCCGCCTCGAAGCGCTGCGGCGGCGGGGCAAAGGTGGTGCCCGCGAACGACACCCGGTCGATCATCGAGCCGCCGCCCTGATAAGGCGGCATGGCTTCGAGCAATTCCGCCCGCGCCCAGAGCGCGCCGATCCCGGTCGGCCCATAAAGCTTGTGGCCCGAAAACACATAAAAATCGCAATCGAGCGCGGCGACATCGACCGGCAGGCGCGCGACCGACTGGCACCCATCGAGCAGGAGCTTGGCCCCCACGGCATGCGCCAGATCGGCGGCGCGGCGGGCATCGAGCACGCTGCCCAGCACATTGGAGATATGCGCCAAGGAAACCAGCTTATGCGCCGGGGTGAGCATCGCCTCTGCCGCATCGAGATCGATCTGGCCGTCTGGCGTCAGCGGGCAAACATCGATGACGAGGCCGGTTTGCTGCTGGATCAATTGCCAGGGCACGATGTTGGAGTGGTGCTCCAGCTGCGAGAGCAGGATACGGTCGCCGGGCTTCAGCGTATGCAGCCCCCAGCTCTGCGCCACCAGATTGATCGCTTCGGTCGCGCCGCGCGTGAACACCACCTCGTTTTCAGCGCCGCCGATGAGGCCCGCGACTTTGCGCCGCGCGGCTTCATACGCCAGCGTCATATCGGCCGAGCGGGAATAAACTCCGCGGTGCACCGTGGCATAATCCGCGCCCATCGCGCGCGCCATGGCATCGATCACCACTTGCGGCTTTTGCGCGGTGGCAGCGGTATCGAGATAATGCCAGCGGCTGCCATCGCGATTGACGAGGCCGGGCCAGTTGTCCCCTTCCCGCTTGCGGGAGGGGTTAGGGGTGGGCAGAGCGGTAAGCTCTGCATCAGGCCCACCCCCGGCCCCTCCAGCAAGCGGGAGGGGGGAAGAATACAGCACGTCGTTCACAGCATTGCTCCTAGCGCGTTCAGCGCTGCTTCGGTCAAAGCCTCTTCATCCGGCGCACTTACGAAGGCTTCGGCGATGAAGGCCTGCAGCATCAGCTTCTTGGCGTCCGCCGGGGCCAGCCCGCGCGATTCGAGGTAGAACAGCCCCCCGGCATCGAGCTCGCCCACCGCGCAGCCATGCGCGCACTTCACATCGTCGGCATAGATTTCAAGCTCGGGCCGCGCATTGGCCGTGGCGGTGCGATCGAGCAACATCGCGCGCACCGACTGCGATCCGTCGGTGCCGATGGCACCGCGCGCAACATGGACTTTGCCCAGATAGGTGCCGGTGGCATGGCCGCCGAGGACCGAGCGCACGGTCTGGCGGCTCACCGCATCAGGCTCGAAATGATTGACCTGCGTCACGATTTCGAGCGTCTGTTCGCCCGCGCCAAATTGCGCCGCGCCGAAATCGAACTGCGCGCCCTTGCCCAGATCGACGGTCACGCCGATCCGGCCATAGGCCGCGCCGGCATTGAGCACGCGCAGATCGAAGCGCGCGCCTTCTTCGAGCACCACGGCGATCTCGCGCACGTCATTGCCGGAGGCGGCGGCGACAATGCTCAGCGATCCGCTTTCTCCGGCGGCGACGCGCAAGCTTTGCGGCGCGATCGGCCATAACGTGGTCAGCGCGGCGATATCGGCATAGCGATAGGCCTCATCATGCCGGGTGGGGAGTGCCAGACTACTCATGCGGCGTCTCACAGCGCACGAGCGGGAACAGCGCTTCGGGCTTCTTGCTGCCGCTGCGGTCCAGCACGCGCAGGGTCAGCGTCTTGCCGTCCGGCGCGAGGAGATAGTCAATGGTCAGCACCACGCCGAAATCGTCGTCGCCTTCGCGCACGACAATATGCTGCGCATCGACGATCTCGACCGATTTGACAGCGCCCCAGTAGTCACCTTCGGTATTCAGCGGACCCGTTACCTTGCGGCGCGCATACTTGTCGGCGCAGGCCGCAGCAGACGGCGCCCAATCGCCATGGAACGCGGGCGGCATCGCGGCGGCAGCAGCCAGAACGAGCAGCGCGCTCATGCCGCCACCGCCTCGTAGCCTTCGCTCTCGAGCTGGAGCGCGAGTTCGGGGCCGCCGGTTTTGACGATGCGCCCGCCCGCGAGCACATGGACGAAATCGGGCACGACATAATCGAGCAGGCGCTGATAGTGCGTGATCAGGATCACCGCCTTGTCGGCCTTGCGCATGATCGCGTTGATCCCGTCGCCGACAATCCGCAGCGCATCGATATCGAGCCCGCTGTCGGTTTCATCCAGGATCGCGAGCCTGGGCGCAAGAATGCCCATCTGGACCATCTCGGCGCGCTTTTTCTCGCCGCCCGAGAAGCCGACGTTGACCGGCCGCTTGAGCATTTCCATGTCGAACTTAAGCATCCCGGCCTGCTCGCGCGCGAGCCGCAGAAACTCGGCCCCCGACAGCGGCGCCTCGTCCCGGTGTCCGCGCTGGGCATTCAAGGCCTCGCGCAGAAACTGCACGTTGGAGACACCAGGGATCTCGACCGGGTATTGGAAGCCAAGGAACAGCCCTGCGGCGGCGCGCTCATGCGGCGCCAGCGCGAGCAAATCCTGTCCGTCGAACTCG
>NZ_CAMBTS010000046.1 GCF_945870625.1 Novosphingobium sp. Chol11 | reverse complement strand
CGCGGCTCAGCAACCAGTGGCGCGTCATCTGCCCCGATCTGCGCGGGCGCGGCGATAGCGATTACGCGCGCGATCCGATGACCTATTCCCCGGCGCAGTACTTCGATGATCTGGAAGCACTGCTTGAAGATCAGGCCATCACGCGCTTTGTGGCGATCGGAACGTCGCTCGGCGGGCTGCTGACGATGATGCTGGCAGCGCGCGCGCCCGAGCGGGTGGCGGCGGCGGTGCTCAATGATATCGGGCCGGAGATCGACCCAGCGGGCCTTGCACGTATCCGCGAATATGTCGGGCAGGGGCGCAGCCACGAAACCTGGGTCCATGCCGCACGTGCGCTTCAAGATACCTTTCGCGAGGCTTATCCGCGCTATGGTCTGCCCGATTGGTTGCGCATGGCCAAGCGCGTGATGGTGATCGGCACCGGCGGACGGATCGTATTCGATTACGACATGAACATTGCCGTCCCGTTCGAAGCTGCTGAAAATGCGGTCCCTGCGCCGGACATGTGGCCGATGTTCGATGCGCTTGCCGGGCGTCCGGTGCTGGTGCTGCGCGGCGGGCTTTCAGACATCCTTTCGGCTGATACCGCCGCGCGCATGGCGGCACGCGGGCCCGATATCGAGCTGGTGACATTGTCCGATGTCGGCCATGCGCCCACGCTGGACGAGCCAGAGAGCATCGCTGCGATCGACGGCCTGCTCGCCCGCGTTTCGTGACCGATCCGGCTGCGGCGGGCCGGCTGCGCGTCCTGCACCTCCATTCCACCTTCAACGCCGGGGGCAAGGAGCGGCGCAGTGCGGCGCTGATGGGCCAGTTTGGACCGGGGATCGATCATAGCATCGTATCGGGTGAGCCGGGCGCGCTGGGTGCGCGTGCGCTGATTCCACGCGGCATCTCGGTGCAATACCCGTTTGGTTTTCCGCCCCTCGCTGGCCGGTTCGGGGTGCGGCGGTTGCAAACGCTGGCGCGGGCGATGCGCGGCTTCGATCTGATCCTGACGTATAACTGGGGCGCGATGGATGCCGCGATGGCGCACGCGCTGTTCGCGCCGTCGCTTGGCCTTGCGCCGCTGGTGCATCATGAGGATGGCTTCAATGCCGATGAGGCGCAGCGGCTGAAGCCTGCACGCAATTGGTATCGCCGCATCGCGCTGGCCCGGGCAAGCGCGATGGTGGTGCCTTCGCGCCAGCTTGAGGATGTTGCGCTGCGCATCTGGCATCAGCCGCGCGGGCGGGTTCAGCGCGTGGCGAACGGCATTCCGACGCGCGCCTTTGGCAAGGCGGCGCGGCCCGATGCCCTGCCGCGCCTGATCAAGCGTCCGGGTGAGCTATGGCTGGGAACGCTCGCTGGGCTTCGCCCGGTCAAGGCGCTGCCGCGGCTCGTGCGTGTTTTCGCCGGTTTGCCTGAGCACTGGCAACTGGTCATCGTGGGTGAAGGCAGCGAGCGCGAGGCGATCATGCGCGAGGCGGCAGCGCAAGGGATCGAGCACCGCGTGCATCTGCCCGGCCATGTCGATGATCCGGCGGTGGCTGCGGCGCTGTTCGATCTGTTCGCGCTCTCTTCCGATAGCGAGCAGTTCCCGCTTTCGGTGATCGAGGCCATGGCCGCCGGGCTCGCGGTGGCAAGCCCGGCGGTCGGGGATGTCAGCGAGATCGTTGCGAGCGACAACGCGCCATATATAACGCCTGCCGGCGACGAAGCCGCGCTGGCCGCGTCGCTTGCTGCGCTCGCTGCCGACGAAGGGCTGCGCCGCCGCATTGGCGCTGCCAATCAGGTGCGCGCGGCGCGTGAATTTGATGAAGCCGCGATGGCGCAGCGTTATGGCGCAATCTATGGCGCAGCGCTTGGGCGCAATTCGTTCCCGTAAACCTCACATTCAGTGGGGGACACCCATTGCTATTCGGGTTGAATTGGCGTGCTCATTCGCTAAACACCTGCGACTACTGCATGTTGCAAGCCCATCAATGGTCACTTTGAAAGCGTCGCCTTGGCTTTAAAATCGGATAGTACGCCGCCCGCCATTCCCAAGTCCGGCGCGGTGAATGCTGCGCAGCAGGATGTGTTCGCACGCGAAGTCGATGATGCGATGCGCGAGGACCAGTTGCGCATCGCTTTGCGCAAATATGGCATTCCAGCGGGGGTAACTGTGCTCGCCGGGTTGCTCGGTCTTGCCGGTTATCTTTGGTATAATGATCATCAGCAATCGCTGATCGGCGCGCAGAGCGAGACATTTGCCCTTGCGCTCGATCAGATCGAAGCGGGCCGCACGGGAACCGGCAAAGATACCTTGGCGCCGCTGAGCAAGACCGGCAGCGCCGGATATCAGGCCGCAGCCAGGCTGACCGACGCCGGGATACTTCTCGAACAGCGCAAAGATGCGGCGGCAGCAACGATTTTTGCCACACTGGCCGGCGATGCCAGCGCGCCGAAGCCATTTCGCGATCTTGCCACGATCCGTGAGATCGCGATCAAATTCGATGCCCTTCCCGCCGGTCAGGTCATTGATCGGCTGCGCCCGCTCGCGGTGCCGGGCAATCCCTGGTTTGGCAGTGCTGGCGAACTGGTCGCGATCGCCTATCTGAAGCAGGGCAAATCAAGCCAGGCGGGGGCATTGCTGGCCGCGATGGCCAAGGACAAAACGATTTCGCCATCGCTACGCCAGCGCGCACGCCAACTGGCTGGGCAACTGGGCGTCGATGCTATCGATAGCGCAGAACTCGCGCGCATCGGCGCGCCGCAATGACAAGGACAATCTCGATGAATGGCAGCAGCCGCTTTGGCCGCAGCAGCATTGCTGGGGCGATGGTGCTCGCCCTCGCCCTCGCCCTCGCCCTCGCGCTCAGCGGATGTGGCATTGGCAAGCAGAAGACCAAGTCGACTCCCACGATGGGCGAGCGGATCCCGGTGCTCTCGCGGATTGAGGCGGGAACCAAGGTCGATGCCGGGATGTCGGCCATCGAAGTCGTGCTGCCGCTGGCCGAAGCCAACGCTGATTGGCCGCAGGCAGGCGGCACCGCATCCAAATCTTATGGCCATCTCGTGATGGGTGTTTCTCCGCGCAAAGTGTGGAGCGCCCACATCGCGGGTTCGTCGCCCAAACAGCGGCTCGCAGCATCGCCAGTGGTTGGCGCGGGGCGCCTGTTTGCAATGGATAGCCAAGGCATCGTCCATGCGTTCGATGCGCAGTCTGGCCGCCAAATCTGGCAACAAAGCTTCCGGCTGCGCGATAGCGCAACCTCGTCGTTTGGCGGCGGCGCGGCCTTTGACGATGGCAAGCTCTATATCACTACAGGCCTTGGCGAAGTCGCCGCGTTGGATGCCGCGTCGGGCGCGATCAAATGGCGGGTAAAGCCTGCTGGCCCGCTGCGCGGTTCGCCAACGATCGGTTTTGGCGCCGTTTATGTGATGACGCAGGACAACCAGATCGTCTCGCTCAACGAGGCGGACGGTGCTTCGCTGTGGAATGAATCGGGCTCTGTCGCGCAGACCGAGGTGTTCGGCGTTGCCGCCGCCGCCGCCGGGCAGGGCACGATCGTGGCGGGTTACAGTTCGGGCGAACTGGTGGCTTATCGCTATGAAAACGGCCGCCAGTTGTGGTCGGACGCGCTGGCGCGCACCAGCATCGCCACCAGTGTTTCCACGCTGACCGATATTGATGCCGATCCGATCATCGAGCGCGGGCGAGTTTATGCGTTGGGTCAGGGCGGGCGCATGGCCGCCTATGAACTGGTCACCGGGCAGCGCGTCTGGGAGCTCAATCTCGCCGGAATTTCCACTCCGGCTGTCGCGGGCGAATGGATTTTCACGCTAACCGACGAGGCCAAGCTGCTGTGCATCGCCAAAAGCACAGGCAAGGTGCGGTGGATGACGCAATTGAAGCGCTATCGCAGCGTGAAGAAGAAAAAGGGACCGATCTTCTGGACGGGGCCAGTGCTCGCCGGCAACCGGCTGTGGGTGGCCAATTCGCTGGGCCAGATCCAGACGGTTTCCGTGACCGAAGGCACCGCTACCCCGTTCGATAGAGTGGGCTCGCCGGTTTCGCTGGCTCCGGTGGTTGCCGGAAGCACGCTGTATGTGCTCGACGATGGCGGGCGGATCACCGCCTTTCATTAAGCTTTTGCGCTCACGCGAAGCTTGATCATACACACTTTGCTCATGCTTGGGTGGTAAAGCCTCTTGCCATGAGAGCTATTCCTTCGCGCCCGCCAAGCGATGTTTCCGCAGGAGTGGGCCTGTCCGGTTTGGTCGGTCTGGCCGTTTGGGTGCTGATTTGCCGCAATTGGGGCGTGATCGGCGATGCGCTGGCTTTGCCCGGCCCACATGCGCCGCTGTCCGGGCCCAATGCGGCGCTGGCCGCCTTGCTCTTTTCGGGCACGCCAATGGTGCTATGGTCGCTGTTGGTAGACAAGGTTCACTTGCGTGCCTCCACCGGCATCGATTGGGCGCGTCCCCGGCCATTGCGCGATGTGATTGATGGCTCGATAACCAAGATCGCCGGACTTTGGGCCACATGGTCGATCATCGCCTTTCTCTATTGCCTCTGCCGCTGGTATTGGCGCGGGCAGTATCTGTTTGCGATGGACCTGCTGACCACGATTGCCCCGCTGATGTTTCTAGGAGCTATCCCTTATGTGCTGTGGCTCGATCGGGTGCTGATCAATCCGCGCGACGGCGCGTGGCATTTCGGCGCGATGCTGATCGGCCGCGAGGCTTGGGACCCCGCGGAGGTTGCGCACCATGCGCGCGCCTGGGCGGTGAAGGGCTTTTTCTGCGCGTTCATGATCTCGATCCTGCCCGGCGGGTTTATCGCCGTGGTTGGCATGGATTGGCAGCAGGAAATCGGCAATCCCGTCGCGCTCGGCAATGCCCTGATCGAGACGATGTTCATGGTCGATGTGCAGATCGCGATGGTCGGCTACTTGCTGACGATGAAGCCGCTCGATGCGCATATCCGCACCGCCAATCCCTATCTCGCCGGCTGGCTGGCTGCCTTGATCTGCTATCCGCCGTTCATCCTGATGGGCGAGGGCGATGTGCTCGATTATCGCACCAATAGAGCGGAATGGACGCACTGGCTCGCCGGGTATGATGGCCTGCTGTGGATCTGGGCCGCGCTGCTGCTGGTGCTGACCGGCATCTATGCATGGGCGACGGTCGCGTTTGGCCTGCGCTTTTCAAACCTGACCTATCGCGGCGTGCTCACCAATGGCCCTTATGCCTTCACCCGCCATCCGGCTTATCTGTCGAAGAATATCTTCTGGTGGCTCACCTCGCTGCCATTCCTTACCACCACCCATTCACCGGTGGACGCGCTGCGCAATACGGTGATTTTGGGCTTGGTCAGCGCGGTCTATTATTGGCGCGCCAAAACCGAGGAGCAGCATCTGCTGGCCGAAGACGCCAAATACCGCGAGTATCATGCGTGGATGGAGCAGCATGGGCTGATCACCAGCCGTCTGGCGCGGCTCAGCCGCTTAACCGCGCGCGGCGGGCCGGTGGCGCAGCCCGCGGAGTAACGCTGTAATTCCTGCACCCCGGCGCAGGCAGGGGCTTCAGTCAGGATAAACACCACGTTTGCAGCGGCGTGCCCGCAGCCCCGGCCTTTGCCAGCGCGCGGTCAGGTTCAGACCGCTTCGCCTTCGTCCGTGTCGAATATGCGGATATCGCGGCCGAACAGGCCCAGATCGCCGCGCTCGGCGGCCCAGGTCTTCATATGCTCGCTGTGAAAGTGCGCCATCAGCGCCGCGCGGTCGCGCCATTTCTCGCTGACATGGATGACTTCGGGATCGAACAGATCGCGCGCATAGCTATAGGCGATGCAGCCGTCCTCGGCGCGCGTGGCCATGACGACTGCCTCCGCCATCGGCAGCGCGCGTTCGAGGTTTTGGACCGGCATCCGGAATGTGCCCATTACGATGATCATGGCGTCCTATCCTGTTCCTGTCCGGCTCTAGTCAGAAACTCTTGGCGGCATAAATGTGGCTTACATCGCCGCCCCATGCCCCGTGGTAAAGCGCGAGCAGGCGCTCGGCCGGGGTAATGCCGCTGCTGACGATCTCGTCTAGCGGCTGGAGATAGCCGGTTTCGTTATCGCCCGCGCCATTCAGCCGCGCCCGCGCCGCCAGCCCGCCGCGCGCGATGCCGAGCACCTCAGCCGCGACATCGCGCAGCTTGCCGCCGCCCCCGTTAAATGAATTGGGCAAGGGAGCATCAAGCCCTAGGCGGGGTACGCTCGCGCGCAATTCCTCGCGCCCCGGCATGTCCCAATCCTTCACCAGATCCCAAGCGGCATCGAGCGCGCCCTGATCATAAAGCAGGCCGACCCATAGCGCGGGCAGCGCGCAGATCCGGTCCCACGGCCCGCCATCCGCGCCGCGCATTTCAAGAAAGCTCTTGAGCCGCACTTCGGGAAACGCGGTCGACATGTGGTCGATCCAGTCAGAGCGGCGCGGCTTCTCGCCCGGCAGCACCGACAGCTTGCCATCGAGGAAATCGCGGAACGAGAGCCCCGAAGCATCGATATAGCGCCCCTCGCGGAACACGAAATACATCGGCACATCGAGCATATAGTCGACATAACGCTCATAACCGAAGCCATCATCGAACACGAACGGCAACATGCCAGTGCGCGCGGGATCGGTGTCCGACCAGATGTGGCTGCGATAGGACAGCATGCCGTTGGGCTTGCCCTCCAGAAACGGTGAGCTGGCAAACAGCGCGGTGGCGAGCGGCTGCAACGCGAGGCTTACGCGGAACTTTTTCACCATGTCTTCCTCGCTCGAATAATCGAGGTTGGTCTGGATGGTGCAAGTGCGCAGCATCATGTCGAGCCCCATCGTGCCCACGCGCGGCATGTGGCGCAGCATGATCTCATAGCGCCCCTTGGGCATGATCGGCAGCTCGGCGCGGGTTTTGTCGGGCCACAGGCCAACGCCCAGATAGCCGAGGCCAAGCTTGTCGCCGATGGCTTTGACTTGCGCGAGATGGCGGCCCGTTTCGGCGCAGGTCTCGTGCAGATTTTCGAGCGGGGCGCCCGAAAGCTCAAGTTGTCCGGCGGGTTCAAGGCTGACCGCGCCATCGACACCGCTCATGGCAATGACTTTGGGGCCATCAGGTCCGTCTTCCTCGATCGGCTCCCAGCCATACTCTTGCAGCGCCATGAGCAGGTCGCGGATGCCGCCGGGCTCGTCATAAGAAGGCGCGCGGTGATCGGCGGTGCGATAGACGAACTTTTCATGCTCGGTGCCGATGCGCCAAGCCTCGCGCGGTTTTTCGCCGCGCTGCATCGGCTCGACCAGTTGGTCGCGGTTTTCGATCAGCGGATCGGCCTTGGTCGAAACTTGTCTCGTGCTCATGAACGCCCGTTAATCCTTACAGCGTTCCGGCGCCAGCCGAAAACATGCGGGGTGGGGGGCGGAGCCGCCGGGCTAGTCAAGCGAGCGCGGTGCCCAATCGCCGACCGTGCCCATCCATAGCGCTGTGCCCGCAACAGCTGCGGTCTCGGCGCGCAGGATCCGCGGGCCAAGCGTGATGGCCACAGCGGCGGGGTGCGCCCGGATCGCACTTCGCTCGGCATCGTCAAATCCGCCTTCGGGGCCGATCAGCAACGCGGCGGGGCCGGGAAACATGGCGAACGCGGCGGCTGCGGGCACTCCGCCCGCCTCATCGGCAAAAAACAACCGCCGCCCATCGGGCCACTGCTTGAGCAGCGCGTCGAGCTTGGCGGTTTCTTCCAAAGCGGGCAGCGCGGTGCGCGCGCATTGTTCGGCCGCCTCGGTCATGATCGTGCGCGCGCGCTCGGGGTTGAGCTTGTCGGCCACGCAGCGCCGGGTGAGCACCGGGTGCAGCGCCGCGACGCCGAGCTCGCTGGCCTTTTCCAGCACGAGATCGAAGGCGGCCTTTTTGACCAGCGCGGGGCAGAGCCAGAAATCGGGCACATCTTCGCGCGGGCGCAGCCGCGCTTCGACGACAAGCACCACATCGCGCTTGCCCGCTTCGGCCACGCGCGCCGCCCATTCTCCGGTCTGGTCATCGCACAAGATCACCGCGTCGCCGGGTGAAACGCGCATCACCTTGCCCAGATAATGCGCCTGCCCGCCCTCAAGCGGAATGGATGCGCCCTCGGTCAAAGGACCGGGGACGAAGAGGCGAGGGGCCGACTTGGGCGGCCAGGCGGGGGTGGCGGTCATACCTGCAGGCCCTAGCCGATTGCGCGCGGCAGGGCTATGCCGCACGCCATGAATGCCGATCCGTTTGCACCGATCGTTCCCGATAGCGAACACAAGGGGTTAGTCGCCCTGCTGCCCCCCTTTGCCCGTGATCTGGCGTTGCTGGCGCGGTTTGACCGGCCGATCGGCTGGTGGTTGCTGTTCTGGCCCTGCGCGTGGGGATTGTTTCTGGCCGGAGGAACGGGGCGCTGGGGTATGGTCGCGTGGTTGCTGCTTGGCTCCATCGCCATGCGCGGCGCTGGCTGCGTCTACAACGATATCGTCGATGCCGATCTTGATGCCCGCGTGGCGCGCACCGCCGCGCGCCCGGTGGCGAGCGGGGCGGTTTCGAAGAAGGCGGCGTGGGTGTGGCTGCTCGCGCTCTGCGGCGTCGGCTTGATCGTGCTGCTGCAATTGCGCTGGGAAGCGCAAGCCGTGGCGCTCGGCAGTCTGGGGCTGGTCGCCGCCTATCCCTTCATGAAGCGGATCACCGGCTGGCCGCAAGCGTGGCTGGGGCTGGTGTTCACCTGGGGCGCGCCAGTGGGGTGGATCGAGATCACAGGGTTTGACCGGTTGGCCCCGCTCGCCGCGCTTTATGCAGGATGCTGGGCCTGGTGCATGGCCTATGACACGATCTATGCGCTGCAAGACCGGGAAGACGATGCGCTGGTCGGCATCGGGTCCTCCGCGCGCTCGTTTGGCCGCCATGTGCGGGCAGGGGTGGCGGGGCTCTATGCGATGGCGCTCGGCTGCTGGGTTGGGGCAGTATGGCTGGTGCGACCCGATGTGCTGGCGCTGGCGGCGCTGCTGCCGCTCGGCGTGCAGTTCATTTGGCAGGTGCTCACGCTCGATACCGCCAATGGCGAAAACGCGCTGGCGCGGTTCCGCAGCAACCGGTTCGCGGGCGCGCTGATGGCGGCGGCATGCTTCGTGGTCGGCGCGGCGGCTCAGGCGTAGCTGACCAGTTCAAACTCGATCCCGTCCCAATCAAAGAAATAGAACCGGCGGCCCGGTTCGTAGTCCATGTGATTGAACGGCTCGAGCCCGGCCTCGATCACCACCTGCTCGGCGGCATCCAAGTCATCGACCAGGATGCCGATATGCTGGAGCGGCTGGCCCTTGGCAAAGCGCCCCGCAAGCGGCTGCTCGCTTTTGTAGAGCGCGATATAGTCCTTCTCGCCGCCCAGATGGATGGTCCAGCCACCCAGTTGCGAAGCCCCGCGCCAGCGCTCATGCCAGCCACAAAGTTGTGCAAGAAACGTAGCAGAACGATCGGGATCGCTGACGCTGATGTTGACATGTTCGAGTCTCGCCTGTGCCATCGATTTTACATTTCCCTACTAGTCCGAATCGGTATTTGCCCTTATGCGACCTCAAGCGCACTTGAGGTCAAGAGTCGTGGGGCCGGATTTCCGATGAATCGTAACGATATTATCCCGATCGGCGTTCTTGCGCAGCGCACCGGCCTCGCGGTGTCCGCCATCCGTTATTACGAAGAACGCGGGCTGATCACCTCGCTGCGCACCAGCGGCAACCAGCGGCGCTTTTTGCGTTCGGACATTCGCCGGCTCAGCTTCGTGCTGATTGCGCAGAAGCTGGGCCTCGGCCTAGGCGAGATCGAGCGCGAAATGGCCTCGCTGCCGGCCGGGCGCACGCCCACCGTGCTCGATTGGCAGCGCATCAGCCGGTCGCTGCGCAAGGAGATCGACGGGCGCATCCAACTGCTCACGCGCACGCGCAACAAGCTGGATGAATGCATCGGCTGCGGCTGCCTCAGCCTCGATCGCTGCCAGCTTTATAACAAGGAAGATCGCGCCGGGGCCGGAGGGCCGGGGCCGAGGTATGTGCTGGATCAGGCCGTTCCCGATGCAGGGCGGCCCGCCCCTACCCCGCCGCCAGCAGTTGCTCCGCGCCGCCTAGATCGACGCTGACCAGCCGCGAAACACCCGGCTCAACCATCGTTACGCCAAAGAGGCGGTGCATCCGGCTCATCGTCACCGCGTTGTGCGTGACGATCAGATAGCGGGTGCTGGTTTCCTCCACCATCGCGTCGAGCAAGTCGCAGAAGCGCTCGATATTGGCATCGTCGAGCGGCGCATCGACTTCATCGAGCACGCAGATCGGCGCGGGGTTGGTGAGAAACAGCGCAAAGATGAGCGCCACGGCGGTTAGCGCCTGTTCGCCGCCGGACAGCAGCGTAAGCGATTGCAACCGCTTGCCCGGAGGTTGCGCAAAAATCTCAAGGCCTGCTTCCAGCGGATCGTCGCTGTCGACCAGCGCCAGATGCGCCTCGCCGCCGCCGAAAAGCCGCGCAAACAGGCGGCGGAAATGCCCATCGACCGCTTCGAACGCCGCCCGTAGCCGCTCGCGCCCTTCGCGGTTGAGACTGCCGATCGAGCCGCGCAGCCGGTGCACCGCCTCGATCAATTCGGCCTGATCGCTGATCGTGCTGGCAAGCTGCGTCTCGGCAGCCCCTAGTTCTTCAACCGCAACCAGATTGACCGGCCCGATCCGCTCGCGCTCGGCGGTGAGCCGGTCGTGATCTGCGGATTCGCTGGCCGCGCTCGCCACTCCGGCGGAAGCGAAACCGAAGCGTTCGGGCAACAGCGGCGGCGGGCATTGAAAGCGTTCGCCCGATATTCCGGCCATCTCCTGGCGGCGCTGATCCTCGTTCTCGGCGCGCGCGGCCGCCCCTGCGCGGGCTTCGCGCGCGCTGGCCAGCGCTTCACCAGTGGCGGCCAGCGTGGTTTCAGCAGCGCGCGCCGCCGTCTCGCAAGCAACCAGCGCGGCCTCGGCCTCGGCCAGTTCGCGCGCCATAAGCGCCGCGATGGGCCCGCCAGCCTCGATTTCCCGGCGCAGGCTTTCGGGCTTGGCGGCAAACACCGCGCGCTCGCCCGCCAGTTCGTCAGCGCGGTCGCTCATTTCGGCAAGCCGCTGCGCCGCCTCGCCGGCCCGCCCCTGCCAGCTGCGGATGTCGCTGCGCATTGCGCCAAGTCGCTCCCGGCCGACCGCCAAAGTCTGCTCAAGCGCGGCTGCATCCCTCGTGGCAACTTGCAAGGCGGTGCGCGCGCGGTCGCTCTGAAGGCGCACTTCATCAAGGGTTGCGCGCCCTGCGGATGGATCGGGCAGCGCGGCGCGGCGCTCTTGCGCGGCGCTTTGCTCGGCCTGCGCAGCGGCGCGCTGTTCCGCCAGATCCGCGCTCACCCGCTCCAACTCAGTTCGGCGTGCATCGCGGCGCGACCGCGCGGCCTCGGCCTGATCGAGCGCGCGCAGCGCTGCGCGCTCGGCGTCTGCCGCAGCAGACAGGGCGCGTTCCGTCAGCGCCAGTTCGCCTTGCACCCCGGCCAGCGCCGTGCGGGCCGCTTCGTTCGCGCGCTCGGCCTGATCGAGAGCGCTGCGCCGCATCGGCAGCATACCCTCAAGCTCGGCAAGGCGGTTCTCCGCTTCCAGCACGGCTGCTTCTGCTGCGCCTTCGCCGCGTGCGATAAAGCCATCCCAGCGGCGCAAATGCCCATTATGCGTGACGAGCCACTCGCCCGGTGCCAGTTCTTCGCCTTGGTCCTGCGGCGCAACGCGCACCAGCGCCAGCCGCGCGGCAAGCTCTGGCGGGCAATGCATGACATGGTGCGCGAGCGAATCGCGCAGCGGCGCAGGGGCGGTCGCGCCGGCCCAGAAACGCCCTTGCGCATCCGCCGGTGCCGGCCCCAGCGGCGCGGCGGCATCGCGCCCGAGCACGGCCGCGACCGCGCGTTCATAGCCCGGCGCGGCGCGCAGCGCGGCCAGAGCGCTCTTGCCCCGGCCCTTCGCAGCGGCCGCTTTCGCGCGTGCCTCCCTGTCGCGGGAGAGCGCGGCGGCTTCCCGCTCTATCCCGGTCATTTCGGCGCGCGAAGCGGCCAGCGTCCCGGCTGCATCGTCGCGCGCGCTGGTCAAGGCATCGCGGCGCTGCATCAGGGCGCTGCGTTCGGCATGGGCATGTTCGAGCGCCGCGGCGCATGTCGCACGGCGTGCTTCCGCCTCGGCGATCTGCGCCGCGGGATCGGTTTCGCGCGCCGCGGCCTCGGCCAATGCCGCCTGCCGCGCCTGCTCGGCGTCGATGCGCAGGAGGCGCTGAGTGGCGGCGCCCAAGGTCGCCTCGGCAATCCGCCATTCGGCCTCGACCCCGGCTTGATCGGCGACTTTATGGGCAAGCTGAAGCTCCGCCGCGCGCGCGGCCTGATCGGCGGCTTCCTGCGCGGCCAGCACATGGGCGCGGCGCGCTGTTTCCTCTGCTTGCGCGTGCTCCGCCTCGGCGATGCTCAATTCAAGCTGTGCCGAAGCGGCGGCGGCATCGCCGGTGAGGCGCTCGGCTTGGCTGCGGTCGGCCTCTATGCGCTGGAATTGGCGGTCGATATCCGCGAGGCGCTGCGCCGCGGCCTCAAGCTGCGAGGTGAGGCCGGCGAGCCGCTGCGTATGCGCGGTGGATTGCTGACGCCGCTCGAACAGCGCGTCGCGCGCGGCGGCGGATGCAGCGGCAGCGTCATGCTGGGCGGTTGCGGCTGCTTTTGCGCACGCCTGCGCCGTGCTGACCGCGGCTTCGGCTGCGGCGGCCTCTGCGCGTGCGGTTTGCGCGGCGCTGGCGGCATCGCGCCAACGCGCATAGATCATCCGCGCCTGTGCCAGCTTAATCCGCTCGCTCACGGCCTTATACCGTTCGGCGGCGCGGACCTGGCGTCGCAGTGTGCCAATTTGCGCCTCCAATCCGGCGAGCAAATCTGCCAGCCGGCCGAGGTTGGTTTCGGTCGCGCGCAGTTTGACCTCGGCATCGCGGCGGCGCACGTGCAGCCCGGCGATCCCCGCTGCCTCTTCCAGCATCATCCGCCGTTCGGTCGGGCGCGCCGCGATGACCGCCGCGATGCGTCCCTGGCTCACGAGCGCGGGGCTGTGTGCGCCGGTGGCGGCATCGGCGAAGGCCAGCCCCACGTCCCTGGCGCGCACATCCTTGCCGTTGATCCGGTATGCCGAGCCCGCACCGCGTTCGATCCTCCGGACCACTTCAAGTTCGCCGCCGCCCATTTCGGCGGTCAGCATCACCTCGGCAAAGTCGCGTGCCGGGCGGCGGGCGGTGCCGGCGAAGATGACATCTTCCATCCCGCCGCCGCGCAGCGAGCGTGCCGAGCTTTCACCCATTACCCAGCGGATCGCTTCGAGCAGATTGGATTTGCCGCAGCCATTGGGGCCAACCACGCCGGTAAGGCCCTGCTCGATCCGCAATTCGGCAGGTTCGACAAAGCTCTTGAAGCCTGACAGTTTCAAGCGCTTGAATTGCATTGTCGCGGGCCGCGCCGTCTCCCCGGGTCTGGTCCCGAGCGACATCAGCCGCGCCGGATCATCGCGCGCCCGCTTTTTGCAAGATGGGCTCAAGGCTCTCCCAAGCGGCGACTTCGATGTTCTTGCCGTTTAGCACGAAGCTTGGGGTGCCGGTGATGTTGTAGGTTTCCTCGGCGCGCTTCACCCCGTCGGCCAGCTTCGTCGCGACATCCACTTTGGCGAGGCACATCGCGGCCTGATCTTTGGCAATCCCGCGCGCGGCGAAGAAATCGACCAGCCCGCCGCGCGTGCCGATCACCGAAAAGATTTGAGCTTGCGGGACATTGGCATTCTGCAGTGCCTTGCCCACGGTTTCGAGGCCGGTCAGAATCTCGCGCTGATTGGCATAGACCTGTTCGGTCAGCGCGAAATAGCTTTCGGGCGAGCCGCACCGCGTCAGCATGGCCATCGTCGCGTCGAACGGATCGCGGATGAAATTGCGGAACTCAATGCTGACCCGGCCCGATGCGATATATTCGTCGCGCAGCTTGGGCAGGCCCTTCTCTGCGAATTCCGCACAATGCGAACAGGTGAGCGAGGCAAATTCGATCAGCTTGAGCGGTGCCTGCGGATTGCCCATCAGGTAGCCATCATCCGCAGTCTTGGTGATGACATCGGCCCATGCCTTGCCCGCTGGCGGCGCGATCTTGGCGATGGGTGCCCCGGCAGCAGCGCCCGCCGCGCCATCTTCCTTCTGGTTGCAAGCGGCAAGCCCGAGCAGAAGCGGGGCAGCGAGCAGGATGAGGGCAGATTTCATAAGCAGCATTTGCTCCTGTTGCAGCAATGGGATGAACTGGACTGGGTTAGCCGATAGTGCGGATGGATTGAAGAGCGCCGGCGCGCGAAGTCTGCGAGGAGGATATTGTCCTGCTTATCTCAGCCGCGCCTCGACTTGCGGCTTCAGTGTCTCCCAAGTCGTGGTTCCTGCCAGCGGCAGACCATTGAGCAGGAAGCTGGGTGTGCCCGTCACAAAATCGTTGTCGGCCGCTTCTTTGGTTTGCTTGGCCAGCCGATCGGCCAGCGGCTTATCGGCGAGGCATTGATCCACCACTGCGCGGTTAAAGCCGCGCCGCGCCATGATATCGTAGAACTTGAGGTCGCTGGCAATCGCGCGCGTGCGCGCCTTGAAATCGGGATTGGCCCAGCGCTCTCTTTGCCCTGCGGTCAGTGCCATGGCGGGCGCGAGCCATGTTGCTTGGGTGCGCAGGAAGGCCGAATGGGTGCCAAAGAATTTGCCCGGAGGGCCGCAGTGGGTCAGCAACGACACCGTCAGATCGATCGGATCGCGCAGAAAACTGCGCACTTCGAGCGAGCCCTTGCCCGGAGCGATGAAGCCCAAGCGCAATTGCGCGTCGGATTCGGTTTCGAAGTCGGCGCAGTGCGAGCAGGTGTAGCTGATGTAAACGACCAGTTTGACCGGGGCAGCGGGGTTGCCCAGGACATAGCTGTCGCGCGGGGTGCGCGTCACGGTCTGGTTCCAGTTTTGCGCGCGTGCGCCGGGTTTGGCGGGGGCGGCCAGCACTGCCGCGCCGCCCAGCGCGGCTGCGAACAGTCCGAAAGCGATGGTCAGCGTTTTTCTGTGGGCGCTTATCATGGAGCCTTCTTTCCTGCCAAAAGTCATTTACGCGCTGCCATCACAGTGCATTAGCACCGCATTAGCGAGGCATTAGCGCTTGCGGTTTGCTTCGCCAAGGTTGCGTGCCAAAGATTCGAGCACCGTGCGCAGTTCTGGATCGCCGATATCGCGCAAGCTTTCGCCCAATTCCATCGGGATCGGCTTGAGCGAAGGCGGCGCTCCGGTTCCGCTCGGGCGGGCCGCTGGATTAGCGCCGGGCGCCTGAACCTCACCTTGCCGCAGCTTGATCCGCGCTACTGCGCTATAGCCGAAGAAGCGGTTCACGCGTTCGATGATATCGGGCACGACATGCTGGATGAGGGGCGCATGCGCCGGAGTGACGACCAGTTGTAGAATGCCGTCGGCCTTTTCGCCGGGCGGGAAACGGATCGATTCGGGCATGCAATGGCGGGCGTGCGCCGCACCGACGATCTCGGGCCAGCGGGTGACCACCGAACTTTGCACAAACCCGAACCGCCGAAACGCGGTGCGCCCGATGGCGGGCATCAGATCGGCGATCTGCCGCGCCTCGCCGCCGCGCGGGCGCTCATAAGGCTTTGGCGCGGCCTTGGGCGGCGCGCCTTTTCGCGGCGGCGCTTTTGGGGGCAGCTTGGGCGGATCGCTTTCCATATTACGCATCGCCATGCCATAGGCGCCGGGTGCAGGCCAGCGTCCGGGGAGCGAATTCAGTGGTGAACGAACCGGGCACCATCGCCGATTTGCTGCTGGGCTGGTACGATGGCCATGCTCGCCGCCTGCCTTGGCGCAAGCTCCCGGGAGAACCGCGTCAGGACCCCTACAAGGT
This sequence comes from Novosphingobium sp. Chol11, assembly GCF_945870625.1. GTDB lineage: Bacteria > Pseudomonadota > Alphaproteobacteria > Sphingomonadales > Sphingomonadaceae > Novosphingobium. The sequence continues at coordinate 4,857 of NZ_CAMBTS010000046.1, read as the reverse complement.
CTGGCTGTCCGAGGTGATGCTTCAGCAGACGACTGTGGCGGCGGTCGCGCCTTATTTCGGGCGGTTTCTGGAGGCCTGGCCGACGGTCGAGGCGCTGGCAGCGGCCGAGGACGCCGATGTCATGGCGGCATGGGCTGGGCTCGGGTATTATGCGCGCGCCCGCAATCTGCTCGCCTGCGCCCGCGTAGTGGCTGAGCTTGGCAGCTTTCCCGCCAGCGAAGCGGGGCTCCGCGCCTTGCCGGGGGTGGGGGACTACACCGCAGCAGCGGTCGCTGCGATTGCTTTTGGCGAGCGGGCGGTCGTGGTCGATGCCAATGTCGAGCGGGTAGTGACCCGCCTTTGCGCCATCGACACCCCGCTGCCCGCCGCGCGCCCGGCGATCCGCGAGGCCGCCAGCGCGATCACGCCGCAGACGCGCGCGGGCGATTTTGCGCAAGGCATGATGGATCTGGGGGCCACCGTGTGCACCGTGAAAGCGCCGCGCTGCCTGATCTGCCCGCTCGCTGCGCCATGCCTTGCCCGCGCGGCGGGAGAGCCAGAGCGATTGCCAGTGAAAGCTGCGAAGAAGGCCAAGCCGCTGCGGCAAGGCCGCGCTTACTGGATCGAGCGCGATGACAAAGTCCTGCTGGTGACGCGCGCCGGCGCGGGCATGCTCGGCGGCATGCGCGCGCTGCCCGATGATGGCTGGGCCGCGCGGGCCGATGGCAACGGCTCCCCCCCTGCGGCAGGCGCATGGCGCGCAGGTGGTATCGTGCGCCACAGCTTCACGCATTTCGATCTTGAATTGCAATTGATGCTTTGCGCGGGCGTCGATTTGGGTAATCTGCCCGCGGGAGAATTCTGGCCGCTTGAGGATATCGAAGCGGCGGGGCTGCCCACCGTATTCGCCAAAGCCGCTCGCCTCGCACTTGCAAACAGGTAGATCATGCCAAGTCTTGACTCGACGATTTCACGCCGCTCTCTGCTGCGCGGCTCCGCCATGCTTGGTGCAGGGCTGGCTGGCAGCGCGGCCTTGCCCCGCTGGGCTTATGCCAGTGCAGCGGCCGAGGCGCAGTTTCCGGCGGTCGCGCGGATGGTCAGCGATTATGTCGGCGCGAGCAAACTCGCCAACGCGGTCGCCGCGATCGGTTTCGGCGGCGCTCCGCTGATCGAAGTGGCGCGGGGCAATCTGGCGCTCGATGTGCCCCGGCCGGCCGATCTTGACAGTCTCTATCGCATCTACTCGATGACCAAGCCGATCACCGGCATGGCGGCGATGATGCTGATCGATGAGGGCAAGCTGCGGCTCGATCAGCCGATTGCCGATCTGATGCCCAAATATGCCAAAATGCAGGTTCAGGTGACGCCAGATGGTTCGATCACTGAGCTGAAACCGGCGCAGACTCAGATCACGGTGCGCCATCTGCTCACCCACACCGCTGGTCTGGGCTATTCGATCACTCAGAAGGGTCCGCTGAAGGACGCTTATGAGCAGGCCGGGCTGTTGCCGGGGCAGATCACCCGCCTCCCTGTCCCTGGCGTTTTCGCGGGCAAGCCTGTGCCCAGTCTCGCCTTGTTTGCCGACAAGCTGGCGGAGATGCCGCTAGTCTATGAGCCGGGCACGCGGTGGTCTTATTCGGTCGGGCTCGATCTGCTCGGCCGGGTGATCGAAATCGTTTCAGGCAGGCCTTTCGATGCGTTCCTGCAGGAGCGTATTTTCGGCCCTTGCGCGATGGTCAGCACCGGTTTTCGCGTGCCGGTGCGTGAGGCGGGGCGGCTGACAACCAATTACGGCGTGTTCAATGGCGCGCTGGTGCCGATCGATCCGGGCGAGGGTTCGATCTATCTCGATGCGCCGGCGTTTCCGTTTGGCGGCGCCGGGCTTGTTAGCAGCCCGCGCGATTATGACCGCTTCCTCGCAATGTTGCTCGGCTATGGCAAGAGCGGCCCGGAGCGCGTGATGAGCGATGCGGCGGTGCGGCTGGGGGTCAGCAACCTGCTCCCCGCAGGCGCGGATACCGCCAATTCCTGGGCCGCAAATGCCGGGTTTGGCGCTGGCGGGCGGGTCGGCCTTGGCGCAGATGCAGGCACGTTCGGCTGGTCAGGCGCGGCGGGCACAGTCGCCTTTGTCAATTTGAGGGTGGGCGTCCGCGCCGGGTTTTACACACAGTATATGCCCTCAAGCTCCTATCCGATTTCCGACGAATTTCCGAAAGCTCTGCGGGCCGATGTCCAGATGAAGAAGGCAGCATGATGGCCTCTGCGCCCCCGATCGCATTCGCTGGATCGATGATCGACCGCGCCGATCATATCCGCTCTGCGCCTGATAAACTGGGCGAGCTGATGAATTGGCGCGCGCGGCTGTTGTTGCTCGATGGGCTCGATCCGGTGATCGGTGATGATGGCGGGCTGATGTGGGGCACGCTGGCGGATGCTGATCCATTGGCCGAGCTGGTGTTTCTGGGCCTGAACCCCGATGGGCGCGGCTGTTTTGCCGCCGTTGCCCCTGCCTTGATCGGCAGCACCGCGCCGCCCAATCCCCGGCTTTGGGCGGCGATGGCGCAATTGCCGCCTGCCGATCTGGCGACATATGGCGGGGCCAAGGCGCTGGTCGATTGGCATGCGCGCCACCGTTTCTGCGCCCGCTGCGGCCACGCCACCGTGCTCGCCAAGGGCGGCTGGCAGCGCGGCTGCGCCAACGAGGCGTGCAAGGCCGAGCATTTCCCGCGCGTCGATCCGGTCACGATCATGACCGTTGAGTGCGACGGCATGCTGCTGCTGGGGCGTCAGCCGCGCTTTCCCGCGCGGCGCTATTCCGCGCTCGCCGGGTTTGTCGAACCGGGCGAATCAGTCGAAGAAGCGGTGGCGCGCGAAATCTTCGAAGAGGCGGGCGTGCGGGTGCGCGATGTGCGCTATGTCGCCAGCCAGCCGTGGCCGTTTCCTTCCTCGCTGATGATCGGGTGCCATGGCTATGCCGATGATCCGGCGATCGTGATCGACAAGACCGAACTGGACGATGCGCGCTGGTTCACCCGCGCCGAGGTCGAATATGCCATGAACGACCTCAAGATCGGCCGCGAGGACGGTGCCTTCCTCGCCCCGCCGCCCTTTGCCGTGGCGCATCACTTGCTCAAATGGTGGATCGAACAATGAGCCAGCCTGCAAAAGTCACGATCGACATCTGGTCGGATATCATGTGCCCGTGGTGCGTGATCGGAGTGCGCCAGCTTGATGCCGCGCTCGTCGGACTGGAAGGCGAAATCGAGGCGGCGGTGCGCTTCCACCCGTTCGAACTGAACCCGGACATGCCGCCCGAAGGCGAGGACCAGCGCGCACACATCATGCGCAAATATGGCCGCACTGCCGAGCAGGCTGCCGACGCCAGCGAGCGGATGCGCGGCGCGGCCGACAATGCGGGTTATTCGTTCGGCTATACTGGCGAAGGCGAAGCGCCGCCCGCGCGCATGTGGAACACCCGCGCCGCCCACCGCCTGCTGGCGCATGCGCTGCGCGATTATTCGCCGCAAATGCAGGTGCGGCTCAAGCATCTGATGTTCGACGCGCATTTCCGGCAGCGCCGCACCATGAGCGATCCTGCCGTGCTGGTTGATCTCGCAGTGCAGGCAGGCATGGACGGCGAGGCGGCGCAGACCGCGCTGACCGACGCCGATCTCGACGCCTTGGTCGAGGCGGGCGAACAGCAGGCTTGGGACTGGAACATCAGCGGCGTCCCCGCGATGGTGGTCAACGGCAAGTTCATGATCCCCGGCGCGCAAGACCCGCAGACTTATGCCTCGGTGCTGCGCAAGGTTGTGGAGCGAGAGGCGCAGCAAGCGGCGGCGCAGTAAGGGCCTCCGGCGGGCAAGGGCTATTGCCCTTGCATCCCCATGGCCTTCGGTGTGCGGGGAGATCGGGGATCAATGAAAGTATCACCGTGATCCGAGTAGATTTTCAAGGTAATGTTTGAGCGTTCAGAAGGTTCAACCTGCACTCATACCGCCATCCACCGAGAAGTTGGCACCCGTTACATATTGAGCCTCATTAGATAGCAGCCAACAAATGACGCGAGCAACGTCAGCTGGCTGGCCAAGTCGGCCCACCGGGATCATGGCATCAAGCGCATGGACATCACCGCCGGTCACGCGCAGCAGGTTAGGCGTTTCGGTCGCACCGGGGCAAACTGAATTGATACGAATGCCGGAGTTCGCATAATCGAGCGCGGCGGCTTTGGTAAGGCCGACAACCCCGTGCTTCGCTGCCACATAATGCGCTATTCCGGCCACGCCTTTGAGGCCGAAGATAGAGGCGTTGTTGACAATCGCACCACCGCCATTGCGCAGCATAAGCGCAATTTGCGCCCGCATTCCGTTGTAAACGGACTTCAAGTTCAAATCGAACACCCAGTCAGACTCGTCGGCAGTGGTTTCGTGCAGCGGCTTGAAATCTGCGTGTCCGCCCGCATTGTTTACCGCAAGATCCAGACGGCCAAATTCATCTCCGATCCATTCCATCAGGCCTTCCAGATCGGCCCGAACGGTTACGTCGGTTGCGCGGATCACCGCCTTGCCGCCATTGGCTTTTATGCGATCCGCGGCTTCGCGAATGCGTTCCTCACTGCGCCCGGCCAGAACCACTGTCGCGCCCCGCGCGGCAAGAAGTTGTGCGGTCGCCTCACCCATGCCGCTGCCAGCACCAGTGACAACCGCTATCTTCCCATTGAACGACGTCATATTCGATCCTCCAAGAGCCCGATCTGAGACTAATTTGAGTGGGATCAGTGAGGGTTACGGTCGTAGTGCAAAACCCTCCAAACGCTCCCTAAACCAGCCCCAGCTTGGCAAGTTCGCTTGCCATGTTGGATGGCAGCATGGCCGCGCT
>NZ_CAMBTS010000045.1 GCF_945870625.1 Novosphingobium sp. Chol11 | reverse complement strand
TCGATGTCGGCGATGATCCGCCAGTCGCCGACGCGGTATTTCCAGAAATCGCCCAGTTCCTTGCCGCGCAGCGCCTCGCCGATGCTGCGCGGGTCTTCGAGAGGGGCAATGCGATCACGCAGGAAGGTCAGGATGCGCGCGGCGATCTGGGGACCCAGTTTGCGGAGCTGCTTGGCGGCGCTGTCGGCGAGCTCAATCCGCCAGGCCATAGTCTGCCAAGAGTTCGCTCAAGGGCACGCGTGCCTCTGCCCCGGCGCGCACGCGCGCAAGCACTTCGGCGGACAAATGTGCATCCTCCAGATCGTCGATATGCTCGACGATAGCTTCGACCGCGTAAAACGTCTTTGAGCGCCCCGTAAGCGCAGACAACGCGGCCAAGCGGCTTTCAACATCAGCGGGCAAACGGAGCGAGATTGGCATGCGCCCTCAATATCACTGCGATACATGTAGTGCAAGCCCGCCAGCATGCACCATTTTCCTACATCCCCCCGATCTGGCATAGCAAGCGCAGGCCTCGCGGCCGTGCTCTTTGCCATCGTCGAACCGAAGCCAGCCAATGCAGGCGATGCAGTGTCACCTGTCCGCTAAATCAATTTTTTCATGATATATTTCAGAACTTTACTTGCAGAAACAAAAGTTGACACAGTGTCAACTCTGTCAACTTTCTTGCAAGGTGGCGCGCCCCGAATCCCGGGATGCAAGGGGGACACCCCTTGCCCGCCGGAGGCAAACCGCCAACCAGCCACAGCCGACGCCTCAAACCCGCCCCGCCGTGATGTGTTCCACAGCCCCGCGCAAAATCGGGATGGACGGTGATTGCCGCAGGATGAACGGAGGGCGGGCGGACTCCCCTAACCTTCGGAAATCCTTAGAGATGCTGCACATGCTCAGAAACATTGTCGCAGCCTTCTTCGCTCTCCTTTCCATCGCCACACTTCCCGCACAAGCTCACGCCCGGCTCCAGTGTGTTGCTTATGCCCGCCAGATTTCCGCCATCCAGATCAGCGGCAACGCGCGCGATTGGTGGGGCCATGCTGAAGGTACGTATAGCCGGGGCCATCGCCCCGAGGCGGGCGCGGTGCTAGCGTTTCGCGGCACCCGTGCGATGCCCTATGGCCATGTAGCGGTGGTCAGCAAAGTGATCGATGCGCGGCACTTGCTGATCAACCATGCCAATTGGTCGCGGCCCGGCATGGTCGAGCGCGGGGTGATGGCGGTCGATGTTTCGGATGCGGGCGATTGGAGCGAAGTGCGGGTGTGGTATGCGCGCTCCGGCTCGCTGGGCCTGCGCTCCTCGCCCGCTTTTGGCTTTATCTATCCCGCGCAGCAGACCGTGACGGCGCAAATCGCGCTCAATGACCGAGCGGCAGGCTAACCCGCGAGCTTGAGCCTGGGAGCTTCTTCGCGCTGCCCGAGCAACGCGCGCGCTTCTTCGGCGGGCATCGGTTTCCAGAACAGGTAGCCTTGTGCCATATCGCAGCCTGCGGTTTGCACCAGCAGGCGCTGGATCTCGGTCTCGACCCCTTCCGCGACCACCTTCATGCGCAGATTGCGCCCCAGCGAGACTATCGAGCTGAGGATCGAGCGGGCATCGCCATCGCCCTCGATGTTCTGGACGAACGAGCGATCGATCTTGATCCGGTCGAACTGGAACAAGCGCAGATAGGCGAGCGAGGAATAGCCGGTGCCAAAATCATCGAGCGCGATGCGAAAGCCCATCTGGCCCAGCGCACGCAGCACGCCGACGACGTGCGCGCTGCGATCGAGCATCACGCCTTCGGTAATCTCCAGCACGACGCGGCGCGGGTCCATTCCCGTCTCGGAGATCAGGCCTGCCATCGTCGCGACGAAATCGGCGGCCATGATCTGCACCGGCGAGAGGTTCACCGAAATGTCGCAATCGGGCCAGTTTCGGCATTCGTTGAAGACATGGCGGAGCATCCAGTTGCCCAGCGGCACCATCAATCCGCCGCGTTCGGCAATCGGCACGAACAGATCGGGGCGGATCTGGCCGCGATCGCGGTGGCCCCAGCGCAGCAACGCCTCGAAGCCCCGCACCGCGCCGCTTTCGATGGCGACAATGGGCTGATAGGCGACCGAGAGTTCATCCTTGCTGATGGCGCGGCGCAGCTCGGTTTCCATCTCGCCGCGCAGCTTGGCGCTGGCGTCCATATCGTGCGTGAAGCGGCGGTAGCGCGACCGGCCGCGCTGCTTGGCGCGGTACATCGCAATATCGGCGCGGCGCAGCAATTCTGCGGGATCTTCGCTTTGTTCAGGGCCCCAGCTGATCCCGCAGCTGCAGGTCACATCCAGCGTCGTGCCCGAGATGACAAACGGCTCGCGCATCAGCGCCATGATTTCCGCGCCCAGCGCGTCGGCGCTTTCTGCGCCGCCAGGTGCGCAGCGCAGCAGCACGAATTCATCACCGCCAAAGCGCGAGACGAAATCCTGGGGCGGCAGGTTTCGGCGCAGCCGCGCGGCGACCTGACGCACGAGCTCGTCGCCAATCTGGTGCCCCAGCGTGTCGTTGATCACCTTGAAGCTGTCGAGATCGATATAGGCGACGAACAGATTGCCCTGCAAAGTGCCCGCAATGCTGGCGGCGAGCTGCGTGCGCAGCCGCTGCATGTAGTATCCGCGGTTGGGCAAGCCCGACATCGCATCGTGCATGGAATTGTGCTGCGCCTGCGCTTCGCTCGCTTGCAGTTCCTGCGTGGTCTGGCGCAGCCGCCGCACGATCTTCATGGCACCTGCAAAAAGACCCAGAAAGAACAAGAGATAGACCACGAGCAAAGGCGCAGTGCGCCGCACGATTGTTGGCCCGGGCGTTTTGGCGTTCCATTCGATCCAGCCAAGCCGCTCGCCGAACACATTGTCGACCGGCACCTGGTTCAGATTTTCCGCAAGCGGCGGCGCAGTTTTGAACATTACGCCGGGCAGGATCAGATCGCGCCCCATCTGCGCCATCCAGCCAGTGTCGAAATAGCGCAGCGAGGCAACAAAATTGGGTTTGCGCTTCAGCAGAGAGAATTCATGATCGGGAATGATCGAAAGCACCGTGAGAAAAGCCGGGCGGCCCCGATAGAGCACGGACATCCCGGCCCAGGTGCTCAGCGGGCGTCCGGCACTGTCGAAGGGCCACTGGGCATCTGCCAGACGGCGCATCTGGACAGCGGCGTCATCGGCAGAGAGCAAGGGTTGTGCCCGGCTGATCAGGCCCTCGACTTGCCAGCGAAGTTCCTGATATCCAGCTGCATTCGACGGTTCGCCATTGACGAAGCTGCGCATCAAGGTGCCGTCCGGGCGGACGAGAAAGACAGCGTCCGCCTTGAAGCGGTTCCAGAAGAATTGGCCGATGAACGTATCCTGCCAAACCGGATCATTGCCGATGCTGGCGCGGCGCGTCGCATCATCCCACGTCGTTTGAACCGCCTGAGCGGTGGCAATCGATGCCGCCGCACGATCCATATAGCGCGCGACCAGCAGCCGCTCATCCTCGCGCGCCAGATCGTCGGCAACGCGGGTCGATTGGGTAAACACGAAAACGAGCGCAAGCGAGAGAGCCACAAGCGCTGCCAGCGTGCCAAAGGCCAGCCAACCGGGCCGCGGGGCAATCGCCCGTCCATCCCCGCCTTTGCGGAATGCCTTGATCGCGAGCTTCATGCACCACGGGATAACCCGATCATCACCAACAAAGCGTTACCGCGCGTTAGGGGTTTGGCTCCCAGATCCCGCCAATTCGGTGAGATTGCGGCACTTTTGCAAGGATATGCCTGAACGTGCCACCAGCGCCCGAACCCGGTCAGCTCCAGCCCGCACCGAGCCCGCGCGGGCTGGTTGGAACGGGCACCCCGGGACGGCGGCCAAACCAACCCGCCGCCTGTCGGCGCGCCTCGGCCGCCGCAAAGGCGCGCGGATAAATCGTGCCAAACAAGCGCTCGAACGTGGCCTGCCAGCCGAACCGTTCGACCACATGCGCGCGAGCTCTGGCACCCATCGCATCATGGTCTTGCCGCCAGACTTGCTCCACCGCGCGCGCCATCGCTGCAACATCATCAAGTTCGACCAGAATGCCCAGCGGTTCGAGCACCCGCTGGACCATCGCGCCAGCAGCAAAACCCACGACCGGGAGGCCGCAGGCCTGAGCCTCCAGCACCGAGAGCCCGAACGTCTCATCGGCCATCGCCGAGACATAGATATCGCTCGACGCCAGCAGACGCGCCAGCTCCTTGCGGTCGGAAATGTAGCCGGGAAAGGCCACGGCAAGGCCTTCGGCCAGTGCCTGCTCCTCAAGGCTGGCGCGCAGTTTCCCGTCGCCGATCAACAGCAGCGCGGCATCCAGATCGCGCGGCAATTCCCGGAACATCGCCAGCAGCCGGTCAGCCCGCTTTTCGTTATCGAGCCGCCCCGCATAGGCGAGCAAGGGGCCGGTTTGCGCCAGGCCCAGTTGCTGGCGGATGTCAGGATCGCGGCGTTCGGGGCGGAAGGTTTCAGCATCGACGCCGAGCGCCAGCACATCAACGTGATCGATCCGGTAACTCGCCAGCAGATCGCGCATGTCTTCGCCCAGCGTATAAATGCGGTCAAACTCGCTGTAAGTGATCTCGGCATAGCCCGTGACCAGGCGGCGGAGCGCACGGGCGAGGAAATGCCCGAACAGTTCCGATCCGACCCGGTAGACATGCGTGTTGGGAAAATCGGTGTGATAACCGGCGACCAGCGCTGTCTCTGGGAAAGCGCGGCGATAATTGATCGCGGTCCACGGCAAGACCCATGGGCACTGCGATTCGATCATGTCCGGGTGATAGAGCTCCAGCACTTCACGCACCGCGCGCGTGCGCAGGATGAACCGGTAATTGGGGCTGCCGCGCACCGGCTGCGCGCCGATCTCGACCCAGATGTGGCGGCCGTTCTCGACAATCCGGTCTTCCGGCCCGGGCACAATCTGCAACAAGCGGTGATCGGTATGTTGCAAAACGTAATCGCGCTTTTCGCGCAAGTACGTGCCGATGCCGCCCCCGCCCTGCGGCGCATAGCTTTGCGTGAGATCACAAAAGAGTTTCGCTTCGCTCACTTGGGGATGGTTCCGATCCGTGACGCGCGGTCTTCGAAGGAGGACGCGCAGAGTGCGTTATTCAGCGCGGGGGGGCGCGGTCAATAGTCCTTGCTCGCCTTGAGGTTGATTGAATTGCCGCCGATGGTCGAAATTGCGCCGAGCAAGGCCAGCCAGCGCGTGATGCGAAACTCGGCCGAGCTCGCGTTATAGCCGCGCCCATCGGTGATCAGTTCGACAAACACTCGCCGCCCGAAGTACTTGCCCACGGCCACAGCAGTGCTGCGCCCGAGCGCAGGATCGGCGCTGACGATGCGCAGCCGGTCGAGCCCGATCGCGCCGCGCAACCGGTTGATCGGATCAAGCCCGCCGCCGCCGCGCAAACTGGCCAGCGCGGCCGCCAGCTGAACCGCTTCGGGCGCGGAAATCTGGGTGATCGAGCTGCCGAACAGCAAGCGGCTGAGCAATTCTTCTTCGGGCAAGGCCGGGACCAAGGAGAAGGTGATCGATGGCTTTGCGCCCGTTCCGCTGATGGCGATCTTGGCGCTGACCCCGTTAGCATCGCCCTGCGCCAGGATATCGAGCAGCGGATCGACGGGCACTTCGCCGACAAACCGGATGCGCCCGCGCGTCAGATCAAACCGCTTGCCGGCAAATTCATAGCCGCCGCGCACCAGATCGGCACCGCCGAATATCTGGGGAGCGCTGACGTCGCCGCGCAGACGCAGATCAGCGCCCCATTCACTGTCCAGCCCAAGCCCGTGCACGTCGATGCGGCCCTTGCCAGCGGCATCGATCAGGTAGCGCCACGGCAGTGCGCGCACGCGGGCCGGCGCAGCATCAGCGCGCGCATTGATTTCGCGCGTCGCCAGCAACGGCACGTCCAAGGCCGTTGCGGCCCGGCCGAGCGACCAGCGCGCCTTGTCGATTTGCACGCGCCCGGCAATCGTCCCGGTCGCGCCGTCGCTGATCAGGCGCAACGGCCCTGTGACGGTCGCGCCCATTTCGACCCGGTTGACCAATTCCGCATTCGAGGCGGCAATGCGCAGATCCAGCGCCGCGCCCTTGGTGGCGAGATTTGAAAGATCGATGGTGCCACTGCCGGAAACTTTGCCGCCATTGGGCGTGGCTCCAGAGAAGCTGGCCAGCGACAGGCGCGAATCCCGGAAACTGCCGCCAGCTTCGATGCCGCGAATATCCGTTCCCGTGAGCGACGATTGCACGCGCAAGTTCTTCGACGCAACCGCACCGGTCAGCACCGGATTGTCGATCGTGCCGACAACATCGACCGCAAGGCCGATCGGCCCGGTAAGATCGAGCACACTCACCGACAACAGCCGCCACAATGCATCGGCAGGCCCGCCGTAGCGCACTTGCGCGCGCAGTTGCCCGGCGCGCAGCCGGTCCATGATGATGTCTCCGCGCGGCAGCTGCGAGATCCGCGCCTGCAGCCGCCCGCGCACAACGCCCGCATCCTTGGCCACCGCGCGCATTTGCAGCGCCGATGCGTCAAGCCCGCCGACCAGCGCCAGATCGAGCGGCCGCGAAGAGAGCAGCAGCCCCGCGCGGGTAAGCCCCTTGATCTGCAATGCGGCATGCGCGGCAGGAACACCGGTATGATCGTTGCGATAATCGATCAGGCCCGAAACGATCCCGCCCAGGCCCAGATCGGGCAGCACGATATCCAGCACCGACAGCGGCATCTGCGAGACTTGCAGGTTCAGCGCGGTTGGCCCGCCCAACACGATGCCCGAGGCGATGATCACGCCGCGGCCAAAATCGACCTGGGTGGGTTGAAGCCGCCAGCCTCCGGGCTCATGATCGAGCACCGCGCGGCGCGGCATGGCGATGCTGCGCCCGCCATAGTTGCCAGCGACATAGGCAATCACCTTGTCCGGTTGAAACGCGGCAGTGCCTTGCAGAGCGAAATTGGTGCCGCGCCGCCCAGTGAGCGAGGCGGTGACACTGCCCGAGCCGTTCACCAGCACCGCATCGCTGGCAAACCGGCCGATAAACAACTTGCCGCTGCTGATGCCTTCGGCCTTGAGCGAACCCTGCACGGTGGAATTGCCTTTGGCGAAGAGAGCATCAAGTTCGAGCTTGGCCACGCCAATGCGGATCGGGTTGGCGCCGCCGAACTCCGCCTGACGCGCCGTCAATTGCGCGGCGACGCCTTGGCCATTATCGCGCGGGGAGAGGTCGACGGCGCCCTTGATGCCGCCGCCGGTGATCGCCAGAGTTCCGGTTGCACCCGCTGAGGCCAGATCGAGGCCGCCCGTGATCTCAGTTTCATACACTTTGAACTGGCGGACATCGAGCCGGGTCGGTCCGCGCGGCACAGACCGCAGCCCGATGATCCCGGCAAAGGGGCCAAGGCGCGAATCGCCCCGGGTCTGGATACGATAGCCATCCTGCTCGGGGCTGAGCGCGACATGCACATCGCGCACGCTCGCCGCCGGCAGTGGGTCTGCAAACACCAGATCGGCATTCGGCCCGGACTTGGTGATGGCGGCATTGATCGTGAAAGGCCCGACATCAGCCTGCTGCCCCTTGCCCGTTAGCGTGCCTTGGCCATCGCGGCCCATCCGGCTGCTGAGCGCGAGCGAGAGCTTGGCCGAATTGAGCGTGGCCGCGTCGATCTGGATCGGGCCGGATTGCGCCAGCCGCACGCTGCCGGCAAAGCGCACGTTGCCGCCGCTCAGCGAAGCAAATGTGGCATTGTCGATGCGCGCAGTCGTGCCCGCCAGGTTTGCCTTGAGCAGCCATGACAGCCCCCGTCCCCCCGTGAACAGGATCTTGGCGCGCGCATCAACGAGGCCTGCACCGGGCACAGCAATCCCCTGCGCTGCCATTGGCCCTGCTAGAGCAAAGCCGCCGCGCCGCAGATCACCGCGCAGGACGAGCTGCGCAGAGAGCCCGCGTGCTGCCACGACCAGCCCGTCCGAGCTGAGAGCATCGCCCTCCAGCTGTAAGGTTCCCGCCAGCCGCGCCCCATCTAGGCGCGGATCGACCTGGGCATTCCCCGTACGCAGCCGCGCCGCGCTGAGCGCCAGCGGCAATGTCAGCCGTTTGCCTGCCCAGCGCGCGGTGCCCCGGGTGATGATGTCCTGCGCGGCGACGGTGCCGCTGCGCAGGCCCTGAATGCGCAGGACATGCGGGATCGAGAGATCGGCGAATTGGCCATCGAGCGCGGCCTCCAGCGAAACGCCGGTAAGCTCGGGCGAGGCGATGATGAGGCGAGGCTGGGTCAACTTGGCTGTGAGCTTGATGCGCTCGGCGCGGTTCGCGGTGAGATCAACAGCGCCCTCGCCCGCCATGCGAAACGCCGCGCCCTGCGCGATCAGCCGTCCGCTAAGCCGGGCACGATCAAACGCACCTGCATAACCGAACGATACCCGCTCCCCCAGCGCAGCGCGCGCGGCGCTTGGAGCAAGGTTGCCCGGCAAGACCTGACCAGTCACCCGGTACGCACCCGCCCTGTTTTCGATGAGAAAACCCGCAAGCCGCGCGCCGTCCTGCGAAGCCCAGCCCCAGCCGTGCCAATCGGAAAACAGACCTGCGCCCGCCACGCGCACGCGCACATCGCGCCGCACGCCGGAAAGGGCGGCCAGGAGACCATCCTTCGGCGCGTCGTAGCGCAGATCGAGATCGAAGCGGTCTTTCGCAGGCGCGCTATCCAGATGCAGCGCGATCCGGTCGCTCCCACCCAGCTTGCCGGTAAGATCGATCAGGGCGCGGCCTGCGCGGATCTGGGCGCAGGCGGCAACGTCGATGCGCCGCTTTGCCCCGGCAATCCCTTCGGCCACGGTCAACGATTCGATCCGCAGCCGATCTAGACGGATGTCGAAATCGGGCAGCAGCGGCGCATTGGGATCGATGATCTTGAGCACCGGCGCCCGCAGCAAGGTGGCGCGGCGCAGCGTCAGCGCACGAATATCGAGCACACCGCGCGCCCACGCCAGCGGCCGCCAATCCAGCGCTGTTTCAGGCACGGTGAGAAAGCGGCCCTGCGGATCGCTGAACGTGACCTCGCGCATGATCAGCGCGGTGAACAGCGACCCATCGATCCGCCCGACCCGGACACGCAGGCCCGACGCAGGCCGATAGGCCGCGATCTGTTCGGCCATCAGCCGGTGGCCCAGCGGCGAATCGAAGAGTACAAATGCGCCGCCCAGCAGCGCCGCCAGCGCGCCCAACAACAGGCCGATGCGCCTGCTCCAGCGCACCCACGCAGGCGCGCGGCGGGTCGCTGGCTCCGCCATCAGAACGCTTGTCCCAGCGCGACATAGACGCCGATGCGGCTGTCGCCCTTCGACGGATTGAGCGGCGTGCCCAGATCGATGCGGATCGGACCGAAGCTGGTTTCATAGCGCACACCGACGCCGACGCCGACCTTTACGCCTTTGAGCGTTGGCGTAGCGACCGGGCCGACCGTTCCGGCATCGACAAACGGCACGAGACTGACCAAGCCGCCCAGCAGCCCGGTTCTGATCCGCGCTTCCAGCGCAATTTCAGTAAGCGAGCGGCCGCCGCTCGGCGCGTTGTTGGCATCGCGCGGGCCGACCGCTTGATAGGCAAAGCCGCGCACCGAGGCGCTGCCCCCTGAATAGAGCCGCCGCGACGGCGCGATGCTGGCAGTTTCCGCGCCGGGAATCGAGCCCAGCCGAACCCTCCCGGCGAGCACGACCGCATCGCTCACCGCCTTGTAGCCGCTGGCATCAAGCTGGGTGCGGATATAGGTCGAGCGTGCGCCGTCCTGCGTCGAGTTTTCCGGCGATGCCCTAAGCGAGATGCGAAATCCGCGCTTGGGATCGAACAGATCGTCGCTGCCGTCATAAGCCGCGCGCAGCGGCAGCGCGCCAATGAAATAGGTGGCGCGCGCAGAGGCCGGGCTGGAGCTTTCGCGCTCGCTCGTGGCGAGCACTTCGATCCCGAAGGAATAAGTCCACGGCTTCTGGAAGATCAGCGTGGTCTGCTTTTCCAGCGTGACCAGCGCAGAGAGCGTGCGCGAGTTGAACGCGTCGGTTTGCCGAGTCTGGGCATAGAGATCGCCCGTCAGCGCCTGATCGCGGGCGCGGAAATTGCTTTTGCGAATGGTGAAACCAAGCAATTGCTCGCGCGTGCCGACCACAGCGCGAGCCCGCACCAAACCCTCGGGCGGGAAGAAATTGCGGTGCTCCCAGCTTGCCTCGACACGGATACCTTCACCGCTCGAAACACCGATCAGGCCAGCAATCGTGCGCTGCGGCGCTTTCACCATGGCGACGTCAAAATCGATCAGGCCGGGTTTGCCTGCTTCAGGTTTGGCCGCTTCGCGCGGCTCCAGCGTGACCGAGGAAACCAGGCCCGTTGCCAGAATCGCCTTGCGCAGATCATCGACCAGCGAGCGCTGATACGCCTCGCCCGGATCGAACCGAGCGATGCGCTGCAAGTGGCGTGAGGAGAGATAATCCGGCAATAGGCTGCGCACCACGCCGAAGGCATAAATGCCCCCGGTGGTGACTGGCACATCGAGATCGCCGGTGCGCGCGGCGTGATCGATCACCAGCGCCGGTTCGCCCACTTTGGCATAAGCATAGCCCGCCTTGCCCAGCGCCGCGTCCAACTTCGCGCGGCCCTCGATAATGCGATCGCTGTCAACCGGGTCCCCGTGTTTCAGCGCAAATGCCGCGCGCAATGCCGCGCCGTCGCGCGCTGCGTCGATATCGCCCAGCGCGATCATATCCAGAGAATAGCGCGGTCCGGGAACGACATCGAAACGCACGACCACTTTTTTGGGATCGAACGGCGCGGAGGCCCCTGCCCCTCTAGCTGTACCAGTCCCTACCTCTGTTCCTGCCCCGGCCGCGCCCGCCGTCAAGCTCTCCGCGCGGACCGCTGCGCCTTCTGGCCCGACAATGCTTTGCGCAATCTCGGCATCGTAATACCCAAAAAGGCGCATGATCTGGGTCAGCCGCGCCAGATCCTCGCGGCCGCGGCGGCTAAGCTGCGCGAGGTTGTCCTCTCCGCCGGGCAAAGCGCGTAAGCTCGAAAGCCCTGCAAAACGCGCCGCCACCGTATCGCGTTCGGTGAAGTCTGCGAGGCCCGGCGGAAAAGCCAATTGGACCTGCCGATTGACTCGCACGATGTCGGCGCCCGCTATCTGCGCAAATGCGGAATCGCCATCGGGTGCCGAAGCATCGAGCGCTGCGCTTGCTGTCTTGACCTGATCCTGAGCCAGATCAATGTCCGGATCGGGGGTCAACGGCGTGACTGCGGCAAGTTCGTTGCCGTCTGGCCAATCCATCGCGATTTCAGGAATCTGGGTGAGCGGCTTGGTCAGATCAGGCGACAGCAGCCCGGCAAGATCGGGCACGGTGACACCTGCCGCCGCCGTTTCCCGCGACCAGCCTTGAGGATTTTCCAGCGCGGCATCCGGGATCAACTCTTCGAGCGCTGGATCGGTGTCGCGCGATTGCCCGATAGCCGCGTTCAGCGGTGCCAGAATCAACGAAATCGGGGCCAGAACGCGCCCGAGCAGATCAAGCCGGGCGGTAATGCTGCTGCGATGCGGCAATGCCATCCTTGCCCATGTCATTGTTCCCGATCCGGGCTTCACGCGGGGCTCCGGCGGCGCGTTCGATGGCATTGGCTTGATCGTCTGGTGAGAAACGCTGCCATTCGCTGGGGCCCAATCTTTCCAGCGGACGATAGCGCACTTTATACTGCATTCGCGCCGAACCTTCGACCCAATAGCCGAGATAAACGTAATCCAGGCCAATGCGCGCTGCCTGGCGGATGTGATCGAGGATGATGAAGTTGCCAAGCCCGCTGCGCGTTTCGTGATGAGGATCGTAAAAGCTGTAGATCATCGAGAGCCCGTCGCCCTGCTGATCAGTCAGGCAGGCACCAACCAGCCGTCCCGGTGTTCCATCAGGGTTCGGCTCGCGATACTCGACCACAAGGCTTTTGACCGGCGAATGTTCCACCATGTCGGCAAAATCCATCTCGTCCATCGCCACCATCCCGCCGCCGGGATGCCGCACCGAGAGATAACGCTGCAGAAGTTCATACTGTTCGGGGGTGGACCAGGGCCGGCACGTGCTGACGATCAGATCGTCGTTGCGCTTCAAGTTCTTGCGCTGGGTTGCCGATGGTTCGAATTCGCTGGCCACAACCCGGACCGAAATGCACGCTGAACATTCCACACAGCTGGGCCGATAGGCAACCGTCTGGCTGCGGCGAAAGCCGATGCGGCCGAGCGCATCGTTCAGTTCGTCGGCATTGGGGCCCTTGAGTTCGGTGAACACTTTACGCTCATACCGGCCCGGCAGGTAAGGGCACGGCATCGGGCTGGTCACGAAAAAACGGGGAAAGCGGACGGGTGCGGTCACGGCAAGCTGGGGCTCCGTTCGCGCGGCCAGACTTTCCGGCAGCGCCAACGCAGACAATGCCTCACCTTCGGCTTTGGTGAAAGACCCTTAACCATCATTGAGGGACAAGATTTAAGGATTTTTCACAGAACCAGCCCCCTGTCCCGCGACGGAGCAGGAACAACCCGGCAGGTTAATCAGCCAAGCTCGACCTGGCTGACATCATACCCCTTGCTCCGCAGCCCGCCGAGCAGCAGATCAATCTGCTCGCGGTCGCGCGCCTCGCATTCGATATCGGTGATCAGCCCCTTGGCCGGCAGGTGCGTAAAGATGCGCTGATGATATATCTCGATGATATTGACCTGGTGCGCGTTGAACTCGTTCATCACCTTGAACAGCGCCCCCGGGCGATCCTGCAGCGTCAGCCGCAGCCGCGCCAGACGGCCCGAGCGCGCCAGATCGCGCAGCAGCACATTCGCCAACAGCCGGGTGTCGATATTGCCGCCGCACAGCACAATGCCGATCTTGCGCCCGGCAAAGCGCTTGCGGTGGGTCATCACCGCCGCAAGGCCCGCCGCGCCCGCGCCTTCGACCACGGTCTTCTCGATCTGCAGGATCACCGCCACCGCGGTCTCGAGCGCGGCTTCATTAACCAGCACGACATCATCGAGGATCCGCGCCAGCACCGCGGAAGTAAACGCGCCAGGCTCCTTCACCGCGATGCCTTCGGCCAGCGTATCGCCGCCGCAGGGCAGATCGAGCGATTTGAGCCGCGCATACATCGAGGGAAACAGCGTGGCCTGAACCCCCACCAGCCCGATCGATGGCTTCATCGCGCGCGCGGCAACACCCATCCCGGCCAGCAGGCCGCCGCCGCCGATCGGCACGACCAATGTGTCGATCTCGGGCACATCCTCCAGCATCTCAAGCGCGACGGTGCCTTGACCCGCCGCCACATTCGGATCATCGAAGGGATGCACGAATGTGAAGCCGAGCTCTGCCTCAAGCTTGCGCGCATGGGCATAGGCGTCGTCGTAAGTCTCGCCCTCCAGCACCACTTTGCCGCCGACGCTTTCGGTCTGCATGATCTTCACGGTCGGCGTGGTGCGAGGCATAACGATGGTAACTGGCATGCCCAGCCGCGTGCCGTGATACGATAGGCCTTGCGCATGATTGCCGGCCGATGCCGCGATCACACCCCTGGCCCGCTGCTCGTCTGTCAGCAGCAAGAGCGCATTGAGCGCGCCGCGCTCCTTGAACGCCGCCGTGAACTGAAGATTCTCAAACTTGAGCCAGATCTCCGCCCCGGTGATCTCGCTCAACGTCTTGCTGTAATGCGTGGGCGTGCGCACCACCTGGCCTGCGATCCGGGCGGCCGCGGCGCGCACATCATCCAGTGTGAGCAGCGGCGCGGCAGCGGATTGCGCCGAGGGAGACGGCGCGGCGGAAGACGAAGCGGTCGAGATATCCATCCGCTGCGCCCTAATCGAAAGACGCCGCCAAGGAAACCATCATGAGGCGGGCGATTCGCCGCGCGGCAAGCGCCACAGATGGAGCAGCACCAGCACCACCACAATCGCCACCGTGTCTGCGATCCAGTCGCGAATATCACAATCGCGGTGCAGCGCGGGGATCGACTGCGCGACCTCGACCAGCGCGCCCAAAAACGAAAGCCGCTCGCCGATCCGCACTTTGCTCATCTTTGGAAAAGCAAAGCACCCCACCAGCGCCATCGTGCCGAACGCCAACATGTGCTGTATCTTGTCGCCCAATTCCTTGAAGTGGGGCGGGTGCGGCAGCAACGCCAGCGTGACTGCGCCGATCACGCAGAGCCAGAAGACTGGCAAGGCGATCTTCGCAAGATTGGTGCGCCGCAGCATGATCTCACCCGTTAGACGGGCGCATCCGGCTGCACAAGTGCCATTTGCCCGGGCATGGTCGTATCAAGGGCTGGCACAAGGCAGCAAACTAGCTAGAACCGGGGCATATGACCGAACCTCTCAACGTCTCGTTCCTCGGCCTTGGCACGATGGGCGGCGCCATGGCCCGCCATCTGGGCGAAGTGGGCCACAAGCTCACCATCTATAACCGCACGCCAGCGCGCGCGGAGGCATGGCAGGCGGCCAATCCCGGCATTGCCGTGCGAGTCGCCGCTTCCCCTGCCGAAGCCGCCGAACGCGCCGACGCGGTGATCACGTGCGTGGGCAACGATGATGATCTGGCCGATGTCGTGCTGAGCCCGACCGGCGTGTTTGCGGGCATGAAGCGCGGCGCGGTGTTCATCGATCACACCACCGTCTCGGCGCGGATTGCTCGCCAGATCGCGGTCGAGGGGCGCGACAAGGAGTTGCTTTGCGTCGATGCGCCCGTCACCGGCGGGCAGTCGGGCGCGGAGGCGGGCACGCTTTCGATCATGTGCGGCGGCAGCGAGCAAGCGGTGGACGCCGCGCGCCCGGTGCTGGCCGCTTATGCCAAGCGCGTGGTTCATGTGGGCAAGCCGGGCGCGGGGCAAACCGCCAAGATGGCCAACCAGATGTGCCTTGCGGCCACCATCGCGGGCCTTTCCGAAGCGATCCGCTTTGCGCAGGCCGCGCGGCTCGATCTCGACAAAGTGTTCGAGGCGATCTCGGGCGGCGCAGCGCAATCGTGGCAGATGGACAACCGCTGGCATACCATGGCCGAAGATGAATTCGACTTCGGCTTTGCCATCGATTGGATGCGCAAGGATCTGGGCCTCGCGATTGACGAAGCGCGCAGGCTCGGCGCAAGTGTGCCGGTCAGCGCGCTGATCGATCAAATGTATGCCGATGTTCAGGCGCTCGGCGGCGGCCGCCAGGATACCAGCGCGCTGATCTGCCGCCTGCCGCGCAAAGGAAACCAATGATCCGACTTTCGCTTGCCGCCGCCGCGCTGCTCGCCGCCGCCGCGATTCCCGCCCGCGCCGATACGCTGGTAGACAACGTGCGCGGGCAAACCGTGGGCGAAGACGGCGAGGTGCAGACCTTCATCGCGCTGCTGTTTGATGATGCGGGCGTGATCAAATCGGTCGTGCGCGAAGGGCAGAAAAAGGCGAAGAAGGGGTTTCAATACCGCGTCGATGGCAAGGGCAATGTGATGCTGCCCGGCCTGATCGATGCGCATTTGCACGTCATGAGCGTCGGTTTTGGCGCGCTGACGCTCGATCTGCAGGAAACCAATTCGCTGGCCGAGGCGCTGGAGAAGATCGGCGCATATGCCAAAGCGCACCCGGATCGGCCCTGGCTGATCGGGCGCGGCTGGAATCAGGAGCGCTGGAAGCTCGGCCGTTTTCCCACTGCCGCCGAAATTGACGCCGTGGTGCCGGGCCGCCCGGTGCTGATGGAGCGGGTCGATGGCCATGCCAATTGGGCCAACAGCGCCGCCTTGAAAGCCGCAGGCGTCACCGCCGCGAGCACCGACCCGATAGGCGGCAAGATCGAACGCAATGCCGATGGCTCTCCGGCGGGCGTGCTGGTCGATACCGCGCAAGATTATGTCAACAAGGCCGTGCCCCCGCCCGGCACGCGCGATTACGACCTCGCCTTCGCCACCGCGCAGCGCCTGTTCTTCGAGCGCGGCCTCACCGCTGTTGCCGACATGGGTTCCTCGATGGCCGATTGGCAGACCTTCCGCCGCGCTGGCGATGCCAACCAGCTTTATGTGCGGATCATGGCCTATGCCTCGGGCGTGGACAATATGGTCGCCATCGGTGGTCCCGGGCCAAGCCCATGGCTCTATGCCGACCGGCTGCGCCTTAACGGTGTGAAGCTATATATGGACGGCGCGCTCGGCTCGCGCGGGGCATGGCTCAAAGCGCCCTATGCCGACGCCCCCAGCACCAGCGGCTTGCCGCAGCTGACCCAGACGCAGATCGGCAATTTGATGAGCCGCGCCGCGATGGACGGCTTTCAGGTCGCGGTGCACGCCATCGGCGATCAAGGCAACGCGGTGGTGCTCCACGCGATCGACGATCTGACCGCGACTTACAAAGGCGACCGGCGCTGGCGGATCGAGCATGCGCAAGTGGTCGAGCCTGCGGATTGGCCGCTGTTTGGCAAGATCGCGCAAAGCGGCGGCATCGTCGCCTCGATGCAGCCAGTGCACCAGACCTCGGACCGGCTGATGGCCGAAGCGCGGCTGGGGCCAAACCGGCTGGCCGGAGCCTATGCCTGGGCCTCGCTCAAGGCGACCGGGGCAACGCTTGCGCTAGGCTCGGACGCGCCGGTCGAACTGCCCGATCCATGGGCAGGCCTCGCCGCCGCGATCAGCCGCGAAGACGAAACCGGCGCGCCCCCGGGCGGCTGGCAGCCGCAGGAAAAAGTGAACCGCACCGCCGCGCTGGCCGGCTACACCTCCGCCGCCGCCTACGCCGGCTTCGCCGAAAAACGCTTCGGCCGCCTCGCCCCTGGCCAGCGCGCCGATTTCATCCTGGTCGATACCGACCCGATGACGGCAAGCCCCGCACAGATCCGCAAGACCAAAGTGCTGGAGACATGGGTCGGCGGGGGGAAGGTTTGGTCAGCGGTGGTGCCGGTTGTGGCTGAAGGAGCGGGGAAGCGATAGGTTTGGCGCTTACTTTTTTGCGATGCACCTCAGATCAGCGGCTGCTTCCGACCATACCCGGTAGCTCACATCGGCACCAGTAAACGTCGAGTCTAGCCGAAAGCGGTCGATTGCAGTGGGCTAAGCGGACGGTCGGGAATGCGCCCCAATTGTCGTCATTCTATGTGCCAAGCGGTGTCCCTAGTGCCTGCCATTCATTAAGGATCGTCGCCACGGCTCAATGAAAATCCGGAGTTGGGACATCCGTGCCCTTCAGAACTGGGGTGGAGCTGCGTAGGACAGCTGCTGAGTCGGTCGCAGCGTTGTCGCTAACCGAAACTGTGCCGCCAACGCGCGCTGCATCTCGAAAAATAAAAGCGTGGCGAGCGCTTTGCCGACATGCCGCGGCATGCCTTGACGCACCTCAAGCGCGTTGGTGACGCCGTCCTTTCCTCGCACGACAAAGCTGCTGCCGACGAGCGCCTTGACGTTGCGGCCCACGGTATGAGGCGGCAGGTCAAGCTGGGTGGTGAGATACGAACGCGTCGGTGGAGGCCTCCGCAGAGGCGTTTGCGCGAACAGGGAGGAAGCAGAATTTCAGGCCGTTGCGCGCGCAAGTGCGCGGTCCCAGTTCTATGGGCGCGCTGATCTTGCTGGCTTCCATAGTCCTGGCGAGCAGTCGTCCGCTAAATACCTAATCGACGGCGTTTGGCTCGCCGTGTTTGATCGCCGCGTTTAGGATGATCATCGCTTACAAGCACCGTTTGGTAGGCGGGCATTGGTGTTGGAAGTAGTTGTAATTAAGTAATTGATTATGAATAATAAATCCCTTGTGCTGAGGCCATATCTAGCTAATCAGCCCGTCCGCGCTCAGGCAACAGGTCGCGGCACGCCCTTGTTTCAGTCGAACAATTGTCGTTCCGCCCTTGAGGCGGCAGGTTCGGTTGTGGGGGCGATGTAGCATGACTGTCAGCGGTGAATTTCAGGCGTTCCGGGCTCTTGCGGCGGGGCTGCCGGTCAGGGGCTACAGGCGGGCTAAGCGCCATGCCGGGCAGGTATCGTTTCTCGCGTTGGCCATTCATGGCGGCGCGCTGGCGCAGAGCGCGCCGGTGCTGCCGACTGGCGGCCAGATCATTGCCGGCACGGCCAGCATCGCGCTTCCCTCGGCAAGCACGATGGTCGTCGGCCAGTCTTCGGCGCGGGCGGTCATCGACTGGCAAAGCTTTTCGATTGGCGCTGGCGGCCGTGTCGAATTCAACAACGGCAGCGGTGCCAAGCTTAACCGGGTGACAGGCGGCAACTCAACGTCGATCGCCGGGCAGCTCAATGCCACCGGCTCGGTTTACGTCATCAATCCGGCAGGCATTGTCGTCGATGGCAGCGGCAAGGTCGTCACCGGCGGCAGCTTCGTCGCCTCGACGCGCGATGTGACCAACGATGGCTTCATGGCCAGCGACCGCCAGAGCTTTCTCGGCACCGGCACTGGCACGGTTACCAACAGCGGCAGCATTACAACCGGCGGCGACGCCGTGCTGATCGGCCATTATGTTGCCAACGACGGGACAATGGCTGCCGGAGGCACAGCAGCGCTGGCCAGCGGCACGCATGTCGTAATG
This sequence comes from Novosphingobium sp. Chol11, assembly GCF_945870625.1. Lineage (GTDB taxonomy): Bacteria > Pseudomonadota > Alphaproteobacteria > Sphingomonadales > Sphingomonadaceae > Novosphingobium. Next base: position 2,317 of record NZ_CAMBTS010000045.1, on the reverse strand, counting down.
CAGGCTGCGGGCAGCGACGCCCGCATTTTTGTCGAAGGCAGTGCTGGGAACGTCACCAACAGCGGCACCATCAGCGCTGCTGCGGCGGAACTGCGCGCTGCGGGCGGCAACGTCTATGCGCTCGCGGGCTACACCGGCATCATTCGCGCCACCGGCTCGCAAAATCGTGGCGGCCGCGTCTGGCTTTCCGCAGAAACCGGTTCGGTATTCGCCGAGGGCAGCATCAAGGCGCAAGCTGGCACCGCAGGAGTCGGCAAAGTCGACATCTCTGCGAGTGGTCTTGTCGGCCTTGCTGGCAGCATCGACGCCATCGGCGCGGCCGGCGGCACCGTCAGCGTTTCGGCCGACCAGATCCTCAACCAGGCGGTCATCGATGTATCGGGCGCCAGCGGTGCCGGCGGTATCGCAGCCCTCGACTTTGGCAGCAGCTACATCGCCAACAGTGGCGCACTGATCCGCGCCAATGCGGCAGCGGGCACCGGCGGCACGGTTGCTGTCACCGGCACTGGCAATCTGTTCTCATCGGGCAGCATCGCGGCGATTGGCGCCAACGGCCATGGCGGCGACGTGCGGATGACTGCGGATGCGATGATGCTGATCGGCGCGCATATCGATGCCTCAGGCAGCAGCGCCGGCGGTTCGGTGCGCCTTGGCGGTGACGTGCGCGGCGGCGGCACCATGGCGCGCGCCGACCGGCTGACAGTCGACGACACCAGCACGGTAGCGGCCGATGCGACGCTGCGCGGCGATGGCGGCCTGGTGGTGCTGTGGTCGCAAAGCCGGACGCTGTTCGGCGGCACGATCAGCGCGCGCGGCCTCGGTACCGACTCCTTCGGCGGTGCGATCGAGGTCAGCGCGCATGACGGCCTCTTTTTTGCCGGCAAGGCCGATGCTGGCGCGACCAGCGGCAAGGCTGGCATGGTGCTGATCGATCCGCGCAACATCATCATCGCCAACGATTCACCAACGACGTTCAACAACAGCCTCGTCGATCCTTATCAGGGAGTGGCCGCGAACGGCTTTGGCACGTCGGTCACGGTGCTCGCCGCAGGTGCCGGGGCTGGCAACGTCGTCGTTACCGCGCCGAACACCACAGTCGGCGGCATCGTCAACGCGGGCGCGGTCTATCTATTCTCCTCAACCGGCGCGCTGCTTTCGCAGCTGGTCGGCGGTTCGGGCAGCGACGGTGTCGGAAAAGATGGTGTCACGGTCCTGACCAACGGCAACTATGTCGTTGGAAGCAGTCTCTGGGACAATGGCACTGCCAAAGACGCCGGCGCTTTGACCTGGGGCTCGGGCACGCAGGGCGTGAGCGGCGTGGTATCGACGAGCAACAGCCTCGTCGGCAGCAACTTGTATGATTACGTTGGAAGAAATGGCGTCACGACGCTGACCAACGGCAACTATGTCGTTACCAACTCAAATTGGAACTCGTTCCTTGGCGCAGTGACTTGGGGCTCTGGCACGATCGGGGTCAAGGGCGTGGTTTCGGCGAGCAACAGTCTCGTTGGCGGCCACCGCTATGATAGCATTGGAAACGGCGGCGTCACGGCATTGAGCAATGGCAACTATGTCGTTCGCAGTACCCTCTGGGACAATTTTACCTCCGGTGACGCCGGCGCCGTTACCTGGGGCTCGGGCACAAGGGGGATCAGCGGCTACGTGTCAGACAGCAACAGCCTCGTCGGCTTCGGGCGGGATGACACTGTTGGAAGCGGCGGCGTCACGGCGCTCAGCAACGGCAGCTATGTCGTTTCTAGCCCAAACTGGGCAAACCGCTCCGTTGCCAAAGCCGGCGCGGTGACCTGGAGCTCGGGCACTACTGCGGTGATCGGCGAGGTGTCGGCGAGCAACAGCCTCGTTGGCAGCACCGCCGGTGACATGATTGGAAGCGGTGGCGTAACGGTGCTGAGCAACGGCAACTATGTCGTTCGCAGCACTGTCTGGGACAATGGCATCGAGAAAGACGCCGGCGCCGTGACCTGGGGCTCGGGCACGACTGGCGTAAAGGGCGTGGTGTCATCGAGCAACAGCCTCGTTGGCAGCACCAGCTATGATTACATTGGAAACAATGGCGTTACGGCTCTGAGCAATGGTAATTACGTCGTTGCCAGTCCAAATTGGTATGGCTCCCGCGGCAGCACCGCCGGCGCAGTGACCTGGGGTTCGGGCACGACCGGGGTGAGCGGCGTGGTATCGGCGAGCAACAGCCTCGTGGGTGTTCCCCGTCAGCACCAATGGCACAGATTTGAGGTTGTGATTTAAGGAGTGTTGGGGCTTCGTCGTAGTGACGAAGGAACGAAGATGAAGTCCCAAC
>NZ_CAMBTS010000044.1 GCF_945870625.1 Novosphingobium sp. Chol11 | reverse complement strand
AGCGGTTCTGGTCGTTCTGGCTCCACCGCGTGCCGCGATCATCGCGGCGATCATTGTTGATGGCGCGATCCTGCTGAACCTGCGGCTGATAGGCGGGATTGCGATTGGCACCGGCATAAGACGGATTGCGCGATTGCCAGTTTTGGTTGACGCCGCGATCCTGATCCTGACGGCCCCATTGCCCCCGGTCAGCGGTGCGGACGGGCGCACCGGTTTGCGCCGGAATTTGTGCCTGCGCCTGCGCCTGAACCCGCTCGCTCTGCCAGTTGCGGCCCCGGTCAGCGTTGCCCCACCCTTGTGCGCGCTGTTGGAAATCGCCGCGCGGCTGCTGCGGAGCAACCTGGCGCTGGGCCTCGGCGGGGCGCGGGGCGTCCATGCGCGGCATCCGTTGCTCCATGCGCTGCTCCCGGTCCATCCGCCCGCCGCCGCCGCGAAATTCGCGCTCGGGCCGTTCCTGCGCGCTGGCAATATCGGGCGCCGTTGTGATCGCCAAAACGGCGGCGAGCACCTGGGCAACGCTGCGGCTCATCAATGACCTAGCAAACATGGCTCTGTCTCCTGTCGTGCAGCGCCCATTCGACTCGCGGCGCTTTGTGTTAACAGGATTGGACCTATTGGTCTGTCACTGCGCTGAACCGCGACATGGCTCTTCGTTCATGCTGGCGAGATTTTACATGAACTAGTGTGCCGCTGGTCGGGCGGCTCTTTGCTGGACCAGCCCAGTTTCCGCGATTATGAAATGCCCACGGCCTTGCGCAAAGCTGCATTGATCCGCGATTGCCAGCCCGGGCCGCTTGCGCGCAAGTTCTCCAGCAGGTCGGCGTCGAGCCGGAGGGTCACTTGCTTTTTGGGTGTATCGCCGAGGGGAGGGCGGCCCGGCATGGGGATGATGAAGGGCGCAACGCGCTTCATGCCGTCTTTGGTGAGTACGCCGGTGGCGGGCCGAACGACTTGGCCATTGACGCTGTGCTGCGCCATATCGAACATTTCGTCGGTCCACTCAGGCGCATCGTCGGGATCAACCCATTCGCGCCCTGTATCGTCGCTGCTCACGTTCATTTGCCTTTCGCATCGAAATAACCCGTATGCCATGCTCGACTGGTGTCCAGACGACGACAATCAGCCTTTCACGCAACCGTCCGAACGTCACCAACCGGTCTTCCGGGTAATCAAAGCTCCTATCTTCAACTGTATCGACCGCGTTACCGATCACCAATGGTGCGTCACAAAGATCCAGTCCGCGCTCGGCCAGCGTCACGGCGCGCTTCTCCGGATCGAACTCGACCCTAGTTCTTTTATGTAACTACATAATGGAACGTCAACGCGTCAGCTTCTTGTAGGCCAGCCTCGTCGGCCGGTCCGCCGCATCGCCCAGTCGCCGCCGCTTGTCTTCCTCATAGGCTTCGAAGTTGCCTTCGAACCATTCGACGTGGCTGTTGCCTTCGAACGCGAGGATGTGGGTTGCGAGGCGATCCAGGAAGAACCGGTCGTGGCTGATGACCACGGCGCAGCCGGCGAAGTTTTCGATCGCGTCTTCCAAGGCGCGCAACGTTTCGACGTCGAGATCGTTGGTCGGCTCGTCGAGCAGCAGCACGTTGCCGCCTAGCTTGAGCATCTTGGCCATGTGCACGCGGTTGCGCTCACCGCCCGAGAGTTTGCCGACGTTCTTCTGCTGGTCCTGCCCCTTGAAGTTGAACGCGCCGACATAGGCCCGGGTGGACATGTCCTGCTTGTTGACCTTCATGTAATCGAGCCCGTCGGAGATTTCCTCCCACACGTTCTTGGTCGGATCGAGCTGGTCGCGGCTCTGGTCCACATAGCCCAGATGCACCGTGGTGCCGATGTCGATCGTGCCCTCGTCAGGCTGATCCTGACCGGTGATCAGCTTGAAAAGCGTGGATTTGCCCGCGCCGTTCGGCCCGATCACGCCGACGATGCCGCCCGGCGGCAGCAGGAACGAGAGGTTCTCGAACAGGAGCTTGTCGCCGTAAGCCTTCGTCAGGTTCTTCGCCTCGATCACTTTGCTGCCCAACCGTTCGGGCACCTGGATGACGATCTGCGCTTTGTTGATCGGGCGGTTCTCGGTCGATTCCACCAGCTGGTCGAACGCCTTGATGCGCGCCTTGGACTTGGTCTGGCGGCCCTTCGGCCCTTGCCGGATCCATTCCAGCTCTTGGCTGATGGCTTTCTGACGGCCCTCGTCCTCGCGGCTTTCCTGCTCCAGCCGTTTGGCCTTCTTTTCGAGGTAAGTCGAATAGTTGCCCTCATAGGGGAAGTACTTTCCGCGATCGAGCTCGAGAATCCAGCCCACTACATTGTCGAGGAAGTAGCGGTCGTGGGTGATCATCAGCACCGATCCGGCATATTCCTTGAGATGGTTTTCCAGCCAGTTGACGCTTTCGGCGTCGAGGTGGTTGGTCGGCTCGTCGAGCAGCAGGATCGAAGGCTTCTGGATCAGCAGCCGGGTGAGCGCGACACGGCGCTTTTCGCCGCCCGAGAGGCTGTCCACCGGCCAATCGCCCGGCGGGCATCGCAGCGCTTCCATCGCGATTTCGAGCTGATTGTCGAGCGTCCAGCCATCGACCGCGTCGATCTTGTCCTGAAGATCTGCCATCTCGGCGCCGAGCGCGTCGAAATCGGCATCGTCCTCGCCCATCTCTATGCCAATCTGGTTGAAGCGCTCGACCATGTCGGCCACCGCGCGCGCGCCGTCCTTGACGTTTTCGAGAACGGTCTTGGTGGTATCGAGCTGGGGCTCCTGCTCCAAATAGCCCACCGTAATGTTTTCACCCGGCCAAGCCTCGCCAGTGAAATCGGTGTCGATCCCGGCCATGATCTTGATCAGCGTGGATTTGCCCGCGCCGTTGGGGCCGACAATGCCGATCTTAGAACCCTGATAAAATTGCAGGCTGATATCTTTCAGCACGGGCTTGGGAGCACCGGGGAAGGTCTTCGTCATGTTCTTCATGACGTAGGCATATTGGGCGGCCATGGGTGGTCCTTTGGGGAAGCTGGCGTATGGTGTTGCTGGTCAAGCCCTCTACAAGCGGGGGCGGTTGGCTGCAAGCAGGGCGCGTGCGGCGCAGCCATGACGCCGGTTTTTCAAGGGGGCAGGGGTTAATGATGAAGCGTTTTGTTCAGGTTCTGGCGATGACCGCGCTGGTGTTGCCGTTCGCTGCGACGGCAGCCGAAGACACAGCCTATGCCTTTGTGGCCGAGCTTACCAGCGAGGTGGGCCCGCGTCTTGCCGGTTCCGAGGCTGAGGCGCGCGCGCGGGTCTGGGCAGCGCAGAAGCTCAAAGCCATGGGCTTTCAGAATGTGGCGACCGAGCCCTTCACCATGCGCGGCTATGTGCGCGGAACCGACAAAGCGCGGCTGACCGCGCCTGTGGTGCAGCATCTGGCGGTCACCGCGCTGGACCATAGTGGCAGCACCCCGGAGCAGGGGATCGAGGGCGAGGTGGTTTATTTCGCCACGCTGGATGCGCTGAAAGCCGCGCCCGAAGGATCGCTTGCGGGCAAGATCGCCTTCGTCGATCATGCCATTCGGCCTGCGCAAGACGGGCTGGGCTATGGTCCTTATGGTCAGGTGCGCCGCGCCGGGCCCGCGATTGCTTCGCGCAAAGGGGCGCTGGGCATCGTGATCCGTTCGGTCGGCACCGACAGCCACCGGAACCCGCATACCGGCGTCACCAGTTTTCCGGCTGGCACCGCGCCCATTCCCGCAGGCGCAGTGTCCAATCCCGACGCCGATCTCATCGCGCGGCTGGTCGCCAAGGGCAAGACCTTGCGGCTGGCGCTGACGCTCACCGGCAAATCGGCCGACAATCTGCCCTCGGGCAATGTTGTCGGCGAATTGCCGGGGCGCGATCCCGCGCTGCCCAAGATCCTGCTGGCTTGCCATCTCGATAGCTGGGATCTGGGCACCGGCGCGATCGACGACGGCGCGGGCTGCGCGATCATCACCGCCGCTGCACTCAAGGCGCAAAGCGGCGGCAAGCCGCTGCGCACGATCCGCGTGCTGCTCGCCGGGGCCGAGGAAATCGGTGGCGGGGGCGATGAGGCCTACGTCAAAATGCACGGGAACGAGCCGCATGCGCTGGCGATGGAGAGCGATTTCGGCGCTGACCGGGTTTGGCGCGTGCTGACCAAGCTCGCGCCCGCCAATGCCGCGTTGGGCGAACGGGTGGTTGCGGCGCTCGGCCCCATGGGCATCCCGCTGGGCAAGGCCGATCCCGAAGGCGGCGCGGATATCGAGGCGATCATCGCCAAGCAGAAACTGGCGATGATCAGCCTGAGCCAGGACGGCACGCACTATTTCGATCTGCACCACACGCCCGACGACACGCTCGACAAGATCGATCCTGCGATGCTCACGCAGAATGTGGATGTTTACGCCGCTGTGCTGGGCGTGGTCGCCAACGAAGCTGGAGTGATCGTGCCGCTGGAGTGAGAGACGTCCCCCGCGCCCCGGCCTGCGCCGGGGCGCGGCTGTGCTTATAGCCGCTCGATGATGATTGCCGGGGCCATGCCGCCCGCCGCGCACATCGTGACGAGGCCATAGCGCCCGCCCGAACGCTCAAGCTCATCGAGCGCGGTGCCGATCAGGATCGACCCGGTCGCGCCGATCGGGTGGCCCAGCGCCATCGCGCCGCCGTTGATGTTCACCTTGGCGCGGTCGAGATCGAGATCGCGGATGAACTTTTCGGCGACCACGGCAAACGCCTCGTTGATCTCCCACACGTCGATGTCGTCCTTGGTCAGGCCCGCCTTGGCCAGCACCTTCTTGGCGGCGGGCACCGGCGCATTGAGCATCAGCGTGGGATCATCGCCCTGGTTGGCATAAGCGACGATGCGCGCGCGCGGCTTCATCCCATGCTTGTCGGCATATTCCTTCGAAGTGATCAGCAGCGCTGCTGCGCCATCGACCACGCCCGAGGAATTGCCCGCATGGTGCACCGGCTTGATCTCGACATCGGGATAGCGGCGGTTGATCTGCTTGCGGAAGGTCATCCCGCCGCCAAGGTCGAAGTCCATCATTCCGGCAAAGGCGGGCTTCAGGCTGGCGAGCCCTTCGGCGGTGGTTTCGGGGCGGGGGAACTCCTCGCGGTCGAGCGCCACGGAGCCGTCCTCGTTGAGCACCGGCACCACCGACTTTGCAAAGCGGCCTTCCTTGATCGCCACATCGGCGCGCTGCTGGCTGACCAGCGCCAGCGCATCGAGCGCCTCGCGGTCGATGCCCTCGATCGTGGCGATGGCATCGCCGCAGATGCCCTGATGCGATTGCGGGTGCAGCTCGTCGAGCGCCGCGTTGCCCGAACCCATCAGCCGCGGCGGAAACCCGGCATTGGCTTCGGCAGCAGCATGGGCCGCCGTAAAGCTCATCATTTCGGTGCCGCCGGCGATCACGCAATCTTCCATGCCCGACATGACCGAGGCCGCCGCAAGGTTCACCGAAGTGATCCCGCCGCCGCAGAACCGGTCGAGCGTCGTGCCGCTGGCCGAGATATCATAGCCCGCCGCCAGCGCCGACATGCGGCCCAGATCGCCGCCCTGCTTGCCCACTTGCGAAGATGTCGACCAGATGATGTCGTCGACCGTCTTGGTATCGAGATGGTTCCGCTCCTTGAGCGCGCCGAGCACGGTGGCGGCCAGATGCTGCGGATGCAGGTGCGAAAGCGCGCCCTTGCCGGGCTTGCCCACGCCGCGCGGCGTACGGACGGCGTCGATGATATAAGCGTCGGTCATGTATCGTCTCCCAAACAATTAACCGATCGATTAAGCCGTTCTGCCCTTGCGTGCAAGGGGGATCGGTTTTGGCACCGTACCCTGCCCCCTCATTTGCGCACAAACACCACCTTGCCGCCAAACAGCGTCATCATGCAGCGCATGTCCTTCAGCGCGGCCGTCGGCACGGCGTAGGGATTGCGGTCCCACACCGCGATATCGGCAAGCTTGCCCACTTCGAGCGAGCCGGTTTCTTTCTCCAGAAACAGTTGCCGCGCCGCCCAGAGCGTGTGGCTGCGCAGCGCGGTGTGCACGTCCACCGCTTCTGCCGTGCCGAAGGGGGCCTTGCCAAAGCGGTCGCCGTCCGGCTCGCGCGCAACGGAGGACCAAAGGCCGTAGCGCGGCGCGTAAGGCGTTACCGGATAGTCCGAACCGTCGCTGTAGATGATCCCGCGTTTGGCATACGTGGCATAGGGCATCATCCGCGCGCTGCGCTTCGGCCCCCATCCCGCCGCCAGCGCGTCGCCCAGAAACCACAGGAACTCCGCCTGCGCTTCGGGATAGCCAGAATCGTAGGTCTTCTGCAGCGCGACCATCACATCGATGGCATGGTTGGTCGGCAGATTGGCGTGGATCAGGCTATGTCGCAGGCCCAGTTTGGGCGTTTTCTTCAGCGCCTCGGCATAGGCATCGACCGCGATGTCGATCGCCTTGTCGCCGATGGCATGGGTGCCAATCGGCACTCCTGCGGCGGTATAGAGCATGACCATTTGCCGGAATATGTCGGCCGCCATCATCGGGAAGCCAGTGCCCGGGTTGGCATGCGAAGCATCGGCTTCAAACGGTTCGTACATCCACGCTGTGCGCCCTGCGCCCGATCCGTCGAAAAATATCTTTACCCCGCAGACATCGAGGTTCGCACCCTTCATCGCGGCGACCTCGCGCTTGCGCTGGCGATAGTCGTCGAGCGCGGCCTGCGCCGCCGTCATGTCGGTGCGGGCATGGGTCAAGGTGCAGACATGCATGGTCAGCGGCGCGGCTTTGGCGGCATTGGCATAGACGTCCCAGGCCCAGCGGTCGGTGCGCGGGTCTTTGATCCCGGTCAGCCCCTCGGCGAGCGCGCCTTCGATGAAATGGGTGAGGCCCTTGACCCGCGTTGCCGCATCGACCGGTGGCACCAGCTTGTCCAGCACATCCTGCGCGCTGTCGTAAATCACGCCGTTGAGCGCGCCGCTGCCATCTTTGTCAAAGCGCCCGCCTGCCGGATCGGGCGTGGTTGCGGTGATCCCGGCCAGCTTCAGCACCGCGCTGTTGACCAGGGTATAGTGCCCCGTGGTATTGCCCAGCGCGACCGGATGCCCGCCAGAGGCCTCATCCAGTTCGGTCAGGCTCGGCGGGCGGTGCTCGGCGATGCGGCTCTCGTTCCAGCCAGAGCCGGTCAGCCAAGCCCCCGCCGGAAGCTCCGCCGCGCGGGCGCGCACCCGCGCCAGAAAATCGGCGACGCTCGAAGCCTCGCCCAATTGCAGGTTCGCCACTTCGTCGATCCCGCCTTCCAGCGCATGGGCATGCGCGTCGATCATTCCCGGCGTGGCGGTCTTGCCGGCCAGGTCGATCACTTTGGTCTTGCGCCCGATATAAGCGGCAATCGCCTTGTCGCTGCCCAGCGCGACAATCCGCCCGCCCCGGAGCGCCATGGCCTGAACCACACGGTCCTTGGCATCGACCGTCAGGATCGTGCCATGATGCAGCACGGTATCGGCAGGGACAGGCGCACGCGCATGGGCGGCGGAGGCGCTGGCCAGCAAGGCAGCGCCGCAAAGCATGGCAAGTCTGGACATTGTTGGCCCCCTATCAACCAAATGAGTCACTGCAGCACGCAGCAAAGTGCCACTTTACGAACACCACCGCATCCGCCAAGTGCTTTTGGGCGACGAGGTGGCCGTTAAATGTGAGCAGATGGTGCGGCTAGCGCGGCAGAAAACCTAAATCGAACACCTTAGGCCGGAGTTTTTCGCTTAGTGCGTTATACGCGGCCTTGAACGGGTCGAAATCGGTCAGTTCGGTATCGCCGTAAGCTTCGAGCGCGCGGCGCACCTTATACCAGCCTGCGTCGGCGCGGCCCAGTTTGTATTCCTGCCTGATCTTGTTCGGGAAGCTCGTCTTTTCGCCGCCGAGGGCCGCACAGGGGGGGCTTGGAGTTTGTGCTCTGGACTGTGTCAAATATGTCAACTTGGCCCAAATCGCGGCGGCGAATCGGGGCTGCCGAATTGCCCGAACGGCAACCCTCGACAATGCTCCCCCGGCAATCCTATGCTGCGCGCCTGACCGAACGTGAAGGAGCGCCCGCGCATGCTGCATGATGATCTGCTGAGGCAGGCGGAGGCGCTGGCCGAACCGATCACCGCGCTGCGCCGCGCGATCCATGCCGAGCCGGAGCTGGGGCTGCATACCCCGCTGACCTCGGCCAAAGTCCGCGCGGCATGCGCGCACCTGCCGCTCACTTGGCGCGAGGGGCCTTCGACCACCGGGCTGGTCGCCACGCTGATGGGGGAAGCGCGAGCCAAAGACGGCGAGGCGCGCCGCGTGCTGCTGCGCGGCGATATGGATGCGCTTGAAATGCCCGAGGAGACCGGCCTGGCGTTCGCCTCGACTTTTGCCGGGCGGATGCACGCCTGCGGGCATGATGCGCATACGGCGATGCTGGCGGGTGCGGCCGAGCTGCTCTGCGCCCGGCGCGCAGACATCGCGGGCGAAGTGCAGTTCATGTTTCAGCCCGGCGAGGAGGGGCATCACGGCGCGCGGTTCATGATCGACGACGGGCTGCTCGAACCCCGCGCCGACGCGGCCTTTGCGCTCCATATCATGCCCAACAGCCCGCATGGGATCGTGGCGGGCAAAGCCGGACCGCTGCTCGCCTCGGCCGACCGGTTCGAGATCACGGTCTCGGGCGACGGCGGCCATGCCTCGATGCCGCACGATACGCTGGATCCGGTGCCGGTGGCCTGCGCCATCGTCAGCGCGATCCAGACGATGGTGACGCGGCGCTTTTCGGTGGCCGATCCGGTTGTGGCAACGGTTTCCAAGATCACCGCGGGCACCGCCTATAATGTGATCCCCGATACGGCGCACCTGCTGGGCACGCTGCGCACGCTTTCGGCCGCGAACCGCGAGCGGCTGCGCGAGGAATTGGCCCAGCTGGCCGAACATATCGCAGCGGCGCACAGGCTGACGGCCGAGACCGTGATCGTGCCCGGTTTTCCGGTGACGGTGTGCGATGCCCGTGCGGTCGATCTGGGCGAGGCGGTGACCGCGCAGCTGGCGGGCGAGGGGCGTTTCCAGCGCCTCTCCCACCCGATCATGGGCGCGGAGGATTTCGCCTATGTGCTGAATGAAGTGCCCGGCGCGATGTTCTTCCTCGGGGTTGCGCAGGAAGGGGCGGATTGGAAAAGCTGCTGCAGCATCCACTCGACGCGGATGATGGTTGACGAGAGCGTCATGCCGCTGGGCGCGGCCTTGCTGGCGGGCTGCGCCGAGCGGTTTCTGGCGCGGGGATTTGGCTGAACTGTCATCCAAAGGTGGCAAACAGCTGCGAATCTTGACAGGGGCGATGTAATGGAAAACCGGGTTCTGAGCCTCGATGGCATTCACAATTTTCGCGACTACGGCGGCTATCCGGCGCGCGGCGGGCGCTTGCGCGGCGGCACTCTCTGGCGCTCGGGCCAGCATAGCGGGGCGAGCGCGCAGGATCTGGAAGCGGTCAACCGGTTGGGCATCGCCACGGTGATCGATCTGCGCGGGGATAGCGAGCGCGCCGCGTTTCCTTGCCTTCGCCACGATGAATTTGCCGGCGAGGTGCTGTTTCATCCGGGCGAGACGGCGGGCAGCCATGGCCGCGCCGCGCACGAGGAATTCGCGACCGGGATCAAGACGACCGAGGACGCGCGCACCGCGATGCTGCGGCTTTACGATACCTTGCCGTTCCGCCCGGTGCTGGCCCGCACCTTCGGGATTTACCTGCAGGCGCTGGCGCAGCGCGATGCGCCGAGCCTGCTGCATTGCCTCGCGGGCAAGGACCGCACCGGCCTTGCCGCCGCGCTGGCCCATGCGCTGCTGGGGGTGCACCATGACGACATGATGGCCGACTATCTGCTGACCAACACGGCGGGCAATTCGGAGGCGCGCATTGCAGCAGGCGCGGCGAGCGTACGTTCGGGCTTTGGCAAGGCAATGGATGATGGCGCGCTGCGCATGATCATGTCGGTGCAACCTGAATTTCTGGATCGCAGCTTTGCCGCGATCCGCGCGGCGCACGGCACGGTCGAAGCCTATGCCGCAGCGGTGCTGGATGCGGACGCGGACGCCGTTCGGAAAATGGCGGAAAACCTCATTCACTAGCGGCGTGCCAAAATCCGGGAATATCCTTGGCGTCCGGACTCGCATTCCGCCCAAGGCCGCCCTATTTTGCGGCAGCCAACCGGAGATTTCGATGCCCACGACCCACACCACCCGCATGCTCATTATCGGCTCCGGCCCGGCAGGGCTGTCCGCCGCGATCTATGGTGCGCGCGCGGGGATGGCGCCGATCGTGGTGCAGGGGCTGCAGCCCGGCGGCCAGCTGACGATCACCACCGACGTTGAAAACTATCCAGGTTTCCGCGATGTGGTGCAGGGCCCGTGGCTGATGCAGGAGATGCAGGCGCAGGCCGAGCATGTCGGCACGCGGATGCTGTGGGACACGATCCTGTCGGTAGACCTCGCCAGCACCCCTTTTCGCGCGGTGGGCGACAGCGGCGATATCTATGAAGGCGATGTGGTCGTGATCGCGACCGGCGCGCAGGCCAAGTGGCTGGGAGTGCCGGGCGAGGCCGAGCTTGGCGGCAAAGGCGTTTCAGCCTGCGCGACATGCGACGGGTTTTTCTATCGCGGCAAAAAGGTGGTGGTGATCGGCGGCGGCAATACTGCGGTCGAAGAAGCGCTCTACCTGACCAATCATTCGAAGGACGTGACCCTGATCCACCGCCGCGATACATTGCGCGCGGAGAAGATCCTGCGCGACCGGCTGCTGGCGCATCCGCATATCAAAGTGCTGTGGAACAAAGCGGTTTCGCGCTTCAGCGGCGATCCGGCGAGCGGCGGGCTGAAAGCGGTGGAGATGATCGACACTGTGACCGGCGCGGCGTCCAGCATCGAGACCGACGGCGCGTTCGTCGCCATTGGCCATGCGCCTGCGACCGAGCTGTTCAAGGGGCAGCTGGAGCTGGACGAAAACGGCTACCTGATCGTTGAACCGGGCACGCCCAAGACCGCCATTCCCGGCGTCTTTGCCTGCGGCGATGTGATGGACCATGTCTACCGCCAGGCGGTGACGGCGGCGGGCACCGGATGCATGGCCGCGCTCGATGCCGAGCGGTTTTTAGCGTCGCGCGCCTTTGCCGAAGCGCAGCGCGAGGCGGCGGAATAGCGTTTTAGCGCGCGGCTTCGATCAGCCATTCGGTCAGCCAGTTCTGCGCGGCTTCCCCCGAAAAGCTGTGTGACGCGCCGCCAAGGCGCTGGATGCGCGGATCGCTTTTGGGCCAGCTGGCCTCGAAGAGCTGCGCGGTGCGATCAGCGCTCGCCAGCAGGATCGCGACCGGCCCGCCGAACCCGGCGAGCCCCGCTGCCATATCTCGCGCCAGCGCCGAGCCGGTGGGCGCAGCGGCCGAGGCTTTCAGACCTTGCAGCAACATGCCCAGATTGACCTTGCCGCCGAGCAGCCGGAGCAGTTCGCGCGGGTTCCTGAGCTTGGCGAGATAGCGCGCCCGCAGCGCTGCGGGCGCGTGGACCGGCGCGGCGGTCTCGTCGTCGATTGTCCAAGGGTTGGCCAGCACCATGCCAGCGAAGCCGAGCTTGGTCCCGTGGAGCATCAGCGCGCTGGCGGCGTCGTAATTGCCGAAGGCGATGATCCGGCGCAATTCAGGCGCAGCGGCGCGAAAGGCGGCGAGGGCGGCGGCGATATCGCCCTGGGTATGGCGAAAACCGCTGTTGGTGCCTTCGCTATCGCCGATGCCGCGCCGGTCGTAGCGCAGCACGGTGATGCCCGAGGCGGCGAGCCGCGCCGCAAGCCGCCCTTGCCCGCCCCACGCGCCGCAGCGGATCTCGTTGCCGCCCGAAACGAGCAGGATGCCGACTTCGCCGCCGCTTTCCGGTCGGTCGAGCGAGCCGACAAGCTGCGCGCCCTCACAGGCAAAGGTGATATGCGCGCGGCTCATCCGGCGATTTCGCGTGCGATGATCTGCGCCAGCGCCTCTGCCTGCTGCGGATTGTCATCAGGTTCGCTGCGCAGCCATAGCGCGCCGCCTTCCAACTCGCCTTGGCGGATTTCGCGCAGGCCAGTGGCCGGAGGCACGGCCTCTTCCAGTTCGGCGATCAACGCTGCGCCGAAGCCATATCCGGCCAGTTCGAGGCCGTGCTTGCGGCCTTGTTCGATGAGGCCCGCGCTGTCTTCGGCAATGCCCTGTTCGCGCGCGGCGACAATGCGGGCGCGCAGCATCTGGCGCAGCAGGCTCGCGCCCTTGGCCGGCTCATAGAGCCAGCCGGGCAGCGCGGCCGGGAGAATCAGCGCGCCGCCGCGCACCGCGAGGGCATGCGTAACGTCAAAATGCTGCGCAGCATGCGCCATCGCGGCGCGCCAGCGGGTGAGGCTTTGCGCTGCAAAGGGCTCAAGGCTCTCGTTGCAGCCCGGCAGATCGGGCAACATGCTGTCGATACCCGCAGCATCGAGCCGCCGCATGGTTTCGACCAGCAAGCGGCGGGTACGGTTCATTTCCTCGAACAGCGGCGGCACGATCAGCAACCGGTGCGCGCGCGCGCGGTCGAACACGAGTGCGGCTTCGCTAGAAGGCCCGCCGCCCGCCGCCCAAGGCCACCGCGCGATCACGCAGCGGCGCGCTTGGCCTGCGTGAAGGCGAGCAAGCTGCCAAAGGTTTCAAGCAGGTCGCCATCGACTTCATCGTCGTCGATCATGAAGCCAAAGCGGTCTTCGAGTTCGGTGAACAGCCCGGCGACGGCCATCGAATCGAGCTCGGGCAGCGCGCCGAACAGCCCGCTATTGGGCCCCAGCGCCGCCGCGCGGGCGGCATCGAGCCCCAGGACATCGCGCAGCACGGCGCGCAGCATCGGATCGGTATCATCGGCAGTGTGTTGGGTCACGCGGCAGGCCTTTGTTTGAGGTTCGGGGTGCGTTCGGCGCGCATGATCTGGCGCGCGGCAAGCTTGGCAAGGCCTTTCCACGAGCGGATCGCGGATGGCCGGTAATACTCTAGCCGGTAGCGTGGGCGCACGCTCTCCATCCAGTCGCGCTTGTAGGGATCATCGCCGGTGCCGAAATCGACCAGTGCCACGCGGTCTTGATCGATCACGTGCGCAAACATCATGGCGCTGAGCAAGGTGCCGGGCGAATGCTGGCGCGCGGCTTCATCATGCGCCAACTTGTGGATATATGCGGTGCCGCCTTCCACTGTCCAGAACTGCGCGGCAACAGCGCGGCCGTCGATCTCGGCCACGCCCAGCCGCAAAGTGCTGGCCTCTGCCTCGGCTTCGGCAAAGCGGCGCAGAAACGCGGGGTTGCCCTCGCTCGGTTTCCAGCTGAGCGCGTAGATCGCCTCGTAGGCGGCCCAATCGGCGGGATCGAACGCGGTTTCGAGGCGCAGCCTGACCACGCCCTTCTTGCCCTTGCGGCGCACCGTTTCGCGCAATTGCCCTGGGCGCGCGGCCCAATATTCGGCAAAGCTGCGGCTGCCGACTTCGAGCACATGATTGGTGTCGCAGGGCACGATTTCCCCGATCCAGCCTGCCTCGCGCAGCGCGGCGCGCATCAGCATGGCTTCGGCTTCGGGCATCGGCGCGAGTTCTAGCGCGCCTGCAGGAGCGAGGCTCTGCACCAGCGGAGTAAGCAATTCGGGCATCCGCGCCGCATCGTTGCACAGCGGCCGCACGAAAAAGCTGTACCAGTTGGCGAGCGGCGCGAGGCCTGCGGCATGTTGGCGCAGGGGCAGGACGGCCACGGTATCGCCATCGCGCGCCACGGCAAGGATGCAGCGATCGGGGGCAAGGCATTCCTGCGCCAGCAGCGACAGCCACGCCAGCCGATCGAACGGCGCGCTGGTTGCCGAGCGGCCGAGCAGCGCGGCCAGCACCGGATCGGCTAGCGCTTCGTTAATTTCGGCGTGGTAAACAGCCGCCAAGTGACACTTCCTTTGCCCTTACATCGTCCGAGGCCCCGCTTGCGCGTTCTTCCCGATCCGACTGTCCATCCGCTTGATCACCTTGCGCTGCGCGGGGCTGCTGCCGCGCCTGCGCTCGTGCTCAAGCAGGGCACGCTTAGCTATGAAGCGTTAAATCACCGTGTAGGGCAGATCGCCGCATGGCTAAGCGGCATGGCAGGCGAGGCGGGCACGCGGGTGGCGACATGGCTGCCCAAAGGCGAGCTGACCTGCCTGCTGCCGCTGGCTGCGGTGCGCGCGGGCCTCGTGCATGTGCCGATCAATCCCCTGCTCCGGCGCGCGCAAGTGGCGCATATTCTCGCCGATAGCGGCGCGGCGCTGCTGATCGCGAACACCGCGCGGCTGGAAACGCTGGCACCGGGCGACGCGGCGCAGGCGCGGGTGATCGACGAAAGCGCGGCCTTGCAAGCCTGCGACGGCTACCTGCCGCTGAAGGCTTCGAATGCCGCCGCCGATGCGCTGGCGGCGATCCTTTACACCAGCGGATCGACCGGTCGGCCCAAGGGGGTGATGCTGACGGTTGCCAATTTGTGGCTGGGCGCGGCGAGCGTGGCGCATTACCTGAAGCTTAGTCCCGAGGACCGGGTGCTGGCGGTGCTGCCGTTGGCGTTCGATTATGGGCAAAACCAGCTGCTTTCGACATGGCATGCCGGCGGCGCGGTGGTGCCGCTCGATTACATGACGCCGCGCGATGTGATGAAGGCGGTGGAGCGCCATGCCATCACGACCATCGCGGCGGTGCCGCCGCTATGGCTGCAACTGACCGCGCTCGATTGGCCTGCACGAGTGGCAGCCAACCTGCGGCGGCTTACCAACAGCGGCGGCGCGCTGACCGAGCGGCTGGTGCGCACGCTACGCGGCGCGTTTCCGGCGGCTGAGCTCTATCCGATGTACGGCCTTACCGAGGCATTCCGCTCGACTTACCTCGATCCGGCGCTGGTGGACGCGCATCCCACTTCGATGGGGCGGGCCATTCCGTTCGCTGAAATCGTGGTGGTAAACGATGAGGGCGATCTGGCCGCGCCCGATGAAGAGGGCGAACTGGTGCATGCCGGGCCGCTGGTCGCGCAAGGCTACTGGCGCGATCCAGAACGCACCGCCGAGCGGTTTCGCCCTGCGCCCGCGTTTTGCGAGTACGGCGGTATGGCGGTGTGGTCGGGCGACCGGGTGCGACGCGATGTGGCGGGGCTGCTCCATTTTGTCGGGCGGCGCGACGCGATGATCAAGACTTTGGGCAACCGGGTAAGCCCGCAAGAGGTTGAGGACGCGGCGGTCGCGACCGGACTCGTGGCTGAAGCGGTCGCGCTTGGTCTGCCCGATGCAGCGCTGGGGCAGGCGATCCACCTGGTGGTGCGCGGCGGCGAGGGCGAAGCTGAAGAAGCAAGCGAAAATCTGCGCCGGGCGCTGCTGCGCGATGTGCCCGGTTTCATGGTGCCCAAAGCCATCCATTGGCGCGAGGTGCTGCCGCTCAGCCCCAATGGCAAGCTTGATCGCAATCTGATTTACCAGGAATTATCAAGCGCCGTGGCATCGGCTGCGGCATGAAAGCGCTAGGCCCGATTCCTGCAGGATTTGCCGCGATAGATGGCGAACTGGCGATTGCCGGGCACAAGGCCAGTGCGCTGGTCGCGTCGGCAGGTGCGACGCCGCTGTTCGTGTATGATGCCGATCTGGTGAGCGCCCGCATCGCCGCCTTGCGCGTTGCCATGCCGGCGCGGCTTGGCCTGCATTATGCGCTGAAGGCCAATCCGTTTGCGCCGCTGCTGCGCCATATTGCCGCGCTGGTCGATGGATTCGATATTGCCTCGGGCGGGGAGCAGGTGCTGGCGCTGGCCGCAGGGGTCGAGCCAGCGCGGATAAGCTTTACCGGGCCCGGCAAGCGCGATGCGGAAATCACTGCTGCCATCCGCGCCGGGGTGACGCTCAATCTGGAATCGGCGCGCGAGGCGGAGCACGCCTTGGCCATCGCCGATAGCCTGGGCACGGCGCCTCGCCTTGCAATCCGGGTCAATCCCGATTTCGATATCAAGGGTTCGGGCATGAAAATGGGCGGCGGGGCCAAGCCGTTTGGTATCGATGCCGAGCATGTGCCCGCGCTGATCAAGCGGCTGGTCAGCGCCGGATGCGATTGGCAGGGGCTGCACATTTACGCTGGCAGCCAGGCGCTGGACAGCGCCGCGATCAGTGAAGTGCAGGCGCAGACTTTGCTGCTCGCCGCGCGGCTGGCGGAGAGCGCGGACATGGCTTTGCCGCGCTGCAATCTGGGCGGCGGCTTTGGCATTCCTTATTTCCCCGGCGACACGCCCATCGAACTTCATCTGATCGGGGAGGCGCTGGAGCAGCGCTTTGCCGAACTTCCCGTCGTGCTCGCGCAAACCCGGTTCTGCATCGAGCTTGGCCGCTATCTGGTCGGCGAGGCGGGGGTTTATCTCGCCCGGATTGTCGAGCGCAAGGAAAGCCACGGCGAGGTCTTTCTCGTCACCGATGGGGGGCTGCACCATCAGCTGGCGGCCAGCGGCAATTTCGGCACCGTGGTTCGGCGCAACTATCCCAGCGCCATCGCCACCCGTTATGGCGCGCCGCCTGCGGAAGAGGCGAGCATCGTCGGGTGCTTGTGCACCCCGCTCGATCGGCTGGCCGACAAGGGCGGCTTCCCCCGCGCTGAAGAAGGCGATCTGGTCGCGGTGTTTTGCGCAGGCGCTTATGGAGCCAGCGCCAGCCCTGCGCAGTTTCTGGGACACGGACCAGCTGCAGAAATACTGGTCTGCGCCGGGGTTAGGGCGGGCGGTTAATCTTTGGCGCGAACGCCGTGTCAATGCGGGACTGCGCCGAGTTTCCGTCGGCCCGGGCTGGGCCAGCGTATCAATCCTAACCGTATCTTTACCCTTTTTGGTGATAGCCGGGAGACAGGATCGACATGCTCCGGCTTCGGCCGGGAATGTCGGGAAATTGAAGCTCGCGCGCCAAAGGACAGTTCATGGCCAAAAACCCACGTCTCGTTCGGCTGATCGCTGCTACGACTGCCATGAGTGTGGTGCTTTCGGGCTGCGCGGGCGGCGGCGGCGGCTCGCAATTGCCGCCCGCTTCGTTCGTGGCTTTGCAGGAAGGGCCGGGCGAGCAATATGTGATCGGCCCGCTCGACGAGCTGACCATCTTTGTATGGCGCAATCCCGAGCTTGGCGCATCGGTGCAAGTGCGGCCCGACGGGCGCATCACCACCCCGCTGATTACCGACATGCCGGCTGTGGGCAAGACGCCATCGATGCTGGCCGAAGACCTCAAGCTCCAGCTTTCGCAATATATCCAGGAGCCGATCGTCTCGGTGATCGTCAACAAGTTTGCCGGCACCTTCAGCCAGCAGGTGCGCATTGTCGGCGCGACCGAAAAGCCAGCTTCGATCCCGTTCCGGGCGAACATGACCTTGCTCGACGCGATGATTGCGGTGGGCGGGCTGTCGGAATTTGCGGCGGGCAACCGCGCGCGGCTGGTCCGCTTCGACAAGACCACCGGCAAGCAGAAGGAATACGCGGTGCGCATCGCCGATCTGCTGCGCAAGGGCGATACCCGCGCCAACGTGCTGCTGACGCCCGGCGACGTGATCATCATTCCGGAGAGCAGCTTCTGATGGTTCGCACGGCAATCTTGACGAAAGCGGGCACGCGCCGATGACCAGCATTTTCGAAGAAGTGCGCACAGCGCTCAATGGCATCTGGAACCGTCGCTGGCTCGCGCTGGGTGTGGCCTGGGTGGTTTGCCTGATGGGCTGGCTGGTCGTGGCCGGCATCCCCAACACGTACGAATCAAAAGCGCGCATTTTCGTTCAGATCAACGACGTGCTGACCGACCAGATCGGTATCGGCAGCGACCGCAAGCGCGACATCGAACGCGTGCGCCAGACGCTGACCAGCGCGGTCAACCTTGAGAAGGTGGTGCGCGCGACACGGCTGGGCAACAAGATCACTTCCGACAAGCAGATGGACGGCGCGGTTGCTGGCCTTGGCAAAGCGATCAAAGTCGTCAGCCAGCAGGACAATCTGTTCGAAATCAGCGCAAGTTCGGGCAACGGCTCGTTCTCCGATGTCGAGAATGCCAAGCTGGCGCGCGATGTTGTGCAGAAGATGATCGACATCTTCCGCGAGGAGAACCTCTCCGGAAGTCGCAGCGAGATGAGCGATACGCTGACCTTCATGGATCAGCAGCTGGCCGATCGGAAAAGGGATCTGGAAGCCGCCGAGCAGAAGCGCCAGGAGTTCGAGGTCAAGAACGCCGCAACTCTGCCCGGCACCGGTTCGCTAACGGGCAAGATCGAAGGCGCACGGTCCGAACTGCGCGGGATCGAATCTGATCTGCTGGCCGCGCAAAGCGCGCTCGCCTCGATCAACGGCCAGCTGGCCGGTACGCCGCCCACGCTCTCGCTGCCCGGTGCCCAAGGCGGTGCCAAGGGCGCGCTGGCACAGGCGCAGGCCGAGCTTGCCGGGATGCGCGCGCGCGGCCTGACCGACAGCCATCCCGATGTCATCGCCCAGAAAGCGCAAGTCCAATCGCTGATGCGCGCGGCCGCAGGCGACAACGGCTATTCCGGCGGCATGCCGAACCCGGCGTACTCCTCGTTGCAATCGATCAAGGCCGATCGCGAGGCAAGCCTGATTTCGCTGCGATCGCGCAAGGACTCGATCAGCCAGTAGCTTGCGGTGTTTACCGGGCAGCTGTTCGGCGAGCCAGCGCTTGCCGCCGAGGCGGCGCGCATCAATCGCGATTATGACGTGCTGAAGGAGCAATACGACAAGCTGCTGCGCGACCGGGAGCAGCTGCGGCTGCGCGGGCAGGTGGAAAGTCAGCGCGATTCGGTGAAATTCGAGGTGATCGATCCGCCGACGACGCCGCGCAGCCCTTCGGCGCCCGATCGCCCCATGCTGTTGATGATGGTGTTGGTGGCGGGCCTTGGTGCCGGCTGCGGCCTGGCCTTTGCCGTGGCCCAGTTGCGCTCGACTTTCTCCACGACCGGCCAGCTTGAACGCTCGACCGGCATGCAGGTGATCGGCTCGATCTCGATGACCATGACCCGCACCGCGCGGGCGCGGTACTGGCGGCAGATGCGCTGGTTTGCAGGCGCTTCGGGCAGCCTGGTGGTCGTGTTGTTCGTGCTGCTCATGGTTGAACAATTGAAGCGCGGCATGGTCGCTTGAGGATGCTGGATTAACGATGACCGACCAGAGCAAGATCCCGCTTCCGCCGCGCGACAAGGCCTCGCAGCCTTCGCTGATCGAACGTGCCGCCGGTACGTTTGACTTCCGCACGTTTCAAGCGCCGACAGGATTGCCCGCCGCGCCAGCGCCAGCCTTGCCGCCCAAGACAGTTCCGGCGCAGGCAGAAACAGTCGCAGTTACGGCCCCAAAGGTTGCGCCCGAGCGCGCGCGCGCCGCGCCACCGGCCTCGCCTGCAAGCCCCGCTTCGGCCTTGGACGGCGCGCCGCCGGTCCAGCAATTTCGCGGGAAATACTACCCGATTGATCGAAGGCATCTGCGCGAGCAATGCCTGATCGAGCCCGATGGCCCGGTCAACGGACTGCTCGAAGAATTCCGCATCGTCAAACGCCAGCTTTTGCTCACCGCGGCAGAATCGCGCGCCGGGCGCTGCGCGCCGCATGGCGAACGCATTATGGTGTGTTCGGCGCATCCGGGCGATGGCAAAACCTTTTGCGCGGTCAATCTCGCGCTGTCCATCGCGGCGGAGCGGGACAATGAAGTTCTCCTCGTCGATGCCGATTTTGCCAAGCCGAGTGTCCTTTCCGCGCTTGGGCTTCCCGGAGGCCCCGGCCTGATGGACGCGCTGGTCGATCCGGGACTGATGATCGAGGACTACATCTACGGCACCGACATTCCCGGGCTGTTCGTGCTTCCGGCCGGCAATTCGACCGGCGCGGATACCGAATACGTCGCTTCGTCGCGGACCACCCATGTGCTTGGCCGCCTGACCCAGCATTCGCCCAACCGGATCGTGATCTTCGACAGTCCGCCGGTGCTCGCCGCTTCGCCCGCTTCGGAACTGGCGTCGCATGTGGGGCAGGCGCTGATGGTGGTGCGGGCGGACACGACCGGCGAAGCCGCGCTGCGCGACGCGGTCAACATTCTTTCGGGCTGTGAGGACATCAAGCTGTTGCTCAACTGCACGCGCTTTTCGCCCACCGGGCGGCGCTTCGGCTCTTATTATGGGTATAAGCAATGAACCAGCTTCCCGCTTCGATCGGTTTTTCAGGTTCGGCCCGGCGCTTGCTGATGGCGGCAAGCCTTGCCACCGTGCTCGGCGCGGCGCCCGCTGCGGCGCAGTCGATGGGCTTTGGCGATCCCGGCGATGCCGACACGGCCGCGTCGGGCAACGATCAGGCAGACGCGCAGCGCGGCAAGCGCGGCACCAAGCGCACGACCGTGCGTCCCCATATCGAGCTCAGCCAAGGTGTGTTCGCCCGGCTTGAGCCGACGTCCGATGTCGTGACCTATACGTCAGTCGCGGCCGGGGTCGATGTCGCGCTGGCCGGACGGCGGACCGAGGGTGCGGTTTCGGTGCGGTATGAGCGCCGCTTTGTCGAAAAGGGCACGCTGGGCAGCAACGATACCTTTTCCGGCCTTGCGCGGGTGCGCCACGATCTGATCCCGCAGGCATTGACCATCGAAGCCGGCGGCCTTGCCGCGCGCACTCGCTTCGAATCCAGCGGTGCCTCGCGGCTCAATGCGCTGCCCGGCGGTGATCAGATCAGCCAGGTCTATTCGGTCTATGCCGGACCCGCCTTCAATACCCGGGCGGGCGATATCGCGGTGAGCGGATCGTATCAGTTCGGCTATACCAAAGTGAACACACCGGGCCTGGCAGCGGTGGCTCCGGTTGCTCAACCGCAGGTCGACATCTTCAACAAATCCACCGCACATTCCGCGCAGGCTTCGGCTGGTTTCCGTCCGGGCACAGTGCTGCCGGTCGGGCTGACCGCAAGCGCTGGCTTCAACCAGGAAGACATCTCCAATCTCGATCAGCGCGTGCGCGATGTGCGGGCCGGCTTGCAGGCCACAGTGCCGGTTACGCGCAGCCTCGCGGTGATCGGTGATGTGGGCTGGCAAGAGGTCAAGGTATCCTCGCGCGATGCGGTGCGCGGGCCGGGCGGCGAACCGCTGGTCGGCAGTGATGGCCGCTTTGTGATCGACACATCGAGGCCGCGCACGCTGGCCTATGAGACCAGAGGGCTGACCTGGGATGTCGGCGTGATGTGGCGGCCCAGCCGCCGCACCTCGCTCTCCGCCTTCGTCGGTCGCCGTTACGACAGCTGGACCTACAATGGCTCGTTTTCCTATGTTCCGAACGAGCGAAGCGCATTCAATCTCACAGTTTATGACGGAATTTCGGGATTTGGCTCAAGGGTCGGCGCGGCGGTGCGCGATCTGCCGACCGACTTTGAATCGTCGCGCAATCCCTTCAGCGGGGATATCTCGGGCTGCGCGCAAGGATCGCAAAGCGGCGGCTGCGTGAACGGCGCGCTGAGCTCGCTTTCATCGGCGGTGTTCCGCGGGCGCGGTGCCGCAGCAAATTATGGTCTCAGGATCAATCAGTTCCGGGTCGCACTGGGCGCTGGCTATGATCGGCGCACCTTCATCGGTGCGCGCGGCACGGTGCTCGAGGCCGCCAATGGCCGGGTTGACGAAAACTTCTATGTCAATGCGGGGCTGTCCGGCCCGATCGACCGGCTCTCCAGCTTCAGCGTCGGCATCTACGAT
>NZ_CAMBTS010000043.1 GCF_945870625.1 Novosphingobium sp. Chol11 | reverse complement strand
GGCTCGGGGGAAAAGTACTTTTCAAACTTTCCGGGCTCACCTTTGAAATCGTCTGCGTCGGCCGGGGCATCTTTCTTTGTGGCGATGTTGGGCCATTCTGCCGAAAACTTGGCATTCAGCTCGAGCCACTGTTCAAGCCCGCTCTCAGTGTCTGGAAGGATCGCCTCGGCTGGGCATTCCGGCTCGCATACCCCGCAATCGATGCATTCGCTGGGATTGATCACAAGCATGTTCTCGCCTTCGTAAAAGCAGTCGACGGGGCAAACCTCGACACAGTCCATGAACTTGCAGCGAATGCAGGCCTCGGTGACGACATAAGTCATAGCAGTGGGAAACCTCCAGAATCCATTTGCAAGCCTGCTAGAGGCGAGTTGGCCGCTGCGTCAAGCACCCGATAGCAATCCTGCGCTTCAGCCGCTGGGCCGCGCCGCGTCGGCAGGGCGACAAGTCTGATGACTCTCACTCCGCTGCGCATCGGCAAAACCACCACATCGCCCGGACGTACCGCCACGCTTGCGCGTTCGATTCGGCGTCCGTTCAGCCGGATATGGCCCTCGGTCACCCATGCTTGTGCAGAAGTGCGGCTGGCTGCCAGGCGCAAGTACCACAGGAGCTTGTCGATCCTCATAAGGCGTCGACCCTCATAAGGCGATCAACTCGGCCAATGCTGCAAAGGCGCTGCCGGGGCGCGGTGTTCGCGCCGTTGCGACGCGCGGCTCTGGCGGGCGCGGCGCGCGCCATTCCCACAAAGGCGGCGCGGAGGGCCCACTCGCTCCTTCGGGCAGACTGCGCGGCTCGTTAGCCCTAAAGCCGGCAGATCGAAGCAGCACTGCAAAGGATGCGGCGGACAGCCCCATCGAGCGGGCCAGCGACGGATCGAGCGCAAAGCGGCGACGCGGAGCCGCGATCCGCGCGCGATGCGCCGATTGCACCAGTTTGTCGGCCAGATCGACCCGAATCAGCTGCGCCGCGGCACGGCGATATCCAGGCAGGGCCGCTTGCTCGGGCAACACTGCGGCCATGCGCGCTGGAGGAAGAGCATGCTTTAACCCCCGCAAACCCGCGAACTGGCTCCACAGCTGCATCGCCGCCGGGCGCAAGGCCAATGGCACATAAACGTCTAGACCTCCGATTCGCACCCCGAGCTTGCGCAAAGCGTCGCGCTGACGCGAATCAAGCGCTTCAAGGCCCGCGTGGCCGCGCGGCACAGCGCCCCCAGCCTCAATGATCTTCAGGATCACAGCGCGCAGTTCCGGCCCTGCATCGGGCGCGTTGATCGCCTCGGCTAAGCGCCTGAGTGGGCGCAGCCTTTCCGCGCAATGCTGCTCCAGCCACCCTTCGATTGCCGCGATGAGGCCAACGCGCTCGTTCGTTGGCATGCGAGCCAATGCCGGGACAAGCTTGATGCGCGGCGCGAGCAGCGCCTTGCCCGCCTCTAGCCTGGCAATCGCATGGTCGTTCCACATGATCGCCTGCTCCTCCAGCCTTAAGCCATCCGCTTTGCGCGCAGCATCGCAGACATCGGCAATGCGCGCGGCCATAAGCGCGGGCAGGTGCTTCTCGGCGGCCGCGAGCAGCAGCTTGCGGTCTTCGGCCCGTGCGAGGGGATCGACTACAAAGCGAAAGCCATCAAGATGGCCGATCGGCTCGTCATCCACCAGCACCGCGCCGGCCTCGCTGATTCGCACCGGCAGCAGTCCGGCATCCGCACCCGCCTTGCGCATCAGCACGGTGGTGCGGCGATTGACGAAACGCTCCGTGAGCCGCGCATGCAGCGCGTCTGAAAGCCGCGCTTCAACCGCCCGTGCGCGCGCCGCCATTTCATCGCGCGCCAGAACCCAGTCGGGCCGCTGGGTAATGTAAGACCAGCTGCGCACCGAGGCGATTCGCCCCTGCAAAGTGTCGATATCTCCTGCCGGATTATCGAGCTGGGCGATGGCCTGCGCCACATAATCCGCGCCGAGATAGCCATGGCGCAAGTCTTGCCACAAGCGGCTGACGAAGCGCGCATGGGTATCGGCCCCCTGCTGCCTGAAATCGGGCAGCGAGCAGGTCTGCCAGAATCGCTGCACTGCGCCCCTGCCGCGCACGCTTGCGGCGGTCTCGGCATCATCGGCAAGCCGGGTTAGCACCGCCAGATCGATCGACGTCGGCGGTTTGGCCAGTTCGGGGCGCGGCGGCGGAGCCTCCAGATCATCGATTAGTGCCGCCAGACTATCGAACCGGAGATCGGTCTCGCGCCAGTACAGCCGCGTTAGCGGCGCAAAGCGGTGCTCCTCGATCGCATAGACCTCTTCGTCGGTAAATTCCGGGCCCTGCGCGCCCATACCTGCCAGCGTCCCGAACGTGCCATCCTTATGATGACGACCGGCCCTTCCGGCGATCTGTGCCATTTCCGCCGTGGTCAGGCGGCGCTGGCGCTGGCCATCGTACTTCGACAGTCCGGCAAAGGCGACATGGGTGACATCCAGATTGAGGCCCATACCGACCGCATCTGTCGCGACGAGATAATCGACCTCGCCCGACTGATACATCGCCACCTGCGCATTGCGCGTCTGCGGGCTCAAGGCTCCCATCACCACTGCCGCGCCGCCGCGAAAACGCCGCAACATCTCAGCCATGGCATAAACCTGTTCGGCCGAGAACGCGACGATGGCGCTGCGCGGCGGAATGCGGCTCAGTTTGCGCGCGCCGACGTGGCTGAGCGTCGAGAAGCGCGGGCGCGTGACGATCTCGGCGTCAGGCAGCAACGCACGCACCATCGGCTCGAGCGTGGCCGATCCAAGCAACATCGTTTCCTCGCGCCCGCGCGTATTCAGCAGGCGGTCGGTGAAAACATGCCCGCGCTCAGGATTGGCGGCAAGCTGGGCCTCGTCGAGCGCAACGAACGCCAGATCGGGCCGCGCGGGCATCGCCTCGACCGTGCACAGCAGCCACCGCGCGCCTTTGGGTTCTATCCGTTCTTCGCCAGTGATCAGCGCGACATTGGCCGCGCCTTTGATAGCGCAGACCCGATCATAGACCTCGCGCGCGAGCAGGCGGAGTGGAAAGCCGATCGCGCCGGAGGAGTGCGCGCAGAGCCGCTCGATCGCGAGGTGGGTTTTGCCGGTGTTGGTCGGCCCCAGCACGGCTTTGACCACAGCGCCGTCGCTCCGATCGCGTCGGGTGCCGGTTGCGCGCGTGGTCAGGTTGCTGGCCATCGCGGCGAATGTGGCGATGTGCCCGCCCCCAAGCAAGAAGCCCCGGAGAATTTATCCCCGGGGCCTTCTGGAAATGCGTGTTCTTGGGTCGGCTAAGCCAACGGATCAGCCGTCGTAATCGGCGCCGAGCGAGGTGTTGCGCACCGGGGCTGCCGCGGTGATGCGCAGCGCTTCGGCTGATTGCGAGAGCGAGCCGATCTCGTCGATCTGGTCGTCATCGTCGGGCAGCACGCGTTGGAGTGACTGGATGAGGTTTTCCTTCAGCACCGCGGGGCGCACTGTTTCATCAGCGATCTCGCGCAGCGCCACCACCGGATTCTTGTCGCGGTCACGGTCGACCGTCAGTTCAGAGCCGCCCGCAATCGCGCGCGCGCGCTCTGCTGCGAGCAGCACGAGGTCAAAACGATTGGGAACCTTGTCGACGCAATCTTCGACGGTAACGCGCGCCATAGGGGCACTCCGCAGTTCTAGATGAAAGGAGAATGAGGGCGGCTAGGGCCCTACCGGCCTAAAGTCAAGGAATTGCGTTGGCCTGCGCGCGCAGACGCCTGCCCACTATTCGTCATCATACCCATGATTGCCCATCTGGTCGGGCGCAAGGTCACTGAATTTGGTGATCTTGGCTTCGAACTTGAGGCGCACTTTGCCGGTCGAGCCATGGCGCTGCTTGGCGACGATCAGCTCGGCAAGGCCGAAAACCCGCTCCATGTCGGCCTGCCATGAGGCATGTGCGTCCTGCGTTTTGGCATCGTCGCTGCCTTGGGGCACTTTGGGCTCGCGCGAGGCGACGTAGTAATCCTCGCGAAACACGAACCAGACCATGTCCGCGTCCTGCTCGATCGAGCCCGATTCGCGCAGGTCCGAAAGCATCGGCCGCTTGTCTTCGCGCTGCTCGACGGCGCGGCTGAGCTGCGACAGCGCGATCACCGGCACCGAAAGCTCTTTGGCCAGCGTCTTGAGCCCGCGGCTGATCTCCGAGATTTCGGTGACGCGGTTGTCTGCCCGTCCGGTGCCTTGCAGCAATTGGAGGTAATCGACCACGATCAGGCCGACATCGTTGCGGCGCTTCAAGCGGCGCGCGCGGGTGCGCAGCGCGCCGATGGTTAGCGCTGGCGTGTCGTCGATATAAAGCGGCAGTTCGGCAAGCCGCTGGCTGGCAAACGACAACTGCTGAAAGTCTTCGCGGCTGATCTTGCCCATGCGCAGCGCTTCTGAACTGATTCCCGATTGTTCGGCCAAGATGCGGGTCGCCAGCTGATCGGCGCTCATTTCGAGGCTGAAAAACGCGACTGCCGCCCCGACCGAATCTTTGGCCAGGATGCCATCGGCCAGATCGCGGCGCAGCCGGTCTGCCGCGTTGAAGGCGATGTTCGTGGCAAGCGCAGTCTTGCCCATGCCCGGACGCCCGGCGAGGATCACCAGATCCGAATCGTGCAACCCGCCGATCTTTTCGTTGAGCGACGTCAGTCCAGTGGTTTTGCCGGAGATATGGCCGCCCGAAAGCAGCGCCTTCTCGATCATCTCGAGCGAGGCCCGCGTGGCAGTCGCAAAACTTTGCGCTTCGTTTCCGGTCTGCGCGCCTTCGGCCACGGCATAGAGCGCGGCCTCCGCTTGTTCGACGCGGGTCAGCGGGGCGACTGCTTCGCTGGTGTCCATTGCGCCGCTGATGAGGTCACGGCCGACGGTAATGAGCTCGCGCAGCAGCGCCAAGTCATAGACCTGCTGGGCCAGTTCGCGCGGGGCGAGCAAGCCCTGGCCATCGGCAGTCAGCCGCGCAAGATAGGCCGTGCCGCCAAGCTCCTTCAGTCCCTCGTCGGCCTCGAAGTAGGGCTTGAGCGTGACCGGAGTGACCACGGCCTTGCGCTCGGTCAGCGCCAGTACCCGCTCGAATACCCGGCCATGAACGCTTGCAAAGAAGTGTTCGGGCCGCAAACTGCAGGGCAGCTCTTCGAGAATCCGGTTGTCGATCAGCACCGCACCCAGAAATGCGGCTTCGGCATCGACATTCGAAGGGAGCGCCCGGAGCGGTTCGATATCGCGAGGAATCATGGCGGGCATGGCTGACATGACCGCTCTGTGCAGCAGCCCCCGCGCGGCGGCAAGGCTGCGTGCCTGTGGATAGCGGGGAGCGATTGCGCTGCTCCAAACGCGATTGGCGCAGGATATGGCTTGCCGCTGCGTTGTGCGTCTGCGAGATACGCTCTCCAATGGCGGCCGCGCGTATCTCGCATATAGAACTTGATGAGGCGACGATTGTCTGGCGCAATGCCGATATCGAGCAGGAGCGCCGGATTGCGATCTTCGATTTGATCGAGGAGAACACGTTCCGCCCGGTGCGTGCGGCGGAGGCCGGGCATGGCGGGCCATATCGCCTGCGGCTGTCGGTTGAAGACGGGCGTCTGGTGCTGGCGATCTCGGATGATACAGGCAGCCCGCTAGAGATGATCATTCTGGGCCTCGGGCGATTTCGCCGCCCGATTCGCGATTACTTCGCGATCTGCGACTCGTACTATCAGGCGATCCGCCGGGCCACGGCGCAGGAGATCGAGACGATCGACATGGCGCGCCGCGGGGTCCACAACGAAGCTGCCGAACTGCTGCTCGAACGGCTGGAGGGCAAGATTGAAACCGATTTTGCCACAGCGCGCCGATTGTTTACCCTGATCTGTGTGCTGCATATCAGGGGATGAGCTAATCTACCCGGCATGTCTGGGGCGAGCGATGGGCCCAAGAACGGGGCAGGGCAGCAAGGCGCGGGCGGGAAACGAATTTCGATGATCAAGCTGGGAAGTGCGGCGCGTCGGCGCTTGGCGGCGGGGGCGCTGCTGCTGGTGTTGATCGGCGGCGCGGTGCTTTGGTGGCAAGCGCGCACGTGGATGCCGGACCGGGCGCGCTATCAAGTGCAAGGGCTCTGGCTCGATGCCAATGATGCGCCGGTGGATTGGCATGTGCTGGGCGCGCGCGGGGCCGACTTTGTCTATCTGACAGCCAGCGTCGGGGCGGGGCAGCGCGATTCGGCGTTTGCCGCCGGGCTGGAAGCCGCGCAAAAGCAAAGCATGCAGGCAGGGGCGGTGCACGTTTACGATCTCTGTTCGGCTGCCGATGCACAAGCGGCCAATTTCGTTACCACCGTGCCGCGCGATCCGGCGCTGTTGCCGCCGGCGATTGCGCTCGACCTTGGCTCGCCCTCGTGCCCGCAACCACCGGGAGAGGCCGCGATGCAAAGCGAGCTGACCACTTTCCTGAACCAGATCGAAAAGCACGTCGGCAAACCTGCAATTCTGATGTTGTCGAGCGAGATCGAGAGCCACTATCATCTCGCGTCCATGATCGACCGCAATCTCTGGGCCGCGCAGGATTTCATCGAACCGGGCTATGTCGGGCGGCCATGGGTGATGTGGACCGCCAACCGTCATCTGCGCATCGATGGCGTGCTCGGCCCGGTGCGCTGGGTGGTCGTGCAGCCATGAGCGCTCTTTCCGAG
The DNA here is from genome assembly GCF_945870625.1 of Novosphingobium sp. Chol11. Lineage (GTDB taxonomy): Bacteria > Pseudomonadota > Alphaproteobacteria > Sphingomonadales > Sphingomonadaceae > Novosphingobium. The sequence goes on along the minus strand of NZ_CAMBTS010000043.1, from coordinate 15,172 downwards.
CAGCAGCGCGAGGCGCTGATTGCCGCCGCGCGCGGCGCGATGCACCATGCCTATGCGCCTTATTCAAACTTCAGGGTCGGCGCGGCATTGCTGTTTGCCGATGGCGTCATGATCACTGGCAGCAATGTCGAGAACGCCAGCTACGGTCTTTCGCTCTGCGCCGAGACAGTGGCCTGCGCCGCGGCGATGCAGGCGGGGCATCGTGGCGGGCTGATCGCGGTAGCCGTGGCGGGCGGCACGGGCGGTGTGGCCGGCGCGGTGGTGACGCCGTGCGGACGCTGCCGCCAGATGCTCAGCGAACTGGCGCAATTGGGCGAAACGGACCCCGACATCCTTTGCATCGGTGCGCATGAAATCGTGGACATGCCGCTCAGCACCCTCTTGCCGCGCGCCTTCGGCCCCGCCACTCTCGATTGATTACATACTCACCTGAACACCAGCAAAGGGGCTCTCTTGGCCATTCAATCCGACAAGTGGATCCGCACCCAGGCGCTCGAGCACGGCATGATCGAGCCTTTCGTTGAGAGTCAGCGGCGCGATGGCTGCATCAGCTATGGCTTGTCTTCTTATGGCTATGACGCGCGCGTGGCCGATGAGTTCAAGATTTTCACCAACGTCGATTCGGCGGTGGTCGACCCAAAGAATTTCGCCGCCAACTCGTTTGTCGATCGCAAGACCGAGGTCTGCGTCATTCCGCCCAATTCCTTCGTGTTGGCGCGCACGATCGAATACTTCCGGGTACCGCGCGATGTGCTGGTGATCTGCCTTGGCAAATCGACCTATGCCCGCTGCGGCATCATCGTGAACGTAACCCCGCTTGAGCCGGGCTGGGAGGGCCATGTCACGCTGGAGTTTTCCAACACCACGCCGCTTCCCGCCAAAGTCTATGCCAACGAGGGCGCGTGCCAATTCCTATTTTTGCAGGGCAATGAACCGTGCGAAGTGAGCTATGCCGACCGTGCCGGCAAATACATGGGGCAGCGCGGGGTAACGCTGCCAAAGCTTTGAAAATCACAGAACACCAAAAAAGGATCGAGAAATGGATAAGGCACAACGTCCCTTCGATATCGTGGTTTACGGCGCAACCGGCTATACCGGCAGGCTGGTGGCCGAGTATCTCGCGCAGGAATACGGGCAGTCTGGCCCCCGCTGGGCGATGGCCGGGCGCAGCGCGGCCAAGCTCGCAGAGGTGCGCGATCTCATCGGTGCTCCCGCCGATACCCCGCTGATCGTTGCGGATTCGAGCGATCCGGCAAGCCTTGCGGCGATGGCAGAGCAGACGCGCGTCGTGGTGACGACCGTCGGGCCTTATCAGCTTTATGGTACGCCAGTTCTGGCCGCCTGCGTCGCGGCGGGCACTGACTATGCGGATCTGTGCGGCGAGCCGGTGTGGATGCGCCAAATGATCGATGCGCATCATGCACAGGCGCAGCAGACCGGAGCGCGCATTGCCTTTTCCTCCGGGTTCGACTCGATCCCGTTCGATCTGGGCGTGTTGATGCTGCAAAAGGAGGCGAAGGCGCGCTTTGGCGGTCCTGTTCCGCGCGTGAAAGGGCGCGTGCGCGCGATGCAGGGCAAATTCTCGGGCGGAACCGCCGCCAGCCTGACCGCGAGCATGACCGCGCTTGCGGCCAACCCCAGCTTGATCCCGATCATGGTCAGCCCTTTCGGTCTTACCCCCGGCTTCGAAGGGCCACCCCAGCCTGCGGATAACAAGCCGATGCTTGATGAAGCCACAGGCAGCTGGGCCGCGCCGTTCATCATGGCGGTGATCAACAGCAAGAATGTCCACCGCACCAATTTTCTGCTCGGTCATCCCCATGGTGCCGATTTCAGCTATGACGAAATGATGCTCACCGGCCCGGGTGAGCAGGGCAAAGCGATTGCCGAGCATATCGCCGTGACCCCGATGATCGGCACGCCAAATGATCCTGCGCCAGGCGAAGGCCCAACCAAGGAAGAGCGCGATACCGGCTCTTACGATGTGCTGTTTATTGGCGAGATGCCCGATGGACGCTCCTTGCGCTATGGCGTCAAGGGCCGGTACGATCCGGGCTACGGCTCGACCAGCCGGATGATCGCCGAGACCGGCATCGCGCTGCTATCGTGCACCTTACCCGGCGGTATCGGCACTCCGGGCGCACTGCTGGGCGAAGCGCTGGTTGATCGGCTGCGCGCGCATGCCGAAATCACCTTTGCGGTCGAGGATTGAGCCTCAGGGAGCGGGCAGCTTGCGCCTCAGCGCGGCGATGCAGGCGGCGCGATCAACATCGCGTCCGTCGCCGCGCCGGGCATCGACATAAGTTGCTGTCGCCCGGCCGCCGCGGGTGCCTTCGTAGAGGTAGGCATCAAGCACGCAGGCCGGGCCGCTCCATTGCAGTTTGCGCGCATCTTCGTCCTGAATATCAAGCCGGGGTGTGCCAAACAGGCGGGTCAACTGGCCTGCATCTGCTCCGATCACCCCCTCAAGCCCGGGCACGGCCAACACTTGCGCCGCCGGGCGGGGGGCCGGTGGGCTAAGACGTGCTGGCCGGCTTTGGCGAACTGGCGGGCGGGGTGCGCTGCGGATTGCTTCTGCCGGGCCGGGATTGCGCGGCATTTCGGCTGGTCCGTTGACGCAGGCAGCAAGTGCGAACAAGGCGGGCAGGATGTGTGGGAAGCGTGTGTTCATCGCACTCCGAATCGCCTGCGCTGTCCGCGCTGTCAATCGCTCCGCAACGCGCCGTTGCACTCGGCGCGCCGGAACGTTAAGCGCAGCGTTAATCTATTACAGCAAGGAATTCGGTCTTGAGCGCAGCCCCCATGTTTGACGTCATCGCCATTGGCAACGCCATCGTCGATGTCATGGCTCCCGCGAGCGAGGCCGATATCGAGCGGCTTGGCCTCGCCAAGGGCGGCATGACCTTGGTCGATAGCGCGCGCGCGCAAGGGCTTTACGATGCGATGGGGCCGGCGCGCGAGATTTCCGGCGGCTCTGCGGCAAACACTTTGGCCGGGCTGGCCGCGCTCGGCGCACGCTGCGCCTTTATCGGTCAGGTCGCGGATGATCAGCTGGGCGAAGTCTTTGCCCACGATATCCGGGCGGGCGGGATCGCATTTTCAACCCCAGCTCGCGGTCAGGAGCCGCCCACCGCGCGCTGCCTGATCTTCGTCACGCCGGATGGCCAGCGCACGATGAACACTTTTCTGGGGGCCTCGCAGCATCTGCCTGCTGCTGCGCTCGATCCGTCGGCGATTGCCGCCGCGAGCGTGCTGTATCTCGAAGGCTACTTGTGGGACCCTGAAGAACCGCGTCAGGCCATGCGGCGCGCGATCGAAGCCGCGCGCACCGCCGGGCGGCAGGTTGCCTTCACGCTGTCGGACGGGTTCGTCATCGCGCGGCATGGCGATGATTTCCGCGCGCTGATCGATGCAGGACAGATCGATATTCTGTTCGCCAACGAGCACGAGCTCGCTGCGCTCACCGGATGCAATGATTTTGCGGACGGCCTCGCTCAGCTTGCGCCCAAGGTTGCCACGCTCGTGGTTACCCGCAGCGAGCACGGCGCGCATGCTGTCTCGGGCGGCGAACATGTTCAGGTTGCGGCTGAGCCGGTGGCCAAAGTGGTCGATACGACCGGCGCGGGCGATCTGTTCGCGGCTGGCTTCCTCTTCGGCCATGTGCGCGGCCGGCCGCTGGCTGAATGCCTGCGGCTTGGCGCGATCTGCGCGGCGGAGATTATCTCGCATTATGGGGCGCGCCCCGAAGCCGATCTGCAGGCGCTGATCGCGGCTCAGCTCGGCTAAGCCGCGCCTAGCAGGCGGGCGGTGCGGAGCAAAAGCGGCGCATCGGTATTTTCTTCTGACTTTCAGATAGATGGCGAGGCCTCTAGAGTGATGCTCAAGTGCGCTTGAGCTCCCGGTCGGCGATATCATGGCGCCAGAAACCATCGGCATAACGCACTGCGCCAATCGCCGCATAGGCCTTGTCGCGTGCGTCCCGCACTGTTTCGCCAGAGGCGCTGACATTGAGTATACGCCCCCCGCTTGCGGACAGCACACCGCCCGCCGAAAGCGTGGTTCCGGCCTGAAACACGCGCGCGCCGTCCGCTTCGGCTTCGGCAATACCTTCGATCAAGCCCCCTTTTGCCGGGGGGCCCGGATAGCCCTTTGCCGCGATCACCACGGTGAGTGCAGGATCGGGCGAGAACACCGGCGGCACGATGGCACCGAGGCGGTCTTGCGCGCAGGCCAGCAGAATCTCCACCAGATCGCTTTCCAGCCGCATCATCAGCACTTGGCATTCGGGGTCGCCGAAGCGGCAATTGTATTCGATCAGCTTGGGCCCTTCGGACGTCAGCATCAGCCCGGCAAACAGCACGCCGGTGTAAGGCGTACCCGCATCCGCCAGCGCCTTCACAGTGGGCGCGATGATCCGCGTCAGCGTCTCGGCCTCCAGCGTGGGGGTGAACACGCTGGCGGGACTGTAGGCGCCCATCCCGCCGGTATTCGGGCCTGTATCGCCATCGCCGACGCGTTTGTGATCCTGCGCCGATCCAAAGGGCATGATCGTCGCCCCATCGGTCAGGGCAAAAAAGCTGGCTTCCTCGCCCTCCATGAATTCCTCGATCACAACAGCAGCCCCGGCGCTGCCAAAGCCGCCACCAAACATGTCGTCGATGGCGGCCTCGGCTTGGGCACTGGATTCGGCGATAATCACGCCCTTTCCGGCGGCGAGGCCATCGGCCTTGATCACCACTGGGAGGCCGAAACCGGCAAGCGCCTGGCGCGCTGCGGCGGCATCGCTGGCCTTCACAAAATCTGCGGTGGGGATCCCCGCGCGCGCGCACAGGTCCTTGGTGAAGCCCTTGGAGCCTTCAAGTTGTGCCGCAGCGCTGCTCGGCCCAAAAACGGCAAACCCGCCAGCGCGCAGCGAATCCGCCAGTCCATCTACCAGCGGGGCCTCGGGGCCGACGACAATGAGCCCGATCTCTTGCGCACCGCAGAATCCCAACACCGCTGCATGGTCGGCCAGATCGAGCGCGATGCACGCGCCGTGCCCGCCAGCGTGGTCGCGCTGCGCGTTTAGCTCTGCTATAACAGCAGCGATCCCCGGGTTGCCCGGAGAAGCCCACAGCGCAGCGCAGCGGGGCGATTGCGCCAGTTTCCAGGCGAGGGCATGTTCGCGCCCGCCCCCGCCCAATAGCAGGATATTCATGGCCTTCCCTTCCGCGCCCACTGGCAACAACGGCGATCTTGATGACGACGACGATGTCGGCGGGCTGTTAGCGAGGGATGCGGCGGGCGACAACGCCCCCGCGCTTTCGATCACCGAGATATCCGCTGTGCTCAAGCGCACCGTGGAGGAGCGATTCGGCTTTGTTCGCGTGCGCGGCGAGCTGTCGGGGGTGAAGCGGGCCGCGTCGGGGCATCTCTATCTTTCGCTCAAGGATGCCAATGCCCGGCTTGATGGCGTGATGTGGCGCGGCGGCGCGCAGCGATTGGGCTTTCTGCCCGAAGACGGCGTGGAAGTGATCGCCACCGGCAAGCTGACGACGTATCCCGGCCGTTCGAACTACCAGATCGTGATCGATCGGATGGAGATCGCGGGCGAAGGCGCGTTGCTGGCGCTGCTTGAAAAAACCAAGGCGCGGCTCGCCGCCGAGGGCCTGTTCGATGCCGCCAGGAAGCGCCCGCTTCCCTATCTACCGCGCGTGATCGGGGTAGTTACCTCGCCCACTGGCGCAGTAATTCGCGACATTCTGCACCGGCTGCGCGATCGGTTTCCCAGCCATGTCGTGATCTGGCCGGTGCTGGTTCAGGGGCAGGGCGCGGCGGCGCAGATCGCAGCGGCGGTACGCGGATTCTCGGCGCTGGAGCCAAGCGGTCCAGTGCCGCGCCCCGATCTGGTGATTGTCGCGCGCGGCGGCGGTTCGATCGAGGACTTGTGGTGTTTCAACGAGGAAGAAGTGGTGCGCGCCATCGCCGCCTCCACGATCCCGGTAATCAGCGCGGTCGGGCATGAAACCGATACCACGCTTGCGGATTTTGCCGCTGACAGGCGCGCGCCCACCCCCACGGCGGCGGCGGAGATGGCGGTGCCGGTTCGCGGCGAACTGGCCGCCACGCTTGCCGATCTGTGGGCCCGCCAGCGGCGCAGCGCGGTGCGTCTGATGGCGCAGGCGCGCGAGCGGCTGGATCAACGCGCTCGCCGCCTGCCCCAGCCGCTTAACCTGCTGCAGGGCCAGACGCAGCGGCTCGATGATCTTGGCGATCGGCTGCGGCGCGGGCTGGTGCATCGCACGGCGCTCGCCGCAGCCGCGCTCGGCCGCCACGGCGCGGCCTTGCGCCCGGCGCTGCTCGAAGCGCGCTTGCGCCGCGAGCGTGAGCGGCTGGCGGCGCAGCGTCTGCGGCCAGAAGCGCTGCTGCAGCGGATTGCAGCGCTGCGCCTGCGCGTCGATGCAATCGATCGCCTGCGCTTGTCGCTCGATCCGCGCGCGCCGCTGCAGCGCGGCTATGTTCTCGTCACCGCCGCTACAGGCGAACTTGTGCGCACCCGCGCAGGTGCCGCAGCGCTGGGCGCAATGACCCTTGAGTTTGCCGACGGCACGCTGGCGGTCGCGCCGCTTGATCCCCGGCCCCCGCGCAGCCCGGCCAAATTGCGCCCGCCCGCGGCTGCCGATGCGCAAGCCAAATTGCTTTGAGCCGCAAGACGGCTTAAGGCGGCGCACATGTTGATGAGTCCGACCGACCGCCTCGCGCGGCTGCAATACATGCCGAGCGGCTTTCGCCAGCTGTCGCCCGGCGATCACGTCCTGTGTGCAATCAGCAGCGAGCGCATTCCTCTCGATATGCTGCGCTATTGGAGCGTAGCGCGGCAGGAGCCTTACGCCACAGCCGAAATCGCGACCCGCCGGTTTCTCGAGTCGGCATGAGCCCGCGCGCGGCGCGGCGAGCGATGCTCGCGTTCTGCTGCGTAGCGCTTAGCGTCGGCGCGGCCTGCAAGGCCTCGCCCGAACAGGCCCAGCGGCCAACCGATGTGGCCGCAACAGCCCCTGCTGCCTCGCCTCCAGCCCCAATGCCAGTGCCCGTACCGGCGTTTACCGCCGTGGGCGGCATCCGCTACCGGGGCAAGTTGACCCAAGGCGGGTGGCTGCAAGGCGTGGCACCTGCCGGAACCCGCAGCGTTACAATGGGGGGAGAGCCGCTTGCGCTGTCCGCTGACGGCGCGTTCTTTGCCGCGTTCGACCGCGATGCCCCGGCCACGCTCAGCCTGGCGACGACGGATGAAAGCGGTCTGCAACTCTCGGTGCCGCTGCCGATCGAGCCGCGCGCGTGGAAGATCGAACAGGTCAGCGTGGCCCGGCGGCCGGGCGGCCTTGGCGAACCCGCGTTTCGCGCGCGCCGCGCCGCCGAGCTTGCCCGCATCCGCGCTGCGCGGGCGCTGAAGACCGCTGCGGCGGGATGGCGCGAGGCGATGATCTGGCCCGCCGCAGGGCGCATTTCCGGCCGGTTCGGCGCGCAGCGGATCTATCGCGGCGAGCCGGGGGCTTATCATTCCGGCACCGATATCGCCGCAGGCGCAGGCGCAGCGATATCCGCTCCGGCAGGCGGCGTGGTGGTGTTGGCGGCGCAGGATGCCTTCACCCTCGAAGGGCATCTCTTGATCATTGACCACGGAATGGGCCTTACAAGCGCGTTTCTGCACTGCGCCGATCTTGCGGTGCGCGAAGGCGATGCGGTGCGTCAGGGCGATCTGCTCGGCCATGTCGGCATGACCGGCCGCGCCACTGGCCCGCATTTGCACTGGGCGCTGAACTGGCGCGGACGTAAGCTCGATCCGCAGCTTTTCGCGCTGCCGCGGGGCTGACCTGCGCAGCTATCACGCGGAAAATGCAGTCTGAATTGAAACGTTCTGCGTGCGCAAATGCCCCGCTCTGAAATTTATCTGCTGGGCTGTGGGGCATACCGCCTCGGCATCATGATCCAGCAATTTTGTTCGCTGTTGCGAGATGGCCACAGGCGAAGCCTGATTCGCAAGCCTGCCCATAATTCCGCTTCCCAGGCTGTGCGTTAATCTTTCTATGCAGCACATCAAATCCTCAAATTGAATACGTCTAATGTCGTACGCAGAGCGTTTTTTGTCGCTCTCTGCCGCGTGGATACGAGGATGGAACCTCCGGCGGCAGGCCTCATTCCCGCCGCCTTTGCATGGGACAAAATGACTTGAACACGACCAAGAACAGTGCGCTCCGCAACAGCGCGGCCCCCTTCGCCCTCGCGCTCGCCCTGATGGCCGCGCCAGCTTTCTCGCAGGAAGCACCGCAGGCCCCGGAAGCCGTTGCGGAGCAGCCTGAGATCGTTGTGACCGGCTCGCGCATTTCGCGCCCTGACCTTGCGGCGACCAGCCCGGTCTCGATTGTCGGTGCTGAGCAGATCAAGTCGGTCAACACGGTTACGGTTGAGCAGATTCTCGCCGCCAATCCCCAGTTTGCGCCCGGCCTGACCGGCGCAAGCAACAATCCTGGCGAAGGATCGGCCACGCTCGACTTGCGCTATTTCGGCGCTCAGCGCACGCTGGTACTGCTCAACGGCAAGCGCCTTCCTGTCTATGACAGCCAGGGTCAGGTTGACGTGAACCAGATCCCGACCGCTCTGATCAAGAATATTCAGGTTCTCACCGGCGGTGCGTCGGCGGTTTATGGTTCGGACGCGGTTTCGGGCGTGGTCAACTTTGTGCTTGATGACAAGTTTGTCGGGCTCAAGCTTGATGCCGGGACGCAGATCACCGGCAGCGGCGATGGCGGTCTCTACGATGTCAGCCTGACCGGCGGCATCAAGCTTGGCGATCGCGGCCACCTCATCGTGACAGGCAACTATTCCGAGCGTCAGGGTGTTAAGTATGGTGACCGCTCGTTCAGCAACAACGTGCTGTGCTCGGACGATCTTGTGTCTTTCTGCGGCTCATCGAATACGGTTCCGACCGCTTTCGACATCCCCGGTGCAGGTCGCCAGCAGATCACCGATTCCGGTGTCCTGACTGACAACGTTCAGGGCTACAACTATAACCCGGTGAATTATGCGCAGGTGCCGTTCAAGCGTTACGGCGGCCTCGCCCTGTTCAATTATGATTTCTCTGACAATGTCACTGCCTACGGCCAAGGGTACTACCAGCATGTGCAGGTCGTCACCACGCTCGCGCCGACCGCGACCGCTGGCTTTTTCTTCAATATCGACCCGTCCAATCCGTTTCTCACTGCATCGGAACGCAACGCCTTCTTCAATGTCGCTGCAAATCCGGACTTGTGCATCAATGATGGCACCGCCGATACCTGCAGCGGTGATCCAACCGCCCGTGTCGGCACTTCGACCTTGGGCATTCGCCGCCGCGTGATCGAGACCGGTGGCCGTATTCAGGAATTCACCAGCGATACCTATCAGGCCCTGCTCGGGCTGAAGGGCAATATCGGCAGCAGCCTGCACTGGGATGTTTCGGCGCAGTATGCCGAAGTTAAGAAGAACAACGTTCTTCGCAATGACCTCTCCTACACGGCGCTGACGCAGGCTCTCGACGTCGTCGCGGGTCCCAACGGTCCGCAGTGCTTTGATCCGTCGGGCGGCTGCGTTCCGTTGAACCTCTTTGTTACCGCCCCGCTTTCGCAGCAGTCGCTCGCGTTCGTTCTGCGCAACGCAACGCAGGCCAACAAGACCACCCAGTTCGTTGCTGAAGGTAGCATCGGCGGCGACATTGGCTTCCTCACCAGCCCGCTGGCGAGCAAGCCGGCTGCATTCTCGCTGGGCGTGACGTACCGCAAGGAAACCGCGAGCACAGCAGTTGATCCGCTCTACGCATCGGGCGACCTGATCTATTACGGTCAGGGCTTCAACATCTCGGGCAGCTATGATGTTAAGGAAATCTATGGCGAATTCGTCATGCCCCTCATCCAGGACAAGCCATTCGCTGAATCGCTGAATTTTGAGGGCGGTTATCGCTATTCGAAGTATTCCACCGCTGGCGGCGTGCATTCTTACAAGTTTGGTGGTGACTGGACGCCGGTCAACGGGCTGAAGTTCCGCGCGATCTTCCAGCGCGCGGTTCGTGCGCCGAACATTTTCGAGCTCTACTCGCCTGTCGTATCGGGCACTGGCTCGCTTGGCACAGACCCTTGCGCTGGAGCTAACGTCTCGGCTGCCACCGCGGCCATCTGCGTCGCACAGGGTGCGCCGGCTGGAAGCATTGGGACGATCCCGGCGCCGATTGCCGGACAAGTCAACGGGTTCACCGGCGGAAACACCAATCTGCAGGCTGAAAAGGCAGATACCTACACCTTTGGTGCGGTGATCCAGCCTGCTCAGATCCCTGGCCTCTCGCTTGCGGTCGATTACTACAAGATCAAGATCGGCAATGCGATTGTAACGCCGCCAACGCAGTTCATCATCGACCAGTGCTTCGTTGTTGAAAAGGCGGCAAGCGGAGCAAACTGCCGCAGCATCGTGCGTAACCGGCTTGACGGTTCGCTCAGCGGTCCGATCTCGGTCGGTGTTCCCACGCTCTATTCGAACTTCGCAGCGGTTGCTGCGCGGGGTATCGACGTCGATCTGAGCTATCGCCGTGGTTCGAGCGAAGGGTTCCATTACGCGTTCGGCTTCGCCGGTACCTATCAGATCTCGAATACCACCCAGCTGAGCGAGTGCGTTGGCCTCTACGGTGCCAACTGCGACACGCCGACGCCCAAGTGGAAGCACACCGCCAGCCTCAATCTTGGCTTTGGCGCATTCGAGTTCAACACCCGCTGGCGCCTGATCGGCGGGACGAGGCAGGACACCGGGACCGACATTCTCAAGAGCTCGATCCCGGCCTACAGCTACTTCGATGAAACCGTGAATGTGCGGGTTAACGACAAGTTCACGGTGTCGCTCGGCGTGCTCAACCTGTTTGATACAAAGCCGCCGATCGTTGGCGACACCAGCGGTGCGACGTCGAGCGCGGGCAGCACCTACCCGACTGTCTACGACGTTTTGGGTCACAGCCTGTTCGCGCGGGTCACCGCCGCGTTCTGAGCCAGCCGATCGCCTGAAAAGAAAAAGGCCCGGCGACCAATCGCCGGGCCTTTTTTGTTGTTCAGTTCAGCGCCGCTTTCGGTTCAACCACGCGCCAGGCGCGCAGGCGCGTGCCGGGCATAAGGTCCACCGGAACCAGCCATGCAGGCGGCTTGTCCTCCAGCAGGCGCGACATCAATCCGTTCGGCGCGGACCGGCGATAGACGTCCAGTTCCTTGAGATAGGGGCAGAGCACGATCAGCTTGGCATGGCGGGCGCGCACGATGGGTTCTGCCTTCGCTGGGGGAGAGAGGAACGCCAGCAGCACATCGTGGATGCCCGCCGAGCCGCGATGATGGCCCGTGACCACCACCCGGTGATGCGACCACACCAGCACGTGCGGCCCCATGTCGATCGGGGCCAGAATATCGGTTGCGGGAAGCCGGTCCAGCAGCTGGCCAGCACGCGCAAAGTTGCAGCGCTCTTTGCCCAGCCGTCCCAGTACGCCGCCCGCCATCGGCGCGGCCTTGGGCAGCACGGCGGCGCGTGCCAGTTCCCAGCCCAGAAACGGTAGCGCCGGTTGGAGCAGAAACGCGATTCCCACAAAGCCTACCAGCCGCTTGGGCAGCGCGACCGGGCGCAATGCGACGATCCAATCCCGCACCAGCGCGGCAATCGGCACCGCGCTCAAGACGCACGTCGTACCCGTCGCCCGCGCGACGATCAGGCCGACCGCATAAGCGCCGGTCAGCAGGATGAAATAGTCCTGCCAGAAAGCCTTTGTCTGGGCATCGCGCGCGCGCCTGCCATGGACGAATGTCGCAAAAAGGCCGAACAGCGGCACAAGGATCATCGTCGCGGCCTCGCCCATCGGGAAGCGCCACACGGGCTGGCCTTCAAAGATGGCGTTGTACCAGTATTTGCGCACCAGCGGGTCAAGCTCGGCGAAGGCGCCGGTGCCGCATTGCGGCGCGCCGATTAGCAGAATCGCCGCTGCTGCTGCGCCGATCGCGCCAAGGGCGGCCAGCTGCATCCATAACTGTCGCGGGCAGACGATCCGCAGTGCGGCTACGCCCGCCGCGCCAGCCGCAAATGCCGCCAGATGCACCGGCGAAATCGCATCGCAATGGTTGGCAAGGTCGACGAGGCCGCGCGTGCCGAGGAAAAACAGCGCCGATGCCCCGGCCAGTCCGCTTGCCGCCGCCATCAGCCAGCTGAACCTGGTTTCCGGCGCACGCAATCCGCGCAAGCTGCAAATGGCGAGGAACACGGCGGCTAGCGGCAGGCCCTCGATCGAGATGGCCATCAGCGCGGCCAGCGCCACGCCGATGCCCAATCCGCCGCGCCAGGCGCTGCGGTCTGTCAGGCAACATACCGCCGCCATGGCCAGCACGATTTGCCACGCATGATGATCGATGCGCAGCGGTACGAACTGAAACAGGACGGGGCCGGTAATGCTGGAGATAAGGCAAGCAATGCCCACCACCTCGGCGTCAAAGAACCGCGCAGCGAGGCGGCCGACAAGCGACAGCATTGCCAGCAATGTGAGCAGCGGCACCGCGATCAGCGCAGCCATCTCTGCGCCCGCTACGCCCACGAGCGGACGCAGCAACAGGATGATCCCTGCAATCGGAATATCCACCAGCCGGGACCAATGCATCAGCACGCCTTCAGGCGCGGTGGCGCGGTATTGATGAAGGTCGAACCAGCCCTGCCCGGCCAGAAGATCGCGTACCTGCACCAGCCGCAGCGCATCATCGGGGTCGCCGAATTGATAATTGCGGATCGTGTTCAAGTTGACCGAGACCAGCATAAGCACCAACACCAGCCAGACGATCAGCACCCGGCGGGCCACGGCGCGGCCAAAGTCCGCCGGATGGGCCTGAGTGGCAGCAGCGCCGAGCGGCGCATTGGCCGAGGTAAGGATGTCGCTAGTCATCGAAAGACCACCTTCTTGCGCAGCAGCCACGTTACCGTGAAGCTCGCCGCGATTGCGACCAATTTGGCAAAGCGAGGGTCGATTCCTTGCGCGCTTGCGGTGCCCACGATGGCGGTGGTGAGCGCAAGCCCGATCAGCGCCGAGACCACGAACATCGCCTTCTGCCGGGTCCGGGCCAGCCCGCCTGCGGCGATCTGGTCGCTGAACACATGGCGGCTCGAAAGCAGCCAGTGCGTCACAATGCCCAGTGTATAGCCCAGCCCGGAGGCGATAATGGCGGGAGCGCCAAGCTGCAACAGCGCCAGAAAGCTCCCCATGTCGACGGCCAGCGCGCCCACGCTGGCCAGAATGTAACGGACCAGCGTCATTCGTTTGAGGCGCTGGAAGAATGGCAGAACCAATGCGTTCATCGTGCGCTACCCAAACCGGGGAAAGATCTCGAAGCGGAGGTGGGCCGGGATCGGGTTCGTGACCTCAAGCGGCCTTGCGGTCTTTCTTCGGGGCAATTTTGCTGGGGACATCGCGCAGCGAGTTCAATGCAGCAGCCTGATCTGCGGTCACGGCTTTGGCTGCCGGAAGCGCGTTTTCAGCGCCTTCGCTGCCCGCTTCATGATACTCGGCGTCCTCATTCACCGCCCAGGTATCGTAAACGCGCGCCTCGGCGATAATGTTTTCCACCGTCAGCATGGCAGTCATCATCGCATGGTCCTGGTTGTTGTAGCGGTGCATGCCATTGCGGCCGACGAGATGCAGGGTCGGGCTGGTCGCCTCAAGCTCGCGGCGCATCGCCTCGACATTATCGGCGTATTCATCGTCATAGACCGGATAGGCTTTTTCTTGACGCACCACCGCGCCGCCGATCACCTGAGCCGGATCGACCAGCCCCAGGATCGCCATTTCCTTGGTGGCCAGCGCGATCAGCTCTTCGTTCGAGGACGCCCACAAATCATCGCCTTCAAAGCAGAAGTATTCCAGCCCGACACAGGCCACGCTGGCATCGGGCACCATCTCGGGCGACCACGAGCGGAAGTTCTGAATGCGGCCGACTTTGACTTTGTCATCGTGGATATAGATCCAGTTGTCGGGAAACAGGTCTTCGGAGCGGATCTTCAGTGCTACGGTCAAGAAATCGCGGTATTTCAGGCGGCTCGCCTCCAGCGTCGTGGCGGGGAGCGGATGCAACCGTGCCGCCAGCTCGCGCATCGGAGCAGAGCTGATCGCGTGGCGCGCGCGGATCATGGTCTCGCCGCCGTCGGCGCGGCTTGCGGAAAGCCGCCAACCGCTCTGCCCGTCGCTGGCCAGCTGCTTCAGGGCATGGCCCATCAACACATGGTTACCCGCCGCCACGATCTTGTCACGCGCGGCTTCCCACATCATTCCCGGCCCTTGGCGCGGATAGCGGAAGGTTTCGAGCAGGGTCTTGGTCTGCATGCCATCGTTCGGCCGCTTGTTAAGGCCCAGGCTGCGCTTGAGGCCGTCCATCACCGCCGAGCCGAGCGAGAGGCCCTTGATGCGCTGCGCCGCCCAGTCCGCGCTCATTTCATCGCACGGCATCCCCCACACCTTCTCGGTATAAGTCTTGAAAAAGATCGAATACAGTTTCTGGCCAAACTGGTTGGTGGTCCAGTCTTCGAAGCTGCGTACGTTCCGGTTGGGAAATGCCTTGGCCTTGGCATAGCTCGCCATGCACAGCGCCGAGCGCATCACGCCAAGATTGAACAGCGCCTCGAAGGCGCGCAGCGGGTAAGAGTAGAATTTGCCTTCGTAATAGATGCGGCTCATGCGCGGACGCTGGATAAAGTCGTCTGGCAGGATCTCGTTCCACAGGTCGACCACCTGCTGCGATTTCGAGAAGAACCGGTGTCCGCCAATGTCAAAGCGGTAGCCTTCGTGCTCCACCGTACGGCTGATGCCGCCAACGTAGCGCGTGTCCTTTTCTATGATCGCTACGCTCAGGCCTCGCTTGGAGAGCAGATAGCCTGCTGTCAGCCCTGCCGGACCGGCTCCGATGATCGCCACATCGACGTCATATTCCTTGCTGATCCCACTCGCATTTGCGAAACCATTAGAGCGTTTTCCACAGCCTCTGAATCGCGAAGGATTCCAGCGGCGTTGAAAATCTGATTCATCCTGCTGGCTGGGCAGGAGGCCAGCATGGATGGCCAGAGCTTTATCTCAGGATTTGCGTGATCGGGTCGTAGCGGCGACAGATGA
>NZ_CAMBTS010000042.1 GCF_945870625.1 Novosphingobium sp. Chol11 | reverse complement strand
GCCAGCGGCGCACTGGGCCGATGGCGTGCTGGCCGAACTCGCGGCGCTGCCCCATGTCCGCCTGCTGCCGCGCACCACGGTGTTTGGCCGGTTTGAGGCTGCGGAATATGGCGCGGTGGAGCGGGTCTCCGATCATCTGCCGGTGCCGTTGCCGGGGCAACTCCGCCAGCGGCTATGGAAGATTCGCGCGGGCCGGACGATCATGGCGACCGGCGCGACCGAACGGCCCATCGTGTTCGATGGCAACGACCGCCCGGGCATTATGCTGGCGGGCGCGGTTTCGGCCTATGTCCATCGCTACGGCGTTTTGCCGGGCAAGCGCGCGGTGCTGGTGATCGCGGCGGATAGCGGCTGGGAAGTGGCAGGCGATCTGCTCGATGCGGGCGTGGCCATCGCGGCAGTGATCGACTTGCGCGGGGCATTGCCCGCAGCATTGGCGGAACGGCTGAAAGCCAGCGGCACGGCGGTGATCGAAGGCGGTGCGGTGATCGCGGCGCATGGCGGCAGTGCGGTCAGCGGCATTACGCTGGCGGATGCGTGCGGGCGAGCGCAGCGCTTCACCTGCGATCTGGTGGCGATGGCGGGCGGATGGAACCCCAATCTGGCGCTCGCCGCGCATCTGGGCGAGCGCCCGGTGTGGGACGACGCGCTGGCGGCCTATCTGCCCGGACCATCGGGCGAATTGATCCCTGCGGGCGCGGCGGCGGGGCGGTTCGGGCTGGCGAGCGCGCTGGCTTCGGGCGCGGAGGCCTTGCGCGCGGCGCTGGGCCGTGAAGTCGCCTTGCCGTTTGCCGCCGATGCGCCGCATGGCCAAGCGGCGATCTGGCAAAGCGGCCCGTGCAAGGGCAAGGCCTTCGTCGATTTCCAGCACGATGTGACCGCCAAGGATATCGCGCTGGCGGCGCGCGAAGGCTTCACCTCGGTCGAGCACGCCAAACGCTATACCACGCTGGGCATGGCGACCGATCAGGGCCGCATTGGGCAGGTCAACGGGCACGGGTTGCTTGGTGCAGCAACCGGGCGCAGCATGGCCGAGGTTGGCACGATCCGCCCGCGCCCGCCGGTGACGCCCGTCGCCATCGCGGCGTTCGCGGCGCACCATCGCGGCGCGCATTTCCGCCCCATTCGCCGCACGCCGAGTCACGATTGGGCGGCGGCGCAAGGCGCGGTATTCATTGACGCCGGGCAATGGAAACGCGCGCAGTGGTTTCCGCTGCCGGGCGAAACACATTGGCGCACCAGCGTCGACCGCGAAGTGAAGGCGGTGCGCGGCGGTGTCGGGCTGTGCGATGTCTCGACCCTTGGCAAGATCGAACTGACTGGCCCCGATGCGGGCTTGTTGCTGGATCGGCTCTATATCAACACGATGTCGAGTTTGCGCATGGGCCGCGCGCGCTACGGCGTGATGTTGCGCGAAGATGGCGGCGTGCTCGATGATGGCACCGTCACCCGCTTTGGCGAGTATCGCTGGTTCCTGACCACGACCACCGCAAACGCCGCCCGGGTGATGCAGCATCTGGATTTTGCGCGGCAGGCGATCTGGCCCGATCTTGATGTGCAGGCTGCCTCGGTCACCGAGCAGTGGGCGACCTATGCCGTGGCCGGGCCGCTGGCGCGCGATCTGCTCAGCGCTGCTTTCCCGGACACGGACCTTTCCAATGCGGCAGTGCCCTATATAGCGGCGAGCACCTTGCGCTGGGAGGGCCGCCTGATCCGGCTTTACCGCCTGTCGTTCTCGGGCGAGCTGGCCTACGAAGTGGCGATTGCTGCGCAGCATGGCGCAGCATTGCTCATCCATCTTGCGGGCGCGGGCGCGGATTTCGGCATGGTCCCCTATGGCACCGAGGCGCTGGGCGTGATGCGCATCGAGAAAGGCCACGCGGCGGGTGGTGAGCTTAATGGCACCGTCACGGCCGCCGATCTCGGCATGGCGCGGATGATGTCGAGCACCAAGGATTTCATCGGCAAGAAAATGGCGCTGCGGCCGGGCATGGCCGATCCGGCGCGGCCCCGGCTGGTCGGGCTCAAACCCGCCGACGGCAAGTCTGCCATTCGCGCGGGCGCGCATCTGGTCCGCCGGGGTGCGGCCCCTGTCATCGCCAATGACGAGGGCTATGTCACTTCGGCCTGCTTTTCGCCGATCCTTGGCCATCCCATCGCGCTGGCGCTGCTGGCAAACGGCGCGCAGCGGCACGGCGAAACGGTGACCGTGCACGATCCGGTGCGCGGGGCCGATGTGATGGCGCAGGTCTGCGATCCGGTGTTCTACGATCCCGAAGGAGCGCGGCTGCGTGGCTGAAACCCATCTGGCCGAACACACTGGCTTTGGCCTTGCCGCCGTGCTGCCCCACCGCGCGAGCGCGCCGCAGGCGATTGGCGCGGCGCTGGGCCTTGCGCTGGTGGCAGGGCCGCATGTGAGCGCCGGCGATGACCTTGCGCTCATCGGCATCGGCCCGCGCCAGTGGCTGGCCTATGCGGCGCAGGCCGCCGACGATTGGGCCGAGGCGCTGGCCGCGCGGCTGGGCGAAGCGGCGGCGGTGGTCGATCAATCGGGCGGCTTCCGGCTTTTTGCGCTGTCTGGCGCGGGCGCGCGCGCGAAGCTGCAACAGGGGCTCTCCATCGATCTCGACCCGGCCGTTCTGCCCGCCAATGCTGCGCTGGTCAGCCAGATCGCGCATATCGGCGTCGTCGTCTGGCCGCGCGAGGCCGGCTGGATCGTCGCTGTGCCGCGCAGTTTTGCGCATGATTTGCACGATTGGCTCGCCTCTGCTTGAATTGCGCTTCGCCAACCGGCAAGGTTGCCACGCAAGGAGAGCGATTGATGGCGAAGCGCCCGGCGTCTGCGCAGATGGCAACATTGCCGCAGCCGCCCGAAGACTATGCGACCGGTTCGGGCGCGCCGAGCAACGATCCGCGCGCGCTGGAAAAGGCGCTGGGGCTGCGCGTGCGGCAATTGCGCCGCCAGCAGGACTTGTCCGTCGCCGATCTTGCCGCCGCCGCCGGGCTTTCCACAGGCATGCTCTCGAAGATCGAGAACGGCCAGATATCGCCCTCGCTCACCTCGCTGCAATCGCTGGCGCAGGCGCTGCAAACGCCGATCTCCTCGCTGTTTGCAATGGCGGAGGAGCGGCAGGATTGCTCCTTTGTTGCCGCCGGGCAAGGCGTGAAGATCGAGCGGCGCGGGACAAAGGCCGGGCATGTCTACCAATTGCTGGGCCACTTGCTCAGCGGTGATTACGCGGTCGAGCCTTATCTCATCACGCTCAGCGAAGACGCCATGCCCTACACCGGCTTTTCGCATGGCGGAACCGAGCTGCTCTATATGCTCGAAGGCGAAGTCAGCTACCGCCACGGCGACCGGCGCTACGATTTGAAGCCCGGCGATACGCTGCTGTTCGATAGCCAGGCGCAGCATGGGCCCGAAGCGATGGGCAAGGGGGTGATCCGCTATCTTTCGATCATCACTTATGCGCGCGGCGGCGCAAGCGGCGGGTAGCTGACGCGGACGTTCTGCCGCCAACTTCGGCGTCACCCAGACCTTGTTTCAGGGTCCATCGTGCCGCGAAAGTGGTGCGCGCAGGATATGGAGCTCGATCGCGGCAAGAGGCCTCAAGCCCGAAGCGTCCGCATGCGCTGAAGGATGGATCCTGAAACAAGTTCAGGTTGACGGAAAAGGCGAGGGGAGGGGCATGATCGGCTGCCGCGCGGTTGCCCTGTTCTTTTAAGGAAATGTTGTTTCTTGAGAATTGATCCTGCTGGCGCGCGCCGCTATCCGGAAGGACTAATGGAGAATCGCGCCATGTGCGGAATTGTCGGTCTGTTTCTCAAGGATGAAAGCCTCCAGCCCGATCTCGGCCGCCTGCTCGGCGAGATGCTGGTGGTGATGACCGACCGGGGACCGGATAGCGCGGGCTTTGCGGTTTATGGCGATGGCGTGAGCGGGCGGATCAAGCTGACCTTGCGCGGTGAGCGGCTGGATGACGTGGTCGCGGCATTGGCCGGAAAGGCCGAGGTGACGCGGCGCGATACGCATCTGGTGCTCTCGATTGCGGAGGCGGAGGAAGAAAGCGTGCGCGGCTGGTTGGCGCTCCATCGGCCTGACCTTGCGGTAACCGGCTCCGGCAAACGCATCGAGCTTTACAAGGAAGTGGGCAAACCCGGCGCGGTGGCCACGCGCTTCGCGCTGCCACAGATGGCGGGCACCCACGGCATCGGCCATACCCGCATGGCGACCGAGAGCGCAGTGACAACGGCAGGCGCGCATCCGTTCTCGACCGGGGCGGACCAGTGCCTCGTCCACAATGGCTCGCTATCGAACCACCGCTCGCTGCGCCGCAATCTTGAGCGTGAGGGGCTGACTTTCGAGACCGACAACGACAGCGAAGTAGCGGCGGGCTATCTGAGCTGGCGGCTGCGCGAAGGCGCGACTTTGACCGAAGCGCTCGATGCCGGGCTGGTCGATCTGGATGGGTTCTACACGTTCGTCATCGGCACCGAAAACGGCTTTGCGGTGATGCGCGATCCGATCGCGTGCAAGCCGGCGGTGATGGCCGAGACCGACCGCTATGTGGCGTTTGGCAGCGAATATCGCGCGCTGGTCGGCTTGCCGGGCATCGCGCAGGCGCGGGTTTTCGAACCGGAACCGGCGCGCGCCTATGTCTGGGAGCGGCAGTGATGCCCGAGGTCGATCTGGCGAGGTCCACCCGCCGCGAGCTGAATGCGGCGCTCCACGCGCTGCTTCCCGAAACCAACGAGACACACTGGCTGGTGCGCAATCCGGGAGGGCAACATGCGCTGGCGGCGGGCATCAACGCGCCGGTCACAGTCGAGATAGACGGCCATGCGGGGTATTACTGCGCTGGCATGAACCAGCAGGCGAACGTGATCATCAATGGCAATGCCGGGGTGGGCGTTGCCGAAAACATGATGAGCGGCATGGTCCATGTCAAAGGCGATGCCAGCCAGGCGGCGGGGGCGACCGCGCATGGCGGGCTGCTGGTGATCGATGGCAATGCCTCGGCGCGCTGCGGCATCTCGATGAAGGGCGTCGACATCGTCGTCAAAGGATCGATCGGCCCGATGTCGGCATTCATGGCGCAGGCGGGCAATCTGGTGGTGCTCGGCGATGCGGGCGAGGCGCTGGGCGATTCGCTTTACGAAACACGCATTTTCGTGCGCGGTCAGGTCAAAAGTCTGGGCGCGGACTGCACCCAGAAGGAGATGCGACCCGAACATCTTGAGATTCTGGCGGCGCTGCTGGCGCAGGCGGGCGTGGAGGACAGCGTGACGCCCGAGCAGTTCAAGCGCTATGGTTCGGCGCGCCAGCTCTACAATTTCCACGTCGACAACGCTTCGGCATATTGAGGAGCGCCGCGATGGACAATTCCGAAACCCCGCGCACTTTGCCGCGCTATTCCGCTACTTTCGATCCGCATACGCTGGCCGAAATCCGCCGCGCGGCGGCCACCGGGATTTACGACATTCGCGGCGGCGGCACCAAGCGCGCGCTGCCGCATTTCGATGACCTGTTGTTTCTGGGCGCGTCGGTCTCGCGCTATCCGCTCGAAGGATACCGCGAAAAGTGCGCCACTGATGTGTGGCTGGGCACCCGCTTTGCCAAGAAGCCGCTGCATCTCAAGATCCCTATCACGATTGCGGGTATGAGCTTTGGCGCGCTCTCGGGTCAGGCGAAAGAAGCGCTGGGGCGCGGGGCGAGCATCGCGGGCACCAGCACCACTACTGGCGACGGCGGGATGACGCCCGAGGAGCGCGGCCAGTCGCAGCATCTGGTCTATCAGTATCTGCCCAGCCGATACGGCATGAACCCCGATGATCTGCGCAAAGCCGATGCCATCGAAGTGGTGATCGGGCAGGGGGCCAAGCCCGGCGGCGGCGGCATGTTGCTGGGGCAGAAAATTTCCGACCGCGTGGCGCAGATGCGGACGTTGCCGATGGGGATCGACCAGCGCTCGGCCTGCCGTCATCCCGACTGGACCGGGCCGGACGACCTTGAAATCAAGATCGAGGAACTGCGCGAGATCACCGATTGGGAAAAGCCGATCTATGTCAAAGTGGGCGCGACGCGGCCTTATTATGACGTGGCGCTCGCGGTGAAATCGGGCGCGGATGTCGTCGTGCTCGATGGCATGCAAGGCGGCACGGCGGCAACGCAGGATGTGTTCATCGAGCATGTCGGCATCCCGATCCTCGCTGCGATCCGCCCGGCGGTGCAGGCGCTGCAGGACATGGGGCTGCACCGCAAGGTTCAACTGATCGTTTCGGGCGGCATTCGTAATGGGGCCGATGTGGCCAAGGCGCTGGCGCTGGGCGCGGATGCAGTGGCGATCGGCACCGCGGCGCTAGTGGCGCTGGGCGACAACGATCCCCGCTATCAGGCGGAGTATGAGGCGTTGGGCAGCAGCGCAGGGGCCTATGACGATTGGCACGAAGGCCGCGATCCGGCGGGGATCACCACGCAAGACCCTTTGCTTGCGGCAAGGCTCGATCCGGTGATGGCGGGGCGGCGGCTGGCCAATTATCTGGCGGTGATGACCTTGGAGGCGCAAACGATCGCGCGGGCCTGCGGCAAGAGCCACCTCCACAATCTGGAGCCGGAGGATCTGGTCGCGCTGACGATCGAGGCAGCGGCAATGGCGCGGGTACCGCTGGCGGGGACAGACTGGATACCGGGCGCGAAGTTTTAAGGTTGACGTGGGCTGGGTTCAAAAGGGTTGGGGAATGAAGCCATGAGCATCGATCTGGCGGCTGTCGCCGCTGACAAGGGCATCACATACTTCCTGATTTCCTACACCGACCTGTTCGGCGCGCAGCGGGCCAAGCTGGTGCCTGCCGCCGCGATCGCTGGCATGCAGAAAAACGGCGCGGGCTTTGCCGGGTTTGCCACCTGGCTCGATATGACGCCGGCCGATCCCGACCTCTTTGCCATTCCCGATCCCGCCAGCCTGATCCAGTTGCCGTGGAAGCCGCAAGTGGGCTGGCTCGCAGCCGATCTGTGGATGGGCGGCGCGCCGGTCCTGGCCAGCCCGCGCCTTGCCCTCAAAGCGCAGATCGCGAAGGCGGCAGCGCTGGGGTACACGCTCAAAACCGGGGTGGAGTGCGAGTTTTTTCTGACCACGCCCGATGGCCTCGCCATTTCCGATGCCGCTGATATCCAGGCCAAGCCTTGCTATGACGAGCAGGCGCTGATGCGGCGCTATGACATCATCACCGAAATCTGCGACGCGATGCTGAGCCTCGGCTGGGCTCCCTATCAAAACGACCATGAGGACGCGAACGGCCAGTTCGAGATGAACTGGACGTATGACGAGGCGCTGCTCACCGCCGATCGCATGGCGTTTTTCAAGTTCATGGTGAAGTCGGTTGCCGAGAAGCACGGCCTGCGCGCGACTTTCATGCCGAAGCCGTTTGCCAACCTCACCGGCAATGGCTGCCACATCCATCTCTCGCTGTGGCAGGGCGCGACCAACGCGTTCGATGGCGGCGCGGATATCACCGATCTGGCAAAGAACTTCATCGGCGGCGTGCTGAGCAGCGCCCCGGCGATGGCCGCGATCACCAACCCCACGGTCAACAGTTACAAGCGGATCAACGCGCCGCGCACGGTCTCGGGCGCGACATGGTCGCCCAATTCGGTGACCTGGACGGACAACAACCGCACCCACATGATCCGCGTTCCCGAACCGGACCGGTTCGAGCTGCGTCTCGCCGATGGCGCGGCCAATCCTTACCTGCTGCCTGCCCTGGCGCTCGCTGCCGGCCTTGATGGCATGGCGCGGCGGCTTGATCCCGGCCCGCGCCAGACCAACAATATGTACACCGAAGGCCACTTGGTGGTCGGCACACCGCCCAAGCTGCCGCTCAACCTGCTCGATGCGCTGCGCGCCTTGGAAGCGAGCGAGGTGCTCACCGCCGCGATGCCCGAGTTGGTACCCGCTTACCTCAAGCTCAAGCACGGCGAGTGGAACGATTATGCGCGGCACTTGACGCAATGGGAGCGCGACACGACGCTGGACTGCTAAGTGGGTGCTAACGCGCTGCTAATGACATAAATTCGGTATCGCCCGGCATCCGGGACCAAGCGAGGGATGGCATGACCAAGCGAGTAGCGATCATTGGCGCGGAGCCCAGCGGACTTGCCGCGCTGCGCGCCTTCCAGAGCGCGAAGGCCAAGGGCGTCGAGGTTCCCGAGGTGGTCTGCTTTGAAAAGCAGGACGATTGGGGCGGCCTGTGGAAATACACCTGGCGCACCGGGCTCGACCAGTATGGCGAGCCGGTGCACGGTTCGATGTATCGCTATCTATGGTCGAACGGCCCCAAGGAATGCCTCGAATTCGCCGATTACAGCTTCGAAGAGCACTTCGGCCGCGCCATCCCCTCCTATCCCCCGCGCGCGGTGCTGCATGATTACATCATGGGCCGGGTCGAGCGTGCCGGGGTGCGCGACACGGTCCGCTTCGACAGCCCGGTGAAGGGTGTGGTCTGGGACGAGGCGGCGCAGCTTTTCACCGTAACGGTGAAGGACAACAAAGCTGACCGCACTTACAGCGAAACCTTCGATTATGTGATCGTCGCCTGTGGCCATTTCTCCACGCCCAATGTGCCGACGTTCGAGGGCATCGAGACCTTTCCAGGCCGGGTGCTCCATGCGCACGATTTCCGCTCGGCCGACGAGTTTGCGGGCAAAGACGTGCTGATGATCGGCAGCTCGTACTCCGCCGAAGACATCGGCACCCAATGCATCAAATATGGCGCGCGCTCGGTCACGTTCTCCTATCGCACCCGCCCGCTCGGGTTCGATTGGCCTGAGCAATTCAGCCAGAAGCCGCTGCTGACCAAAGTTGCGGGCCATACCGCCACTTTCCTCGACGGCACCACCAAACATGTCGACGCGATCGTGCTGTGCACCGGCTATCAGCACCATTTTCCCTTTCTTGCCGACGATCTGCGGCTGGTCACGAACAACGTGCTCTATCCCGACAACTTGTGGCAGGGCGTGGTGTGGCAGCACAATCCGAAGCTTTTCTACATCGGCATGCAGGATCAGTTTTTCACGTTCAACATGTTCGATGCGCAGGCGTGGTATGTCCGCGATCTGATCCTCGGCCGCCTGCCAATCCCCGATGCCGAGGCGCGCGCGGCGGACAATGCGGCATGGGTTGCGCGCGACCGGGCCTGCGCCGATCCATCCGAACAGATCGATTTTCAGGCCGATTATGTGTGCCAGTTGATTGCCGCAACCGATTATCCCGATCTCGATACCGAGACGGTCGCCGCGCTGTTCAAGCAATGGGAGCACGATAAGGAGCACGACATCATGGGATATCGCAATCATTCCTACCGCTCGGTGCTGACCGGCACGATGTCGCCGCGCCACCATACCAACTGGATGGACGCGCTCGACGACAGCCTCGAGGCGTTTCTGGCGTCGGGCGAAACGGTGTGATGCGCTTATGAACGCGCCTGTTGTCGTTCCCGGTGGCGGGTCGCGCACGTTTCGCCTCGCGCCGGGCGATGTGCTGCGCGTGATCGATCCGGAGGGGCTGCAGCCGGGCGCTTTGACGGTTCATTCCGACAGCGGAGTGCAGGAAATCGCGTTGTTCGGCACGGAGTCGGCTGCGGGCGCGAGCTATGAATATCGGGCCGATGCGACGCTCACGGCAACGCTTTCCGCACCCGGCGCGCCGATGGCCCCCGATGCGCAGGATCCGCCGACCGAACTACACGCGCGGTTGACCCGTGCCGAGCCTTGCGACGATCTGCCCGAACCGCTCGCCGCAGTGACCGAGAAATGGCGCATCGCAGCCGCAACTGCGAGCGCCTTTCGCGTCAAGGCAGGCGATTATATCCAGATCATCGATGTGGCGGGCAAGCAATGCTCGGATTTCCTTGCGTTCGATGCGGCGGCGCTGGCGCAGGGGCGCGAGATGGGGCTGGACCCCACCACCACGCGCACGATCATGGGCAATGCGTTTTCCGCGCCAGGGCTGCACGCCAAGTTTTTCGATGCGGCGCAGCGCCCGCTGGTCGAAATCGTGCAGGATACGGTGGGGCGGCACGATACCTTTCTGCTCGCTTGCACCGCGAAGTACTACGAAGATCAAGGCTATCCCGGGCATCCCAGCTGCAGCGAGAATTTCAACGCGGCGCTGCAGGACTACGGCGTGGCCCCGCGCGCGGGTTGGCCCGCGATCAATTTCTTCTACAACACGATTGTCGGGCCGGATGACCAGATCACGATGGACGAGCCATGGTCGCGGCCCGGCGACTATGTTCTGCTGCGCGTATTAACCGATCTGGTGTGCGCCACCTCGTCCTGCGCCGATGATATCGATCCCGCCAATGCCTGGGAGCCTACCGACATCCATGTCCGCATTTATGACCAGAGCGCCGGGTTTCGCCCCGCCAGTGCCCACCGCATGAGCCCCGAGGCACCGCCGCGCCTGACCCGCGATACCGGGTTTCACCCCCGGACGGCCGAGCTCACCCGCCAGTTTGTGGATTATCGCGGCTTCTGGCTGGCCAGCGCCTACACCAACCATGGGGCCATCGCCGAATATTGGGCTTGCCGCACCAAAGCCGCGCTGATCGACTTGTCGGCGCTGCGCAAGTTCGAGGTGACCGGGCCGGATGCGGAAACTTTGCTCGATCTGGCGACTACCCGCGACATCACCAAATTGGCAATCGGGCAGGTGGTCTATGCCGCGCTGTGTCACGCCTCCGGCGGGATGATCGACGATGGCACAGTGTTCCGGCTCGGCCCGGCGGCCTTCCGCCTCGTTTGCGGAGAGGACTGGACCGGCGTCTGGCTGCGGCAGTTGGCGGCGGAGCGGGGTTTGTCGGTGTGGGTGCGCACGTCGACCGAGCAACTCGCCAATCTGGCGTTTCAGGGGCCGCTATCGCGCGCGATTCTCAGCCCCTTGGTGGCGACGCCGGCGCACCGGCCAAGCATTGCCGAGCTGGGCTGGTTTCGCTTTACCACCGGTCGGCTCGGCACGATCCCGGTGGTCGTCTCGCGCACTGGCTATTCGGGTGAGCTTGGCTATGAGCTGTGGTGCCATCCTGCAAACGCGCCCGATCTGTGGGATGCGCTGATCGCGGCGGGCGCGCCGCATGGGGTTCTGCCCGCTGGTCTGGACGCGCTCGATATGCTGCGGATCGAGGCGGGGTTGATCTTTGCCGGGTACGAGTTTTGCGACCAGACCGATCCGTTCGAGGCAGGCATCGGCTTTGCCGTGGCCAGGCACAAGCGCGCGGACTTTATCGGCGGCGAGGCGCTGGCGCGGCGGCGCGCGCATCCTCAGCGGGCGCTGGTGGGGCTCGATGTGGCAGGCGCAGAGGCCATCGGGCATGGTGATCCGGTTTTCGCCGGGCGGGTGCAGGTGGGCCAAGTGACCAGCGCCATGCGTTCGCCGGTGCTGGGCAAGACAATTGCACTGGCGCGGCTCGATGTGACGCAGACGGCGCTTGGCACTGCGCTTGAAATCGGCAAGCTGGACGGCCATCAAAAGCGCATCGGCTGCACCGTCGCGCGTTTTGCGCATTACGATCCCGACAAGACGCGGGTGCGCGCCTGATCGGTTAGCCCTTCACGAGAAATCCAATTGTGCCCGCCAGCCTTCCGCGCGGGGCGAGCACCTTTTGCGCTATTGGTCCGCACCAACCCCTGCGGCGGGCGCGGCGGGGATCAGGAGGGCTTCGCGGTCTGCCGTCGCGGCGGCGAGTTCGGCGCGGGCCGAGGCGATGC
The DNA here is from genome assembly GCF_945870625.1 of Novosphingobium sp. Chol11. GTDB lineage: Bacteria > Pseudomonadota > Alphaproteobacteria > Sphingomonadales > Sphingomonadaceae > Novosphingobium. The sequence continues at coordinate 10,788 of NZ_CAMBTS010000042.1, read as the reverse complement.
GGGCCTGCGCGTCGATCAGGCGGACACGCGCGTCGTTGGCGGTCTCCTCGCGCTGGTTGACTAGGAAGAAGTCCGCCGCGCCCAGCTCGAATTCGCGGCGCTCGGCGGCGGCGAGGCGGTCGGCGAGGCTGCGTTCCTGCTCGGCAATGGCCGCCAGCCGCTCGGCCCCGGTAACGGCGATGACGATCCCTTCGACCTCGACCGCGATCTGATCGCGCAGGAAGCGGCTGCGCTGGTCGAGCGCGGATAGTTCGGCCTGCGCCTCGGCGATGCGGCCCTTGGCGGCGCGGTTTTGCAGGGGCACGGTGAAGCGGAAGCCGACGATGGCCTCAAACGGAGTGCGGCTGCTTCCGCCGGGGCCGATGCGGCCCACGTCCTTGCTCATTTCGCCGCGCAGATCGAGCCGGGGCGAAAGGTCGTTCTGCGCCAGCATCAGCCGGGTGGTCGCCTGATCGATCCGGTTCAGCACTGTCTGGTAATCAGGCCGCGCGGTGGCCGCGACGGCGCGATTGACCCCGGCCAGCCCGGTCAGCGCCTTGGCGTCGGCGGGCAGACGCTCGGCCGAAACGGTGATCGGCGTGCCCGCATCATCGCGCAAATAAAGCGACAAGGCATTGGCCGTGCTTGATAAATCCTGTTCGGCGCGGGTAACGAGGCCGCGCCGGCGGACCAGATTCTGATCATTCTCGGTGAGCAGGATGGCGGGCCGCGCGCCCAACGCGATCTGGCGGCCGATGCCGCCGCGCCGCTTCTCGGCCAGCGCCAGAAGATCGCGGTAAGCCTGCAGCCTGAGGCCTGCGGCCACCCAGTTCTGATAGGCATCGACCGCGCGCCGCTGCACCCCGATCGCGACCATTTCGGCCTCGAACCGCGCGACGTCGATATCCTTGCCCGCAAGCGCGCGGCGGGTGCGCCGTTCATCGATCACCCGGTCACGCAGCAGCGCATAAAGCCCGCCGACTTTGAACTGGCCTAGCTGGTTGGTGTAGTTCTGATCCTCGTAGATCGGGAACCGGCCGCGCGAAACCTGATAGCTGCCATAGAGATAGCCGCCGTTATTGGTAAACGGGCGGGTGGCGCGGCCTTCGACTTCGGTGCCGTCGTAGTAGCTGGTGTAGTAGCTGGTCAGCCGCGTCTGCCCATCGACGTCGAACACGGTGTCAAACGCGCCCTGCGCACTCAGCGCGCGGCCCTCGGCCTGGCGAACGCGCGCCAGTGCCTCGACAATCTGGGGCGCCGAGCGCGCGGAGGAGCGCAGCACTTCTTCAAGCGTGAGCGGGGCGGCTTGCGCAAACGCTGTGCCGGTGCCCAGCGCAAAGACGAGCGCGAAAACTGGCACTGCCAGACGGCGGATCATTTTTTCTTGATCTCTTCATCGTCAGACTTCTCTGACGATACCTTATCCTTGCCCTCGCTCTTCGCCGCAATCTTGGGGCGGACGCCGAATTCGAGCGGGAAATCATTGAGCTGGCGCCACAGCTCATAGCCGGCAAGCACCGTCTGCCCGCGCACCCAGCCGCGCACTTTGCCGCCCGGGCGGACAAACTGGCTGCCCGGCCAGGCGGGAGCGCCCGGCATCGGCTCGACCAGCACACGAAACGAGCCATCGGATGTGGCATTGGGGTCGATTGCGCGGACCCGCGCATCGAACATGCCCAGCGCCACCGAGGGCCAGCCGCTGAACTGGATCGCGGGCCAGCCTTCGAACTCTAGCCGGACATAACGGCCGGGGCGGACGATGGGTACATCGCGGCCATCCACGTAAAGTTCGACCGCGCGCTCGATGCGCTCGGGCGAGATGACCGCCAGCACGGTTCCGGCCGAGACCATCGCACTGCCGGTGGCGGCGTTGACCTGCTGGATCCGGCCATCGCGCGGCGCGCGGACCAACTGGGCCGACTGTCGCTTGAGCTGGATGTCGATGCGGTTGATCTTGGCGCGCGCTTCGGCAAGTTTGGCCCCGGCATCGGCCACTTTGATCTGCGTCTGTTCGTATTCGCGCCGTGCGGCAAGACCTTCGGAATAGAGCTGCTTTGTGCGCGAGACGTCGATATTGGCAACAGTGCGGCTTTGTTCGATCGCGGCGATTTCGGCGAGCACTTGTGCGCGTTCGGCAGTGAGGCGGGAGAGATAGTCGGGATCGAGATCGACCACGCGCACGATCGGATCTCCCGCATTCACCAATTGGCCGTCTTGCACGAACCAGCGGTCGACCCGGCCCGAGACGAGCGCGGTCACCTGCTGTTGGCGGTCATCGGGATTGAGCGCGATAACCTGGCCATTGCCATTGGCGGTCTGCACCCAGGGCACCAGCACGAGGATCAGCGCCGAGATCACAATGCCCAGCACGAGCATCCAGGCCAGCGTCGCCGTGATCCGGGGCGCGCGCATGGCCGAAAGCGTCTTGAAATGGGCGGCGTGCTCAGCGGTATACTTCATTGCGGCCTCCCTGCGTTGGGGCCTGCTGCGTGGCTTCGATCAGCTCGTCGCGCGAGGCGAAGCGCCGTTGACGGTGGGATTCAAGGTGCATCCAACCATCGAGCGCGATATCTTCGGGGCGGCCGGTGCACAGCAGGACCGTGGTGCCTGCGTCCTTTAGCTGGCGCAGCACCCGCGCCAGCCGGTCCGCCGGGATCAGATCGTAGAGCTGCGAGAGCATCAGTACTTTCGGGCGCGCGACCAGCGCATTGGCCAGTTTGAGCGCCATCATCTCGCCAATCGACAGCGGGTAGCCCGAGGCCGCGAGCGGGGTGTCGAGCCCGTGTTTGAGGCCGGCGATACGGTCTCGCAGACCCACCGTTTCAAGCGCTTGCAGCGCTCTTTCCGAATTTGCGTCGGTGGCCGAGAGAGTCATGTAGTTGCGGATGGTCACATCGACGATGGTCGGGCGGTTGAGCACCGCGATCTCGGAGCGCAGTTGGTACATGTCGAACGCGGCCATGTCGGTGCCGCCGATGGTGATCAGGCCGCGCTCGGGGATGATGTGCCGCTTCAGCACCAGTGCGAGCGCGCGTTCGGCCCCGCCATCGGTGACCATGACCAGTTGTTCGCCAGCCGCGACCGCGAAATCGAACCGCGCGCCATCGGCCACCACGCCTTCGAGCCGGATCGCGCCGTTGCGCGGGGATTGTGCAATCCCTTGAACCGCGCTTTCCTGCGGAACGGCGAGCAACAGAGAAATCTCTTCGGAGCTGGCGACCAGTTCGTAGAAATAGATCAGATACTGGCCCAGCTGCGACACGCCGTAAAACACGCTGCTGAGAATCAGCTCGGCCGCAACGAGCTGGCCGATCGACAATTGGCCTTGCAGGATGAGCGAGCCGCCGAGCGCGAGCAGCGCCGCGCTGGCCAGCGAATAGAGCAGCAGGAAGGCCACCGTCTGGGTGAAGCCATAGCGGAAAAAGCTGCGGTGGCGGGTGACATACGTTGCAGTGACGGCGTCGGATTGCTGCATCGCAAAATCGAAGCGGCGGCTCGACTTGTAAAAGCCGTTCGATCCGCCGATGCTCTCCAGCCAGCGTGCGGCGTCGTGCTTGGCGTGGCTGAGCGCGATCGCCGCGCGGATCGAACCTCGCGACCAGACCATCCAGATCAAGAGGATGGCGAACAGCAGCAAGGCGTTGAACGCGAGGAAAAACGGGTGATAAAAGCTGGTGACGACGAGGCCCACGGTCGATTGCAGGATGATCGTGAAAGCACCGATGACCAGACTGGGCACCGAGCTTTGAACTTTGACAATATCGAAATAGCGATTGAACAGATCACCGCGGTTCTGATCGGCGAAGAACGGGTTCTGCGCATGGACGGTGCGGACGGTGATTTCGGCGACGATGCGAGCATAAATCCGCCGCTCGAACATCGCCATGATCCAGTAGCGCATCGCGCTCAGCCCCGAGACCAGCACGAGCAGGAACAGCAGCAGTCCCGACAGCGTCCAGAGCGGGGCGGGAAGCGCGGTGTTGGCCACGCTGTTGATCAGCAATTGCACTGAAATCGGGGTGGCCAGAGACAGGAGGCTGATCGCCACGCCATAGACCATCGCTAAATTCACATAGGCCATATCGGGCCCGACGATCTCTTTCAGCCAGCCGATCGTATCGCGCCAGCCAATCCGATTACCCGCCATTCGAACTCCGCATCGAACCCGCGCAACCTTATCGCATACTCGGCCGAGCCGAGCAATGCTGCACCTGCTAACTGATATGAGATAACATTGCAAGTGCGAAAGGCAGCGTGCGAGGTTGCTCCACCGCCCTCTTCGGAGAAAGGGTGGCAGGGGAGGAGCCAACCGTTTCTGCGCAAGGCGCTAAGGCTTGGGCGCGATATCGTAGGCGAGCAGCGCGTTTCCGGCCATGTGGCTATACATGCCGTAGCCGGAATTGACGAAGACCATCCCTTTCCAGACGGCCGGGCCCGAGCCGCTCATGCTGCCGCCCTTGGCGGTGCGGCCATCGATCGAAGGCACGGGCTTTGTGGTATCGTTCTGCCACAACACTTTGCCGGTCTGGCTGTCATAAGCGCGGAACATGCCATCGAGATGTCCGGCAAAGACCACGCCGGGGACCGCCGTTACCGCCGCCGAAATGCCCGGATCGCAGAATTTGAGGCCGGCGCAGCGGTCCGCCGCGCGAGCGAACCACGTTTCCTTGCCGGTGGCCGCATCAATGGCATGGAGGCCCGCGCCGCGCGTTGCCGGATCATACACACGCGCATCGCCGGTATCGGCCATGTCATTGATCGGGGCAAAAATGCGCAAACCTTCGGCGGCCATGCCGAAGTGGACGCCGCCTTGCGTGCCGCCGTGTCCGATGCGCGTTTGCCAGGCGACCTTGCCGGTCTTGGGATCGAGGCCCCAGACCTGACCCGATTTCTGCCCGACGACGAGCATGTCCTGGGCATTGCCGATGGGCACGAGCAAGGCCGAAGCCGCGATGTCATAGTCGGGGCCGTTTTCCGTAGGACACGAGCCAAGGCCCAACATGCAGCCCACATTCCACGCATCCTGCGCGGTCAGCTGGGTGTGCCAGATCCGCGCGCCGGTCTTGGCATCGACTGCAAAGACCGTATCGGAGTTGTCGTCGGCGGGTGTCGAGTAATTTTCGCCCGAGCCGAAATAGACCCGGCCGTTCGCCGCATCATAAGTTGGGCTGTTCCACACCGGAGCGCCCGATGGGCCGAGGATCGGCGCGCCATCCGATGTCTTGCCCTGCGGCGTGGGCACACCGGCAGTATAGGCGCGCCAGACCTCGCGGCCGGTGGCGGGATCGAGTGCAACCACCGAACCGCGGAAGGTGCAGCAGGCATAATTGGGATTGCCCGCCTGCACCACTTCGAGCGATGAGACCGGAACATAAAGCAGATCACCGCCCAAAGTGGGCGTGCCGGTGATCGTGGCGTCGGCATGGTCGCTCATGCGCTCAGCCCACAATTCCTTGCCGGTCAACGCGTCAAGCGCGTGCGCCTTGCCCAGCAAATCGCCGAAATAGAGCCGCTTGGTGACCGGATCGGCCACGATCCCGGTGCGGATCTCCGCGCTCAGCCGGGTGCTCCACTTGGTGCAGCCGGATTTGGGATCGAAGGCATAGACGGTGCCGTCCTGGCTGCCGACAAACAGCGTGCCCCATGCCACGGTCGGCTGCGAGCGCGCATGGCTGGAGGCGGGATAAGCGAAGGACCAGCGCAATTTGAGCCGGGGCAGATCGCCTTTGCCCAGCCCCGCTACATTGGCGGGGACAAAGCGCCGGTTGTCGCGGCCCCAGCCGATCGCGCCGGGCACATCGGTGAGGTCGAACGCGGCCGCCGGCCCGGCGCATTGCTTCGGCGGTGCGGGGCGCTGGTAGGAAGCGTAGGGCGTCTTGGTCAGATATTCGGCCACCTCGATGCGCTGCGCAGGCGAGAGCATCGCGGCCTGCGTGCGCATGACGCCGCTACTGAGCGACGCCACGATCGCATCGGGCGCTAGCATGCCGAGGAATTGCGGGGAGGGCGCCTTGGCCACGCCGCCGAGATGGCACATCGCGCAGTTTTGCTCGAACAGCGGGCGGCCGGGCGCGGTGGCAGGGTCGATGCGCGCGCCGCCGCTTGAGTTCAGGTCGTCGACCGACTTGATCCGCGCGCCGGGCTCCGGCGGGGCGGCCTGCAAGGCTGCCGTAACCGAGGCGGCCAAAGTGATGATCGAAAGCCACAGGAGGTTGGGACGTTTTGCGATGATGGGCATGCGCGTTTACCTCAGAATCGTTCGGGCGAGCGCCGAAACAAGCGCCATGTCAGGTTGATGGGACGAGCGCCGTGCGGCCAGAGTAGGGGTCACGTCGCGGACTCGAGATCGAACAGCAGTTCGCGCTCATACATGCCGTCCATGCAGGCGATCATCTGCTCGATCAGGGGTTTGTTGTGGGGATAGGCACCGTGTGCCTGATCGCCCGCTTCATCGACGAAGCTTTCATAGACCGCAAACATGCCCGGCTCGCCCAGCCGATAGAACTTGTAGGCGAGCGTGGCCGGTTCGGAAGGCGCAAGCGCTTCCATTTGCTGCGCCAGCGCGATGAAATCGGCCTCGCTGTCTGTCCGGATGCGGAAACGCGAGAGGAAGCTGAATGCCACTCGAAAACCTTCCTATTCCTGTCCCAAGGGTGGCCCACTCGGGCTCTCGTCCCGCGATGATAGCGCGGGCGCTGACAAAAACAATCATGCCTGACTTGTTATTTGGGGAAGCTAGGCGCGCGCGCTGCGCCGCTTGCCGCCCCCCGCGCGCAAGACCGCTGGCAGAATTGGCCCGCGCACTAAAAAAACATTCATGTCTGCTTGCTTTGGGCCTATTTCGTGTTATCTCTCACGCCAACTCGCAGTGATGGCGGGGCGGAGGAGATTGGGATGGTACGGCATTTTCTTTGGCGTTCGAGCGCGGCTGCGGCGCTGATTGCAGCAGGGGCGGCCATGCCCTCGCTGGCTCATGCGGCCGATGCGCAGGCGGCGGCGCCAGCGGACACGGCAGCGGCCCCGCAAACCGGCACGAACGAGGGTCTTGGCGAGATCGTGGTGACCGCGCTGCGCCGCAATTCGAACTTGCAGACCACGCCGGTCGCGATTTCGGCCATTGATTCCCAGTTGATCCGGCAGGTCAGCCCGCGCGATATCGGCGATTTGGCGGCCTTCGTGCCCAATTTCTCGGCGAACACGATCACCAATTTCAACGCGGCTTCGTTCGCGATGCGCGGCGTTGGCCAAACCTCGATCATCGTCTATTTCGAGCCGCCGGTCGCGGTGCTGGTCGATGACTTTGTCGTTGCCTCGGTGCAGACGCAGCTGCTCGATACCTTCGATATCGCGCAAGTCGAAGTGCTGCGCGGGCCGCAGGGCACGCTTTTCGGCAAAAACACCACGGGCGGCGCGGTGACGGTGCGCACCAAGCGCCCCGTGCAGGGCGTGATCGGCGTCGAGGGCCGGGTCCAGTTGGGCAACTTCAACACGCGCAATGTGCAACTGGCCGCGAATGTGCCCGTGACCGACAAGCTGGCGCTGCGCTTCGTGGTCGGTTCGGAAAACAACAACGGCTTTTACCGCAATGGCGCTTGCTATGGCCCGGTCACCGGCTTTGTGCCGAACAAGTTCAACGGCGCGACGGGCTGCCTCGATGGCAGGAGGATCGGCGGTAAGGAAGTGATCTCCATGCGCGCCAAGGCGCTGTGGGAGCCGAGTGACCGCATTCATCTGCTGGCGCAGTATGAGCGCATCCGCGATCGTTCGGAAACCGTGCCTTCGGTCAACGAGAACGGCCTGTTTACCGGCACTGCTCCGTTTCTCACCGATCTGGTCGGTGCGATCCGTCCCAATCCGAACAGCAACGATCCGCTGAACAATGCGGCGGTTTCCAACCGCGAGGACGCGCTGCTCAAGATGCAGAGCGGCCAGCGGATTTCGGTCGACGGCTTCTATTTCAACGCCGACATCGATTTCGATTTCGGCAAGCTGACTTCGGTGACCGGGTGGCGCAGCCAGCGCTCGCGCATTCCCAACTCTTATGCCGGCGCGGTGCCGATTGCGGCTGACGGCCAGCCGCTTTCTTTCTTTGATGCGACGCGCGACGATGATCGCCGCACCTTCCAGCAGGAATTGCGCTTCGCCACCGACACTGGCGGTCCGTTCGACGCGGTGATCGGCGGATTTTACCAGCATGAATCGATCGATTTCTGCGTTTCGCAGATTCTCGGCTTCCTCGATCTGACCAACGGTCCGTTGCCGTTCGGCAATTGGAACGACACCCCGTACCTCCTGTGCAACGCGCAGAAATCTCGCTCCAAGGCGATCTTTGCCGAGGGCACCTACAAGATCACCCCGGAGCTGAGCTTTACGGCGGGCGCGCGCTATACATGGGAAGACAAGCAGTGGTTCGGCCGCCAGCAGGCGTTCATCCCCACGCTGAACGGCGGCTTTGATCCCACGATCCAGCTCAACGAAGCGCTCGACGCCAGCGTGTTCAAGTATACGGCGGGCGTCGTTACCGTGCGCAACACGGCACGCAAGCCAACCTTCCGCGCCAGTCTTGGTTGGCAGGCGCAGCAGGACCTCTATCTCTACGCGACTTATTCGCGCGGCTTCAAGGGCGGCGGTTTCAACGATCAGATCGGCGGCTTTGCGCCGTTCACGAACAATGACGTGTTCCGCGCCGCTGCCCGGGCGACCCGTCCCGAAACGGCGGACAGCTTTGAAGCAGGCGTGAAGAGCGAACTGTTCGATCGCCGTCTGCGCTTTAACCTCACCGGGTTCTACGTGAAGTACAGGGATCTGCAGAAGCAGCTCAATGTGCCGCTCATCGTCAATGGCCAGTCGAACCAGGTGACGATCTTCGTCAACGCGGCGAGCGCCACGGTGAAGGGTATCGAGGCGGAAGCGACCGCGAAATTGTTCCAGGGCTTCACGCTACGCGGCGTGCTGGGCTTCCAGGACGGGAAGTATGACCAGTACACGGCACCGGGCGCGGGGTATAACCTCGCCACCGCCCCGCTCGACCGCGCGCCCAAGTGGCAGTGGACGTTGGACGGCACTTATCAGGTGCCAGTGTTAGACAGATACAAGCTCGTCGCCAACGCCTCGGCGGCCTATACCGCGCGCAACTTGAATACACAGGCGATCGATGATCCGCGCGGCAACACTTTCCTCAACGCGCGCACCTTGGTGAACGCTTCGCTGACTTTGTCGCAGATCGACGATCAGTACTATGTCCGGGTGATCGGCCGCAACTTGACCGATCAGCGCTACCGGATCGCCTCGCAGAATGTGGCCGGGCTGTGGCTCAATTCGAACTTCGGCGCTCCGCGCTATTTCGGGGCCGAACTGGGTGTCAAATTCGGCGGGCTGTGATCTGCCGGGTTTGAGGAGACGACAGATGGGGGGGATGGCTGCGCGTCGATGACGGGCAGCCATTCGCTTTTTACAGGAGATGGACATGAAGACCGATTTCGATCTGTGGAACATCCATACCGGCGCCCCCCATGCTTTCAACGATCACGCGCCGCGCATCGACAACGGCACCGGCCGGCCAGGACCGGGGCGGTACTTCGATCCTGAATACGCGCGCGCGGAATGGGACCGGGTTTTCGCCCGCAGCTGGCTCTTGGCAGGCCCTGCCTCCGATATTCCGGAAGCCGGCGATTTCATGAAGTTCGATATCGGGCCGGAAAGCTTCATTATCGTGCGCGGCGACGATGGCGTGATCCGCGCGCATTACAATGTGTGCCCGCATCGCGGCAGCCAGCTGGTCTCGGCTGAGTTGAGCTCTGTGGCGCAGTTCACCTGCCCGTTCCATTCGTGGAAATTCGATCTCGAAGGGCGCAACATCGAAGTGACCGATGCGGGCACGTTCCGCCCGGAAGTGCTGTGCCACGAGCACGATCTGGTATCGGTGCTCTGCGAGACGGCAGCGGGCCTTGTGTTCATCGCGATGGATGACAGCATCAAGCCGCTGCGCGAGTTTCTGGGGCCGATCCTGCCGCAGCTTGAGCTTTACGAGATCGACCAGATGTATGTCGTCCAGCATCGCCGCTCTGACTGGGGCGCGAACTGGAAGGGCGGGGTGGATGCCTTTGCCGAAATCTATCATTTGCACGCAGTCCATCCGCAGACCCAGTGCCTGATGGATGATCGCACGCAGATCGATCTCTGGCCGGGCGGGCTCAGCCGCCAGTTCGTGCCTTTTGCGCAGCCCAGCCCGCGCTTTCCCGATCAGGAAGGCGTGAACCCCGGCATCGCGATGATGCTGCGCGATGCGGGCATCGATCCTGAAACGTACGAGGGCACCGCGCGCGACACCCGCGTGGCGGTGCAACACGCCAAGCGCAAGCGCTCGGACGAATTGGGCCTGCGCTACGAGCGGTTCAGCGACAGCCAGCTTTCGGACTCCGTGGTCTATTCGATCTTTCCCAACGTGCAGATCGGGTGCCACCCCGAGGCGATCTTCCTCCACCGGTTTTTGCCGCACGCGACCGATCCGAACCAGTTCACCTATGACACCTGCATCCTTTATCGCCATGTCGATGCGCCGGGTTACGGCGCGCCTGCGTGGATGGGGCTGGGCAGCGAGGTTGATCTTTCAGGCCGCACGCGGCCAGATGTCATCCACACCCGGCTGGGCGAGCCGCCGTGTCTGGGCGAAGTGCTCGATCAGGATAGCGACCTCTTGCCCGTCGTGCAGAAAGGCTCGCGCTCGCGCGGCTTTCGCGGGCCACTGTGGAGCGAGCAGGAAGGCCGCCTGCGTCACTTCCACGCAGAGCTTGACCGGTTGATGGCGGA